>CAIXBH010000035.1 GCA_903917615.1 uncultured Chloroflexota bacterium | reverse complement strand
GCCGCCGCAGCCGCCGGCGCTGGCGACGGTGCGGGCGCCCCCGCGCCGCGACCGCGTGCGAGCAGCCCGATGCCGCCCCCGGTCGCGAGGACGATGGAGCCGCCGATCAACCCGACGACCCGGCGGCGCGAGATCGGCCGCGGCAATCCACGGGGCGCGCCCTCGTCGGCGCCCGCCGACTGCCCCAACGGCCCGTCTGAGACCTCGCTGTCCCCGCTCATGGCGCGAAGTGTACCCGGCGGGATGTGCCGCTCGGTTCTCCCCGGAACTCGCCGGATGGAGAGCGACGACCGGGCCCGCTAAGATGGGCGGCGAAGGTTGAGGTACGAAGCGTGACCACGCAGACCCGCACCGCGTCCGGGACACAGTACGAGGCCGTCATCGGCCTCGAGGTCCACATGCAGCTCAAGACCAGGTCGAAGATGTTCTGCGGCTGTGACCGCGCGTACTTCGACACGGAGCCGAACACGCACGTGTGCCCGGTCTGCCTCGGCATGCCAGGGACGCTGCCAGTGATCAACGCAGAGGCCGTGAAGTACACGATGCTTGCGGGCCTCGCGCTCGGTTGCACGATCCCGGCCTTCGCAAAGTTCGACCGCAAGAACTACCCGTACCCCGACCTGATGAAGGGCTACCAGATCTCGCAGTTCGACCAGCCGTTCTGCCTGGGCGGTGAGCTCGAGATCGAGGTCGACGGTGTCCGCCGCGCGGTGCAGATCGAGCGCATCCACCTCGAAGAGGACACGGCGCGCCTGTTGCACCGCGACAACGGCATCGAGACGTACTCGCTGCTCGATGCGAACCGCGCTGGTTCTGCTCTGATGGAACTCGTAACGCGACCGGACATGCATTCGGCCGCCGAAGCGGGCGCGTTCCTGCGCGCACTCCGCCAGACCATGCGGTACGTCGGCGTCGCCGACGCGGACATGGAAAAGGGCGGGATGCGTTGCGACGCGAACGTCTCCGTCCGCCCCGTCGGCCAGGAGGAACTCGGCCGCAAGGTCGAGGTAAAGAACATGAACTCGTTCCGCGCCGTCATGCGCGCGATCGAGTTCGAGATCCCACGCCAGATCGCGCTCATCGAGTCCGGTCAGCGCATCGTGCAGGAGACGCGCGGGTACGTGGACGCCACGGGCGAGACGGTCTCGCAGCGCTCGAAGGAAGAGGCGAGCGACTACCGCTACTTCCCGGAGCCCGATCTGCCGCCCTTCGAGGTTGACCCGGCCGACACGGAGGCGCTCCGTGCGACCCTGCCGGAATTGCCGACCGCACGTCGCGAACGCTTCGAGCGGGAGTACGGCCTGGTCGCAGACGAGGCGCGCATGCTCACCGAGTCGCGCGAAGGTGCAGAGGCATTCGAGGAGGCCGTACGCCTCGCCGGCTCCGAGCACGCCGTCGCGGTCGCGCACTGGTTCTCGGGCGATGTCGCTCGGCTGCTGAACACGCTCGGCGCCGAGGCGGAGTTGAGTGACACGAAGCTGACGCCCGCGCACATCGCCGAACTGGCCCGCCTCGTGGCTGAGAAGGCAGTGACCGCTGCCACCGCGAAGGAAGTTCTGGACATCGCCTTCGAGAGTGGCAACCTACCGACCGCCATCGTCGATGCGCGCGGGCTGCGACAGGTCACCGACACGGGCGCGATCGACGCGGTCGCGCAGACGGTCATCGCGGCGAACCCCAAGGCGGTCGAGGACTATCGCGGTGGCAAGCAGGCCGCGATCGGGTTCCTCGTGGGCCAGGTGATGCGCGAAATGAAGGGCCGAGCGGACGCGAACACGGCCGCGGAAACGCTTCGGCGCTACCTGGACGCGTGAGCCGACGGAGAGCCTGAGCCGGGCCGCGAGTTGACCGCGGGGGCGCTGGGCCGTCTACTTGATGACGGCGCGGGGAGTGAGCGAGTCTGAGTTTGAGTCGCGACAGTCTCTCCAAGTGGCTCTACGTGGGCCTGCACATCAAGCGCTGGCTGCTCCTGCTTGCAGTCGCCGTTGCCATCATGGGCATCGGATTCGCCTACATCCTTCGCGAGGTCTACGTCTCCTACACGTTCCCCGAGTGGGCGTTCTACCTGACGCTGCAGTTCATTCCCCGCTGGCTCCGTGGCGGGCTCTTCGTGACGGGCGCCGCTGCCCTCGCGATCTTCTCGGGCTGGGAACTCAACCGTGAGCTCGCGCGCGCCGTCCTGCCGGCGTCCACGACGAAGGCGAACATCGTCGACCTCGTCTACCAGAACCGGACGCGAGACCGCGGGCCGAAGATCGTCGCCATCGGCGGCGGCACCGGCCTGTCGAACCTGCTTCGCGGGCTCAAGCAGTACACCTCGAACCTCACGGCGATCGTCACGGTCGCCGACGACGGCGGCTCCAGCGGTCGCATCCGGCGCGACATGCACGTCATTCCCCCGGGCGACATCCGCAACTGCATCGCTGCGCTCGCCGAGGCGGAACCCCTCGTCACCGAGCTCTTCCAGTACCGCTTCGACGAGCGCGCCGGCGAAGCAATGGCGGGGCACTCCTTCGGCAACCTGTTCATCACCGCGATGGCCGAGGTCACCGGCAGCATGGAGACCGCGATCGCGGAGACCTCCCGCGTGCTCGCGGTCCGCGGACGCATCCTGCCGTCGTCGCTGGACGATGTCCGCCTCGCAGCGCGCTTCGCAGACGGACGCATCGTGCTCGGCGAGTCGGCCCTCCCGGCATCGGGCGAGCCGCCCGTCGAGGTCTGGATCGAGCCGCGCGATGCGGTGGCGCAGCCCAACGCGGTCGCCGCGCTGCTGGACGCCGACCTCATCGTCATCGGCCCGGGCAGCCTGTACACCTCGGTGCTGCCAAACCTCCTCGTGCCGGGGATTGGTGGCGCGCTGAAGGACTCGAAGGCGCACAAGGTCTACATCAGCAACGTCGCCACCCAGCACGGCGAGACCGACGGGTACTCGGCTGCGGACCACTATGCCGCCCTGCGACGGCACCTCCAGAGCAACAGCGTCGTGGATGTCGTCCTGGCGAACAGCAACCTGCCGGCGGAGCCGCTGAACCCCGACTGGCAGTCTGTGCCCGTCCTGGGCGCGGGCGACGCGGACTACGGGACCGCGCGGCTCCTCCTGGCGGACATCGTGGACCGGGAGCGCCGCTACCGGCACGACGGGAACGCCCTCGCCGCGGCGGTCATGCGGGCGTACTTCGAGCGGGACCTCCGGGTACAGGCGCCGGCAGCCTACGCAAACCGAGGCTAGGCGGCCGCGCGGCTCCGACGGTGGTGCGCTTGCCGCCAACCTCCCGGCCCGGTAGCCTCATTCCCGATGGACCTCAAAGGCTTTCTCAGCATCGCGCAGATTCTCGTCTCGACGCTGGTCGTCGTCCTCGTGCTCATGCAGGTGCGCGGCACCGGCTTCGGCGCGGCGCTCGGCGGGCAGGACTACACCTTCCGGACGAAGCGCGGCCTCCAGCGGTCCCTGCACCGCCTGACCATCGTCGTGATGTTCGTCTTCGTCGGGATCTCCATGTGGAGCGTCATCGCTTCCTGATCTCGGACGCTCCGCGGTCTCCCGAGCCCCTTCCCGCGCGCCTTCGTCTCCTCCAGTCGCTCCATCGATGCCTCCGGAGAGCGGGCCCATGAGAATCGTGTTCTTCGGCTCCCCCGAATACGCCGTGCCGTCGTTCAAGGCGTGCCTCGACGTGCCCGGCGCCGAGATCGTCGCGGTGGTGACGCAGCCGGACCGGCCTCGAGGCCGCTCGGGCGCGCTCGTTGCGAACGCGGTGAAGCAGGCGGCGCTGGACGCGGGTGTGCGAACGATTCTCCAACCCGAGCGCGTCCGCCGCGACACGACCGAGGCGCTCGCCGCACTGCAGCCCGACGTCGGCGTGGTCGCGGCATCCGGACACATCCTCCCCACGCACCTGCTCGAGGCGTTCCCGCGCGGCGTGGTGAACGTGCACGCCTCGCTGTTGCCGCGGTGGCGCGGGGCCTCCCCGGTTGCCGCCGCGATCCTCGCCGGCGACCCCGAGGCGGGCGCGTCGATCATGCAGGTCGTGCGCGAACTGGATGCCGGCCCGGTGATTGCCCGGCGCGCACGCGCCATCTCCCCCCTCGACACCACCTCGACGCTCACGAACCACATCGCGGAACTCGGCGCTGCGCTGCTCGCAGACGTGCTGCCCCGCTGGGTCGCCGGTGAGATCGCGCCGGTGCCACAGGACGAGTCGCTCGTGACGTACGCGCCGAAGATCGCGAAAGACGACGGCGTGATCGATTGGACGCGCCCTGCCGAGGAAATCGCGCGCATGGTCCGGGCCTACAACCCGTGGCCACTGGCGACCACGACTCGAGGCGATGACGCGTTCGCGATTCTCGACGCGTGGTCCATGCCGGGCGTTCCCGGCGCCGAACCGGGGACGGTGCTCGCCGGCGACGGGAGCGAGCTCACCTCGCTGCTCCCCGGCCGCCGCGGCCGGGCCGTCGTCGCCTGCGGGAGCGGCCGCCTCGCGCTGCTCGAGGTGCAGCGCGCCGGCAAGCGGGCGCTGCGCATCGAGGACTACTTGAACGGCGACCGTGCGCTCATCGGCAGCGTGCTCGGGTGAGCGCCGGGCTCGCAGAGTACGATCTGAACATGCGTCCGCTCCTCGACCTCTCGCTCGAAGCCCTCGCGGCCGAGCTCGCCACGTGGGGCGAGCCCGCGTACCGGGCACGTCAGATCGCCGAATGGGTCTTCCGGCACGGCGCGACCGACTTCGAGGCGATGACGCCGCTACCGCCAGCGCTGCGCGCGCGGCTGGCCGAGACGTTCACGATCGCGCCGCTACCGGTCATCGCGAACCGCGCGGCGGACGACGGCGCGACGACGAAGGCGCTCCTCGACCTCGGCCCCACTCCTGATGGGAGGACGGGCGATGCCGTCGAAACCGTACGCATGGACTACGACCCGGATGACGACGGCGAGGCCGACCGCACCACGGTCTGCGTGTCGACGCAGGTCGGCTGCGCGATGGGCTGCCGCTTCTGCGCGACCGGTCAGCAGGGCTTCACGCGAAACCTCTCGCCGAGCGAGATCATCGCGCAGGTGCTGCATTTCTCCCGCGAACGTCGGGTCACCAACCTCGTCTTCATGGGCATGGGCGAGCCGCTCGCGAACTACGCCTCGACCGTTGCCGCGATTCGCTGGCTGACGCGCCCGGAGGGGCTCGACCTGCGGCAGCGGGGCATCACCGTCTCCACGGTCGGCCTCGTGCATGGCATCGATCGACTCTCGCGGGAGGGACTGCAGATCGGCCTGACGATCTCGCTCCACGCCCCGGACGACGAGCTTCGTCGCCAGCTCATTCCGACGTCGGCCGGCACCACTATCGACGAACTCGTCGAGGCGGCGCGCCTGTACATCGAGCGATGCGGACGTCGAGTCACCTTCGCCTACGCGCTCCTCGACCGCGTGAACGACGAGCCCGAGCAGGCGCGTGCCCTCGCTCGCCGCATCCGCGGCATCCAGGCGCACGTGAACCTGATTCCGTACAACCCGACGGCCGGCCCCGACCTGCGGCGGCCCAGCCGGGAACGCGTGCGCGCCTTCCTGCACGAGTTGCAGGCCGCCGGCATCAACGCGACCGTGCGCATCGAGCGCGGTGTCGAGATCGCGGCGGCGTGCGGGCAGCTCCGGACCGACGTCCAGCGCGCGTCGATGATGGCCGTCGACCTCTAGGAATTGCACCGCCTGAACGCCGGACACACGAAGACGCCGGCCTCGCGGCCGGCGTCTTCGGTGTCTGCAGATATCGCAGGTGACTAGCTCGCGGGGGTCTCCGCGGGCTCGTCGAGCACGTCGTTGCCCGCAGCATCGGTCGCCGCGCGCGAGCGCTGCACGGCCACGACGATCGACTCGCCGTTGGTGATGATGCGCACGCCCGACGGCGCTGGCACATCCTTCAGCATGATGTGCTGCTCAAGCGCGGTGAGGCTGACGACGGAGACCACGAGGTGCTCCGGCAGGCTCTGCGGCAGGGCCTCGATCTCCACGTGGTCGAGGTCCTGCACGAGGACGCCGCCCCAGCGCGCAACAGCCGGCGCCACGCCGTTGAGGACGATCGGGATCTGCGCCTGCACGAGGCGCGAGAGGTCGACCTGGTAGAAGTCGAGGTGCAGCAGCGACCGGGTGACCGGGTTCTGCGAGATCTGGCGCACCACCACCGGGCGCGGCTCCGCCTCGCCCGTGACCTGCACGTTGATGAGGGTGTTGCGCCCGTGCGCGTTCATCAGGTCGCGCGCCTCGTTGTACGGCAACTGCACCGCCACGGAGGGGATGCCCCGGCCGTAGATGTTTGCTGGCAGCGTGCCCGAACGGCGGAGCTTGGAGACCGCCTTGCCGGTGACGGTGCGCGGTTCGAGCGTGTAGGTGTCGGGCATATCGAGTTCCTGAGGGCGGTCACTGCCCCTGGGGCAGGTGCGGGATGGGCTAGAGCCTTATGACGTTACCGAGTGGCCCCCCGAGGGTCAAGGCGAGCGAGAGGCACCCGCACCCGCCTCGGCTAGTTCGCCGCGGGGCTCGACGCGCGGGTGGCCTCGTCGGCCCCCTGCCGGGTGGGCAGCGCTGGCCAGGCCGCCAGGAAGTCGGCGAGGACCGCCTGCTCCTCGCCGGAGCGCCGGGCGAAGTCGCTGATGATCAGGCGGGCCGCTGCGACCTGCTGCCGCAGCGCGTCGTTCTCCGCCCGGAGGGCACGTTCCATATCTTCCACGGCAGGCCACCTTCGGTTGACCGGGCAGCCCACGAGTCCCTCTGGTGGCCATCCCGGTGGTCTCATCGACCCACGCGTCCTGCGCCTCCAAACCGTAGCGAATATGTCGTGTGGCGGGAGGCATCCGGCGTCGGCGGCAGGTGAAGAGACGGTTAAAGTCTCGGGCCCGCCCGCATCGACCGGCACCGTGGAATCTTGGGAATTCAGTGGCGAGACCGGTCGATCCCGGACGCCTCGAATCGACGTGTCAGTGGAGGGCGAAGAGGCCCTCCGCCCTATCGTCGAAGCGTGAAGTGAGGAGAGTGCAGATGCAGTTCATGTTTCTGGTTAAGGCGAACGCCGACTCCGAGGCCGGTCGCCTGCCCAACGAAGAGTTCATGGCGGCGATGGGCGAATCCGTCCAGCGTGCCTTCGAGTCCGGCGTCATGGTCGCCGCGGGAGGCCTCCGCCCCAGCTCGGAGGGAGCCCGCGTGAGCCTCACCGGTGGGAAGGTCACCGTTGTCGACGGGCCCTTCACGGAGACGAAGGAGCTCGTCGGCGGCTGGGCGATCATGGAGTTGGAGTCGCGCGAAGCCGCGATCGAGGCCGCGCGAGACTTCGTGGAGATGCACCGCACCTATCTCGGCGACAGTTACGAGATCCAGACCGAGGTCCGACAGGTGCAGGCATAGTCGCCGCGACACCAGCACCCGATCACGACGACGAAAGGACACACGCATGCGCTTCATGGTGATCGTCAAAGAGGACAACGACTCCGAAGCCGGCAAGCTCCCGCCTCCGGAACTCTTCGAGGCGATGGGCAGATTCAACGAGGAGATGGTCAAGGCCGGGATCATGCTCATGGGCGAGGGCCTGCTCCCGTCGAAGGACGGCGTGCGCGTCAAGTTCGAGGGCGAGAAGCGCACGGTCATCGATGGCCCCTTCGCGGAGACGAAGGAGCTCATCGGTGGGTTCTGGATCCTGCAGTGCCGCTCGCGGGAAGAGTGCATCGAGTGGCTGAAGCGCGCCCCGTTTGACGGCGGCACGGAGATCGAGATCCGGCAGATCGCCGAACTCGAGGACTACGGCGATGCCGTCCCGCAGAGCGTGGTCGAGCAGGAGCGGCGCCTGCGCGCGGAGATCGAGGCACGGCAGCAGCAGTAGCGGAGTTGCCGCGCCGCGCATCGAGGTGATGTGATCGGAGGCCATGACGGCCTCCGACACCCACGCAGCCATCGATGCAGTCTGGCGGATCGAGTCCGCCCGGCTGATCGCCGGCGTCGCACGGATCACGCGCGACGTCGGCGTCGCGGAGGAACTCGCGCAGGATGCGCTGGTCGCCGCGCTCGAGCAGTGGCCGGCGTCGGGCATCCCGCGCAATCCGGGTGCGTGGCTGATGACCACGGCGAAGCGGCGCGCGATCGATGCGATCCGTCGCAACCAGCGCTTCGAACAGCGCCAGGAGGCCCTCGGCCGTGACTTCGAGGAACGCCAGGCCGCCACGGCCGCGGCATTCGACGCCGTGATCGAGTCTGACGCGCAGGCCATCGACGACGACCTGCTCAGACTGATCTTCACCGCATGCCACCCCGTCCTCGCGCGAGAGGCACGCGTCGCGCTGACGCTGCGCCTGCTCGGTGGCCTGACAACGCCCGAGATCGCCCGTGCATTCCTCATCCCCGAGGCCACCCTCGCGCAGCGCATCGTGCGGGCGAAGCGCACGCTTGCCGCCGCCGGCGTGCCATACGAGGTACCGGCTCGCGACGAGCTCGGCGCGCGCCTGGCGTCGGTGCTCGAGGTGATCTACCTCATCTTCAACGAGGGCTACGCGGCCACCTCGGGAGACGACTGGATGCGCCCGGCCCTGTGCGAGGAGGCGCTGCGCCTCGGACGCGTGCTCGCCGGCCTCATGCCGGACGAGCCGGAGGTGCACGGCCTCGTCGCGCTGACGGAGATCCAGGCGTCGCGCGCGCGGGCGCGCGTGGGCGCGGACGGCGAGGCGGTCCTCCTGCTGGACCAGAACCGCGCGCGCTGGGACCAGATGCTGATCAGCCGCGGCCTCGCCGCGCTCGCGCGCGCCCAGGCGCTCGGGGGCACGCACGGGCCGTACGCGCTGCAGGCCGCGATCGCCGCCTGTCACGCGCGGGCGCGCACCGCAGCGGACACGGACTGGGCGGGCATCCTCGATCTGTACGACGCGCTCGGGCGCGTCACGCCCTCCCCCGTCGTGCTGCTCAATCGCGCCGTCGCGCTGTCGATGGCGGCGGGCCCGGCGGCGGGTTTGGAGGCGGTCGATGCGCTGGCCGCGGAGCCATCGCTCCGGGCGTACCACCTGCTGCCGAGCGTGCGCGGCGATCTGCTGGCGAAGCTGGGCAGACTCGAGGAAGCGCAGGCGGAGTTCGTCCGCGCGGCGGCCCTGACGCAGAACGAGCGCGAACGCGCGCTGCTCCTCGCACGGGCGGACTCGGCAGGGTGACAGAGGCGCCTGGGCGCCGCGAGATACGTCTATACTGAGAGCGTGAGCGCTCCCTCACGTGGTGCCAGGGCGGGTAGCGACCCAGAGCGGGCGATGGGCATGGCAGACTCCGACCGCCTCGAACGCGAGATCGAAGAGATCCTCGGCAGGATCGATCAACTTCCCCCGCCGGAGTCGCGCGCGAAGCGCACCGTGCGCCGCTCGCTGCGGCGCCTCGGCTCCGCGATCTCTGATCGTCAACGTGCCATCGCGCGCGAACTGTCCCGCGTGTCGATGTCCCAGATGATCCTGCTCTCGTTCCTGATGATCCTTGGATCGTTCTTCCTGCGCCGCGTCAGCCCGCTGCTCATGGACTGGCTCATGTACAGCGGCGTCATCCTCTTCGTGGTGAGTTTTGCAGCGGTCATGTTCGGGCACCGCGGCGGCTCGGCCTATGAGCAGAAGTGGCGCGGCCAGCCGGTCCGCTACCAGATGGGCCCCACGCTGTCGGAGCGGGTCGTCCGCTGGTGGCGATCCCGGAGCACCCGCCGCTAGTCCGATTCGACCTTGCCGATCACCGGCGCGCCGTCCACCCCGGCCGCGATCTGGGGTGATCCAGTGACCACTCGACCTCGCAGAGCATTTGCCGCATTCGTTCTGGCCGGGTTCGCGATGCTCGGCTGCACGCGGGCACCGGCGGCGCCCACCGCGACGATCCCGGCCGCCGGCGCAACTGCTTTCACGTCCCGCTCGCCCACCGCCACGCCGGCAGCCGTCGCGACGCCCGACGTCGAGCGCGTCCTGACGCACGCGCGCATGCTCGCGGGCACGATCGGCATCCGCGCCGCTGGCACCGACGGCGAACGCGCGGCCGCGAAGTACATCGCGGGTGTCCTGCAGGCCGCGGGCTACGACGCGACGATCGAGCCCTTCACGTTCACCACTCGGTTCGACGATTCAAAGCTGGAGTACGCGGGGACATCGAAGCGCGGGGCAGCGCTGGACGGCTCGCCGAACGAGGATGCGACCGGTGCCCTGGTCGTGGCGGGACTGGGGCGCGCCGAGGACTTCGCAGGCCTCGACGCGAAGGGGCACATCGCACTCGTGCGACGCGGCGAGATTCCCTTCGCGACGAAGGCGGCGAACGCGCGGAACGCGGGCGCGGTCGCGGTCGTGATCGCGAACGACCGGCCCGGGCCGTTCGGGGGCACCCTCGGCACGAACGCCGTCGGCATCCCGGTAATCGGCGTCGACGGCGCGACGTGGGACCAGCTCAGCGGGCGGACGGGCGAAACCGTCACCGCGCGCGCAACCACCGGGACGAGGAGCGTCGACTCGCAGAACGTCGTGGGCCGACGCGGCGGCGACTGCCGCGCGTACCTCGGCGGGCACTACGACTCCGTGCCCGCCGGCCCGGGCGCGAACGACAACGCGAGCGGCACATCCACCATGCTCGAGCTCGCGCGCGTGCGCCCAGCGAACGGACTCTGCGTGGTCGCGTTCGGTGCCGAGGAAGTCGGGCTCTTCGGTTCGCAGGCTTTCGTGAAGCAGCACCTGGTCGGCGGCGCGCAGTTCATGCTCAACTTCGACATGGCAGGCCGCATCGAGCACCCGATCATCGTCGGAGACGACGCCCTCACCGCGACGATCGTCGGGATCCTCGCAAAGGGCTCGGATGACCGCATGAAGGCGGGAAAGTTCCCGCCCTTCGCGTCCTCCGACCATGTCTCCTTCATTTCGGTGGGCGTGCCCGCCGTCACGATCACCTCCGGCGACGATCCCGGGTTCATCCACACCCCGCGGGACACCGTCGAGCACCTCGACCGCGATGCCCTCGCGTTTACGCTCGGCACCGGGGACACGGTGCTCTCGGCGCTCCTCAAGACCCTCGACACCCCCGCCCGGTAGCAGGCACCCGCACGCGCGCCGCCCGGCGCGAGGTTGTCGGGCGCAGGCCCGGTGGTTACGATCGCTCTGCTCCCCCGGGCCGTGAGGACATATGCGACTCCGTTCCACGCTGCTCGCCGCCGCCACGATGCTCCTTGCCAGCGCGTGCACCTTCGGCTCATCGACTACGCCGCCGGCCGCCACCAACACGCCCGTCCCGACCGCGACACCGTTCTCGAACGTGCCCCCGCCGGTCATCGTCACCCCCGGCCCCGCGGCGACCGGCGCACCGGGCGCCACGGCCACCCCGACGCAGAGCGAGACGGTCTACACCGTCGTCGCCGGGGACTCGATCTCCGTGCTCGCGGACCGCTTCGACGTGCCGTCCGCGGCGATCCGCGCGCTCAACAACCTGACCGGTAACGACCTGAGCATCGGGCAGAAGCTGCGCATCCCGGCGAAGGCAACCGTGAACCCGGGCACCGCGGCCGCCCCCCCGCCCCCCTCCACCAGCGGGGTCACCACGTACACCGTGAAGGCAGGAGACTCCGCCTTCGGCATCGCCCTGCAGTTCGACACGACCGTCGAGAAGCTCGAAGCGGCCAACAGCGTGAAGTCCGGCGGGCTGGTGAACCTCCAGATCGGCCAGGTCATCAAGCTTCCGCCGCCCGGACAGCGATGACCTGCGCCGGTAGCAAACCCGCACGATCTCGCTGATACTGACTCGACGCCCAACGGGCGACCGCGGACAGACGCGGTACGGCACGGAGAGCGAGTTGTTATGTCAATGGACACCAGTCTCCGCGACCTCGAGGCGCTGAAGACTCGCGCCGCCCTCGGCGGCGGTGCGGAGCGCGTCGAGGCCCAGCACCAGCGCGGCAAGGGCACCGCTCGCGAGCGCATCGCGGCCCTCGTCGACCCCGGCACGTTCGAGGAGATCGACGCCCTCGCGGTGGACCACGACGAGGATGGCGAGCGCTACTTCGGCGACGCCGTCGTCACCGGCTGGGGCAAGATCGACGGCCGCCCGGTCTGCGTCTACGCGCAGGACTTCACGGTCTTCGGCGGCTCCCTCGGCGAGGTCGTCGGCACGAAGATCGCGAAGGTCATGGACGTCGCGATGAAGACCGGCGTCCCGGTCATCGGCATGAACGACTCCGGCGGCGCGCGCATCCAGGAAGGCGTCGCTGCCCTCGCGGGATACGGCGACATCTTCCTCAAGAACGTGCAGGCCTCCGGCGTCATTCCGCAGATCAGCGTGATCATGGGCCCGTGCGCCGGTGGCGCCGTGTACTCCCCTGCCCTCACGGACTTCACCTTCATGGTGGAGAAGACGTCGCAGATGTTCCTCACCGGCCCGGAAGTGATCCTCAGCGTCACCGGCGAACAGACCACGATGGAAGAGCTCGGCGGCGCGATGTCGCATGTCTCGAAGTCCGGCGTCGCCCACTTCGCGGCAAAGGACGAGCGCGAGGCGCTCCTCGAGGTGCGACGCCTGCTGTCCTACATCCCGAGCAACAACGTCGACGACGCCCCGTTCGTGGACGGCGGCGACCCGATCGAACGTCGCCTCGACGACATCTTCACGGTCGTCCCCAGCGAATCCGACATGCAGTACGACGTCCGCGACGTCATCGAGCGCCTCGTGGACAACGAGGAGTTCATGGAGATCCATGAGTTCTTCGCGCCGAACATCGTTGTCGGCTTTGGACGTATCGGCGGCCGCTCGATCGGCATCGTGGCGAACCAGCCGCTGTACCTCGCGGGCGTCCTCGACATCGACTCGTCGAGGAAGGCCGCGCGCTTCGTGCGCTTCTGCGACTCGTTCAACATCCCGATCGTGACGCTCGTCGACGTGCCGGGCTTCCTGCCGGGCGTGTCGCAGGAATACGGCGGGATCATCACGCACGGCGCGAAGCTCGTGTACGCCTACGCCGCGGCCACCGTGCCGAAGATCACCGTCATCCTCCGCAAGGCATTCGGTGGCGCGTACATCGCGATGGGCGCGAAGCACCTCGGTGCGGACGTGAACTACGCATGGGCCAGCGCCGCGATCGCCGTCATGTCCGGCACGCAGGCCGTGAACGTGATCAACCGCCGCGAGATCCAGGCCGCCGCGGACCCCGAGGCCGAGCGCAAGCGCCTCATCGGCGAATACGTGGAGCGCCTCGAGCACCCGTACATCGCGGCTGCGAAGGGCTACATCGACGACGTCATCGACCCGCGTGACACGCGGGTGAAGATCGGCCACGCCCTCGAGATGCTCGCCACGAAGTCCGTCCAGGTGCCGCCCAAGAAGCACGGGAACATGCCGCTGTAGCGAGCGCCCGTCCGGCTTCGGGCCTACCTGCGCGGCTGTGCGGCGCTGACCTGACCGTTGAACTGCGCGAGCACGCCGACACTAAACGGGCGGTCGTCGATCCCCAGGCTCGCAGAGAACGGGTATTCGAACAGCAGCGCCAGCGCGAGTGTCAGCGTGATGATGCCGTTCACAAGCACTCCCATCACCCGCTCCGTGCGACTCGTGCTGCTCGAGATGAGCACAATGAAGCCCTCGATGACCACGGCCCCGAACAGGAGCAGCGCTGTGAGCGCACCGGGCAACTGCACTTCCGCGCGGTCCAGCCGCACTCGACGCGCCGCATAGGCCTCGTTCGTCGTCTTGACGATCGTCTAAAACCCGGCCTCCTGGATGGTCCCCTTCGGGTGGAGTTGGCCGACGGCCTCGTACACCCCGGTCATCGCGTCATAGGCGCTCTGTGCCCGTCCGCTTCCCGTGCGCATGTTCGGCCATTCATCGAGGCGCACGGCCACCACGTACTTCCCGACGGCCCGCTGGAGGATTGCCTGATCCTCTGGGGAGAGCAGCAGCGAGGACCGCAGGATCTCGGCGAACGTGGTCGCCTCCCAGGAGACCGCCTCGGTCGCCCGGCCCACGTTCCCCCAGGTCGCAAAGATCACAAAGCCGAGGATGAGCCCGTACACCCCGCCGACCGTGCCCATCAGGATGCGGGGAAGGTCACTCCGCTCGGCGTGGCGACACCCGGCAGCCAGCGGCGCAACACCCAGATAGCCCCGAGCGAGAGCAACATCGCGCCGACGGTGGCCGCCGACAGGCTCGCCCAGTCCGGGATCGTATTGATGACGGCACGGATCATCTGGTGCTCCTGCTGCTGCGGCTTCAGGCCCGAGGACTATGAGGACTATAGGGCGAAGGCCCCTCGCGAGACTGTGCCGCCCCTTCCCGGGGTGACCGGGGACAGGACACCGCCGTGCCACCGCACGCTACCCGAGGAGGGACTTGCGACGCTGTGGCGAAGGGGCCCGGGGACGTATACTCGGGCCGCCGCAACCGGCTTCACGCCCGGGCCCAACGGGCCGCCTCCCACCCACGGCGGGGGAGCGGCAGTCGCGGGATGGGGAGCAGCGGTGGCTCCGTCTACGCCCCTCCCGAGGGGTGGGCGGTCGCCCGGATCAGAGGGCCGAGTTCTCGCATCCCTGTCCTGGCGTCCACCCGTCGCGCTCGCGGCGAGTACCGCCACGGCCTGTCGAGGAGCCCCATGGCCAAGATTCCGGTTAAGAACGCAGTCGCCGAGCTCGATGGCGACGAGATGGCCCGCATCATGTGGGGCTTCATCAAGGATCGCCTGATCCTGCCGTATCTCGATATCAAGCTCGAGTACTACGACCTCGGCATGGAAGAGCGCGACCGCACCAACGACCAGGTCACGGTCGACGCCGCCCACGCCATCCAGCGCCTCGGGGTTGGCGTGAAGTGCGCCACCATCACCCCGGACGAGGCGCGCGTCGAAGAGTTCAAGCTCAAGGAGATGTGGCGCTCGCCGAACGGCACGCTGCGCAACATCATCGGCGGGACGATCTTCCGCGAGCCGATCATCTGCCAGAACATCCCGCGCCTCGTGCCGGGCTGGACCGAGCCGATCGTCGTTGGCCGTCACGCCTTCGGCGACCAGTACCGCGCCACGGACTTCCTGGTCCCCGAGGCCGGCATGCTCACCATGACCTTCACGCCCGCGAACGGCGGCGCGCCGACGCAGTACGAGGTCATGAAGTTCGAGGAGCCCGGCATCGCCATGGGCATGTACAACCTCGACGAGTCGATCCACGGCTTCGCGCAGTCCTGCATGAACTACGCCCTGCAGCGCAACTACCCGCTGTACCTGTCGACGAAGAACACGATCCTGAAGCGCTACGACGGCCGCTTCAAGGACATCTTCGAGGAGACGTTCAACAAGGAGTTCAAGGCGCGCTTCGACGCGGCCGGCCTCACCTACGAGCACCGGCTGATCGACGACCTCGTCGCCTCCGTCCTCAAGTGGAACGGAGGCCTGGTCTGGGCCTGCAAGAACTACGACGGTGACGTCCAGTCCGACATCGTCGCGCAGGGCTACGGCTCGCTCGGCATGATGTCGTCCGTCCTGCTCACGCCGGACGGCGCCACGGTCGAGGCCGAGGCCGCGCACGGCACGGTGACGCGCCACTACCGCGAGCACCAGGCCGGCCGGGAGACGTCGACCAACCCGATCGCCTCGATCTTCGCGTGGACGCGCGGTCTCGCGCACCGCGCCAAGCTCGACGACAACAAGGACCTCGCCGCCTTCTCGACGGCCCTCGAGCAGGTCTGCATCGACACGGTCGAGGGCGGCCAGATGACGCGCGACCTCTCGTCGCTCGTCGGCGAGGGCACGCCGTGGCTGACCACGCAGCAGTTCCTCGCCGCGCTCGACGAGAACCTGCAGAAGGCGATGAAGTAAGGGCCACGGCCCCCGAACACACGATCGCGCCTCGCCGGGCCCGCACCCTCCTCGGAACGCGGACCCGGCACGAGGCGCCGGAGTAGGAGATTCCATGCGACCGAAGGTCACGATTGTCGGCGCCGGCAACACCGGTGCCACCATGGGTCAGATCCTGCACCAGCGCGGCTACGCCGACACGGTGCTGATCGACATCGTCGAGGGGCTGCCGCAGGGCAAGGCGCTCGACATCGCCGAGGCCGGGCCGTGGGCCCGCACCTCCGCGAGCATCACCGGCACGAACGACTGGGCCGACACGGCCAACTCTGACCTCGTGATCATCACCTCCGGCGTGGCCCGCAAGCCGGGCATGACGCGCGAGGACCTGCTGAGCGTCAACGCCGGCATCGTCCGGAGTGTCGTCGGCGCGGCCGCCAAGGCCTCCCCGAACGCCGTCCTGATCATCTTCGCGAACCCGATGGACGCGATGTGCCACGTGGCGCTCGAGGCCTCCGGCTTCCCGAAGGAGCGCGTGATCGGCCAGGGCGGCATGCTCGACAGCACCCGCTACCGCACCTTCATCTCGATGGAGACCGGCGCGTCGACGAAGGACGTCAGCGCGTGGGTCCTGGGCGGCCACACGGAGGCCACCATGGTCCCGCTGGTCTCGAACGCGACCGTCGGCGGCGTGCCGCTGACGCAGCTCCTGTCGGCCGAGAAGCTCGACGCGGTCGTGAAGCGCACCATGCGCGGCGGCGCGGAGATCGTCGACCTCCTGAAGACCGGCAGCGCCTTCGTGGCCCCGGCCGTCGCGACGATCCAGATGGTGGACGCCATCCTCCTGGACGAGAAGCGCGTCCTCCCCTGCTGCACCCTGCTTCAGGGCGAGTACGGCGTGACGGGCGGCTACGTCGGCGCCCCGGTGCTCCTCGGCGCGGGCGGCATCCAGAAGGTCTACGAGATCCCCGTGTCGGTGGACGAGCTGAAGGCCATCCAGGTCGCCGGCGACGCCGTGAAGGAGCTCGTGGCCGCCACGCCGAAGGGCTAGCCCCCGGCACAGCGCTCGCGAGCACCCTCGAAGGAGGAACGTATGGCCACTCGAGTTGAGACCGACACGTTCGGCCCGATCGACGTCGACACCGCTGCGTACTGGGGCGCCCAGACGCAGCGCTCGATCGAGAACTTCAAGATCGGCACCGAGCACATGCCGCGCGCGCTGATCCGCGCGATGGGCATCGTGAAGTACTGCTCCGCCGAGGCCAACGAGGACCTCGGCAAGCTGTCGCACGACAAGGCCGAGGTCATCAAGAAGGCCGCCCTCGAGGTCATCGAGGGCACGCTGGACGCGCACTTCCCGCTGGTGGTGTGGCAGACCGGCTCCGGCACCCAGTCGAACATGAACGGCAACGAGGTCATCTCCAACCGGGCCATCGAGATGCTCGGCGGCGAGATGGGATCCAAGAAGCCGATCCACCCGAACGACGACGTGAACATGTCGCAGTCCTCGAACGACACGTTCCCGGGCGCGATGAGCATCGCGACGGTCGAGCAGGTCGTGCACCTGCTGCTGCCGGCCCTGAAGTACGTCCGCGACGCGCTCCAGGCGAAGTCGACCGAGTTCGAAGACATCATCAAGATCGGCCGCACGCACCTGATGGACGCCACCCCGCTCACGCTGGGCCAGGAGTTCTCCGCGTACGTGCAGCAGATCACCTACGGCATCGCCCGCATCGAGGGCGTCCTGCCGCGGCTCTACGAGCTCGCGCTGGGCGGCACGGCGGTCGGCACGGGCTTGAACTCGCACCCCGAGTTCGCGGACCGCGTGGCGAAGAAGATCGCTGCGTTCACCGGCCTGCCGTTCGTGACCGCGCCGAACAAGTTCGAGTCGCTCGGCGCGCACGACGCGCAGGTCGAGCTGGCCGGCCAGCTGAACGTCCTCGCGACGTCCTTCATGAAGATCGCGAACGACATCCGCTGGCTGGGCTCCGGCCCGCGCGCGGGCATCGGTGAGCTCCTGCTCCCCGAGAACGAGCCGGGCTCGAGCATCATGCCGGGCAAGGTGAACCCGACCCAGTGCGAGGCCATGACGATGGTGTGCGTCCAGGTGATGGGCAACGCCGTGTCGGTCAGCATCGGCGGCTCGATGGGCAACTTCGAGCTCAACGTCTTCAAGCCGGTCATCGCGCACAACAACCTGCAGAGCATCCGCCTGCTGGGTGACGCGGCGCGGTCGTTCACGGACAACTGCGTGGTCGGCATCGAGGCGAACAAGCGCCGCATCAACGAGCTGATGGAGTCATCCCTCATGCTCGTCACGGCGCTCAATCCGCACATCGGCTACGACAACGCGGCGAAGATCGCGAAGAAGGCCCACCACGACGGCACGACCCTCGTGCAGGCCGCCGAAGAGCTCGGCCTCGCGACCGGGGCGCAGCTCAAGGAGTGGATCGTCCCCGTCGACATGACGCACGCCTAGCGCGCGTCACCGACGAGAGACCCAAGAGAGGCCCCGCGTGAGCGGGGCCTCTTCGTATCCGGCGAGAATCGTATCCAGCAGGGAGACACGATGACGATCGAGCACCTGAATCCGGAGTCTATGCACTCCAACCCGGCGTACACGCAGGTGGTGAGCGTGAAGCGCGCGACGCAACTGCTGTTCGTCGGCGGACAGGACGGCATCCTCGCCGATGGCACGCTCGCCGGTCCCGACCTCAGGACGCAGACGAGGCAGGCGCTGCGCAACGTCCTCGAGGCGCTGAAGGCCGGGGGCGCATCGCAGGAGCACGTGGTGAAGCTCAACGTCTACATCGTGCAGGGACAGGACGTCCGCGAAGGTTACGCGGCCGCGCAGGAGGTCTGGGGGGCGCACGCGACTGCGCTCACGGTGCTCACCGTCACCGACGTCGGGATCCCCGGTGCGCTCGTCGAGATCGACGCGATCGCCGCCCTCGACGACGACGCCTGACGCATGCAGGAACGGTTCCGCGGCCGACGCGAAGAGGCCCGCGTGAGCGGGGCCTCTTCATCTGCGTTGCGGGCGCGCTACACCCTCATGCCAGTGACGAGGTTGTAGATGATCACGATGGCCGCGATCACGAGCAGCAGGTGAATCAGGTTCCCGGCCACGTGGGTCACGAACCCGAACAACCAGAGCCCGACCAACACCAGTGCGAGAATCCACAGGATCATCATGCGTTCTGCCTCTTCCACGTCAGCGCCCGGCCGCGACGGCATTGAGGACGCGGGTCCGTTGCCACGCCGTCCTAATAACGACTATCCGGCATCGACCGTGACGCAGCTGTGACGGCGCCGCGCAGATCCCGGAGACACGAAGAGGCCCCGCTCGCGCGGGGCCTCTCGTTTGTCACCGAGCCCTCGAGGCGCGTCGCGGCAGCCTCGAGCGGGCGGAACGCCCTACTTCTTGCCGAAGAGAGCGCGGCCGATCATGCGCAGCGGGTCGTAGAGCTCGTCTACGCGGCGCTCCTTGAGCGGAATGATCGCGTTGTCCGTGATGTGGATGCCCTCGGGGCAGACCTCGGTGCAGCACTTGGTGATGTTGCAGTACTCGAGGCCGAACCCGTAGGCGACCATCTCGCGCTTCGGGTGCTGGTCCAGCGGGTGCATCGCGACCATCGCGAGCTGCACGAAGTAGCGCGGCCCGACGAACTTGTCCATGTTGTCCGGGTGGTCACGGATGACGTGGCACACGTCCATGCAGATGAAGCACTCGATGCACTTGTGGAATTCCTGCACGCGGTCGATGTCCATCTGCGCCATGCGGCGGACATCGCCCGGAGCGGGCTTCTCGAGGTCGACGAAGGGGATCGTCTTCGCCTTCTCGAAGTTCACCGAGACGTCTGTGACCAGGTCGCGGATGAGCTTGTACGTCTTGAGCGGGGCGATGACGATCTCCTCGCCCTCCTCGAAGATCTCCATGCGCGTCATGCACTGGAGGCGCGGGTGACCATTGATCTCCGCGCTGCAGGAGCCGCACTTGCCGGCCTTGCAGTTCCAGCGCACCGCGAGGTCACCCGCCTGGGTGGCCTGCAGCTTGTGGATGACGTCGAGGACTACCTCACCATGGCCGTACTCGACCTGGTAGTTCTGGTAGTCGCCGGAGTCGTCGCCTCGCCAGACCTTGAGATTAGCCGTGGGCATCGTCGCCTCCATCCGCGAACAGCTCGGCGAGCTCCGGCGGCATCTGGGGCAGCGGCTCCTGCCGCACCTCGACGCCGTTCGGGCCGAGTCGATCCACAATGTTCACCTTCCCGAACTCCGGAGAGGGGTTCGGGTAGTCGTCGCGGGTGTGCCCGCCACGGCTCTCCTTGCGCTCGATCGCGGCGCGCGTGACGACCTCGGCCACCGTGATCATGTGCTCGAGGTCGAGCGCCAGGTGCCAGCCGGGGTTGTACTTCGTATCGCCGCCGGCCTTCACGCGCGTCAGGCGCTCCTTCAGCGAGGCGATCTCGACGAGGGCCTCCTGGAGTTCGCTCTCCGTGCGGATGATGCCGACCTTGTTCTGCATGAGCGTCCGAAGCGCGGTGTGGATGGCGTACGGGTTCTCCCGTCCGTCGCCCTCCAGCGGCTTCATCATGAGCGCGGCGCGCTCGTCCACGTCGGCCTGGTCGAGCGCCGGCGCCGAGGTGAGCCCGAGCGCGTACTCGGCAGCGCCCATGCCGGCGCGCCGTCCGAAGACGACGAGGTCGGAGAGCGAGTTGCCGCCGAGGCGGTTGCCGCCGTGCATGCCGCCGGACACCTCGCCTGCGGCGTAGAGGCCCGGCACCGCGGTGCCCTGCTTCTCGGCTTCGACGCGGACGCCACCCATGATGTAGTGCATCGTCGGGCCGACCTCGAAGGCTTCCTTCGTGATGTCGACACCGGCGAGCTGCATGAACTGGTGGTACATCGAGGGCAGGCGGCTGCGGATGTACTCCGGCGACCGGCGCGACGCGATGTCGAGGAAGACGCCGCCGTGCTCGGTGCCGCGGCCCGCCTTCACCTCGGAGTTGATCGCGCGAGCGACCTCGTCACGGGGCAGCAGGTCCGGCGTGCGGCGCACGGTCTTGTCGTTGTACCAGCGGTCGGCCTCGGGCTCGTTGTCCGCCGTCTCCGCCGCGAACATCGCGGGGATGTAGTCGAACATGAAGCGCTTGCCGTCGATGTTCTTCAGCGTGCCACCGTCACCGCGGACGCCCTCGGTGACGAGCAGGCCCTTCACGGAGAGCGGCCAGACCATCCCGGTCGGGTGGAACTGGATGCACTCCATGTCGATCATGTCCGCGCCCGCGTAGAGCGCGAGGGCGTGACCGTCGGCCGTGCCCTCCCAGGAGTTCGAGGTGATCTCCCAGATGCGGCCAGCGCCGCCGGTGGCGAGCACCACGGCCTTGGCCTTGAAGAGCAGCAGCTCGCCGGTCTCGCGGCGGTAGCCGATGGCCCCGGCGATGCGGCCCTGGCTGTCCTTGAACAGCCGGTTGATGGTGCACTCCGCGAAGACGTCGAGGCCCTGGTGGACGCCGCGCTGCTGGAGGATGCGGATCATCTCGAGGCCGGTGCGGTCACCGACGTGGGCCAGGCGCGCGTAGCGGTGGCCGCCGAAGTCGCGCTGGAGAATGCGCCCGTCGGGAGTGCGGTCGAACAGGGCGCCCCACTCCTCGAGCTCGTAGACGCGGTCCGGGGCTTCCTGGGCGTGGATCTGGGCCATGCGCCAGTTGTTGAGCATCTTGCCGCCGCGCATGGTGTCGCGGAAGTGGACCTGCCAGTTGTCCTGGGGCCACACGTTGCCCATCGCGGCTGCCATGCCGCCCTCGGCCATGACGGTGTGCGCCTTGCCCAGCAGGGACTTGGTGATGACTGCGGTCCGCGCGCCCATCGAGGAGGCCTCGACCGCGGCACGCAGACCAGCGCCACCGGCACCGATCACCAGTACGTCGTACTCGTGGGTTTCGTACTCAGGCATACGCCCTCCGGGCCGCTACCTCGAACACCCGGGCCAGCGGCCCGGGGAGGCTGTCGCTAGAAGCTCTTCCAGGTGTGGATGTCGGTGATCACGCCGTTGGCGACCAGTCGGATGTAGAGGTCCGTCAGGCCGACGAAGATCATGCTCGTCCACGCCCACATGCGGTGCTTCTCGTTCGCGATGGTGAAGATCTCCCAGGCCTTGCGGCGGAGGCGCCGGATCGGCGTGCGGGAGAAGGAGTTCAGGCCACCGGCCACCCAGTGGCGGAGCGAGTGGCAGCCGAGGCTGTACATCATCAGGAAGAAGGCGTTGAGCGTCATGACGATGGAGCCGACGCCGATGCCCAGGCCCTCGCCCGGCATCCAGTACGACTTCACCGCGCCGACCCACAGCAGCACGTTGAACACCAGCGCCACGTACATGAAGTAGCGGTGCACGTTCTGCAGGATCAGCGGGAACTTCGACTCGCCGGAGTAGGTCGCGGCCGGTTCGGCGACGGCGCACGCAGGCGGGCTCAGGAAGTACGAGCGGTAGTAGGTGCGGCGGTAGTAGTAGCAGGTGGTGCGGAACCCGGCAGGTGCCCAGAGGATCAGGAACCCGGGCGAGAACCAGCGCGGCAGCCAGTCCGGTCGGATCAGCGGCTCGAACATCGGAGAGAGGTACGGGCCGACCTCATACGACCAGTTCGGCCCGACGACCACGGCGACCGTCGAGTAGAGCAGGAAGGCTGCGAGACCGCCGCCGCTGAGGAGGGGTTCAACCCACCAGCGATCCTTGCGGTGCGTCTTCCCGTACCGTCGCTGAAGCGCGCTCATTGCGTCTGCAACCATGCCGCGTCCCTTCACCTGTCGCCTTCGGCACTATTCCCCGTCCTGAATCCTCGGTCAAGTGCGCTGCAGGTGTGGGGTCAGCGTGCCGCCCCACCGCGACGGCGCTCGAAGAGGGTCAGTGCGACGAGGGTCTTCGCGTCCGCGATGCGGCCATCGGCGACGGCCGCGTGGACCTCTTCGAGGGTCATCGGAATGGGCGCGGCGATGCCCTCGTCCTCGTCCTGTGGCAGCGGATCCGGGCGCAGGTCGGTCGCGAGGTAGTAGTCGATGTACTCCTCGCCCCAGCCCGGCACCATGAACGTCCCGCCGAGGTGCTCCAGGTGCCCGGCGGCGTACCCGGTCTCCTCGCGCACCTCTCGGGCGGCGGTGACCTCGGGGGCCTCCCCCTCCTCGCGCGTGCCGGCAGGAATCTCCAGAAGCCAGCGGCGGGCGGCATGGCGGTACTGGCGGATCAGCAGCCAGCGCCCTTCGGCATCGAGGACGACCAGCGCGACGGCACCGGGATGCCCGACGACCACGAACTGGCCCTCGTGCCCATCGGGGTAGCGGACCGTGTCCACGCCGAAGCGGAGATAGCGCCGCTGCGCGAGGTGCTCGGAGCGGACGACCTCGGGAATGGGCTCGTTCGGGTCGGCGGCGGCGCTCATGCGCCGGCGGGCGTCTTGAGGTCGATGACGAGCGCGATCTCGTCGCAGCCCGGGAACTTCGGGCAGCGGTAGCACTCGTTCCAGACCTTGCGGGGCAGAGTCATCACGTCGGCCTGCCGCCAGCCGAGGCGCTCGAAGAAGCCGGGCCGGTAGGTCAGCGCGAACAGCGAGTCGAGGCCGAGCGCACGGCCCTCCTCGACGCAGGCGCGCGTGATCGCCGCGCCGATGCCGCGCGAGTGCGCGCTCTCCTCCACGGCCAGCGACTTCAGCTCGGCCATGTCGGCCCAGACGATGTGCAGCGCGCCGCAGCCAACCACGCGACCGCCCTCGCGCACCACGAAAAAGTCACGCAGGTTCTCGTACGTCTCACCGAGGGTCCGCGGCAGCATCTGCCCCTGCGCCGCCCAGAAGTTGATGAGCTGCGCGATGCCATCGGCGTCCTGCACGGTGGCGCGCACGACCTCGAGGTCCGCAGCGGGAGCGAGCGCGGTGGGGTCAGCAGGAGCAGTCATGCGTACAGGATAATCCGTCCCGTATCAGAAGCGACCCTAGAAGCGTCCTGACGGCGCCTCGGGCAGCCCATCGAGGGCGTGGTCCGCGCGGAGCCAGCCGAGGCGACGCGCGACGTTCGCGTAGAACTGCTCCGGCCCGCCGAGGCGCACGAAGTCCACGTAGCGGTCTGAGTGCTTGACCTCGATCACCGTGCCGGAGTCGACCTGCTGCTGGTGCAGGCCATCGGGCGTCACGACGGCGTCGTAGCCACGCTCCACGAAGAGCCGCAGCGAGACATCCGCCGGAAGCACCAGGGGATTCGCCTGCGTGAGGTGCGGCGCGACCGGCACGACGATGATCTCCGGTGAGGTCGGCGGCAGGATCGGCCCTCCGACCGAGAGCGCGTAGCCCGTCGAACCGGTGGCGGTTGCGACGATGAGCGCGTCCGCGCGGTACTCGGCGAGCAGGACACCATCCATGCGTGCGGCCACGGAGATCGTGCGTCCGATGACGGCGCGGCCGATGACGATGTCGTTCAGCGCGTGTACGGGCTCGCCGCCGCCCACGCTGGCCTGCACCATCGCGTGCCGCTCGAGGCGCGCCTCGCCCCGCAGGACGATGGCGAGCGCGTCCGCGGCCTCCGCCTCGATCGTCTCGGTCAGGAAGCCGAGGCGGCCCATGCGGACCCCGAAGATCGGCGTCCCCGCGATCGCCGCGAACTCGGACGCGTGCAGCACCGTCCCGTCGCCGCCGACGCAGACGACGAGCCCGGGCTTCCCGAGCCATGCCCCGAACTCGGCGCACTCAACGGGGTCCAACGGGTCAGGCATGACGCGGACACGTGCCGCGGCGCCTGCAGCCTCGACTTGCTCCCCCAGCCGTCGCGCGAGCGCACCCGCGTTGGCAATGCCGCCGTGGTAGCAGATCGCGATCTCGGCGGGCGGATGGAATGTGGTCATGCGGCCTCCTCCGGCACGCGCGCCCAGAGGAAGAACTCGCGGTTGCCGGCTGGGCCGAGGAGCGGCGACCGCACGATGCCGCGCAGCCGCAGACCGAG
This sequence comes from uncultured Chloroflexota bacterium, assembly GCA_903917615.1. GTDB lineage: Bacteria > Chloroflexota > Dehalococcoidia > UBA2979 > UBA2979 > SHYQ01. The sequence continues at coordinate 10,697 of CAIXBH010000035.1, read as the reverse complement.
CTCCTGCGCCGCGAGCGCGACCTCCGCGACCGTACGCGCGTGCATGACGGGGTCTCGGACCACCCCACCCTTCTCGACGGCCTCGCGGCCCGCCTCGAACTGCGGCTTCACCATCAGGAGCAGGTCACCGCCGGGAGCGACCGAGCGCACCACCGCAGGCAGCACCGTGGTGATCGAGATGAACGAGACATCCATCACTACGAGGTCCGCCGGCGGGTCGAGCGGTTCCATGGAGCGGGCATTGGTGCGCTCATGCAGCTCGATGCGTGGGTCGTCGCGCAGCTTCGCGGCGAAGTCGCCGTAGCCGACATCAACGGCCACCACGTCGTGCGCACCGTGCTGGAGGAGGCAGTCGGTGAAGCCACCCGTGGACGCGCCGACGTCGAGGCAGCGACGCCCCTCCACGCGGACTCCCGTGCGCGCGAGCGCGTGGGCGAGCTTCTCCCCGCCCCGGCTCACATACGGCGGCGGCGTCTTCACCTCGATGACGGCGTCTGCGGAGATCGGCGCGGCAGGACGCGTGGCGACCTCGCCGTCCACGAGCACCTCGCGCGCCATCACGAGGGCGCGAGCGCGATCACGTCCCGGGGCCAGGCCGCGTTCCACGAGCAGCACGTCGAGGCGCGCGCGTGTTACGCGTGCGGCGGAACTGCGAGGAGCCGGGTGATGTGAAGCGGTCATGACGCCAGTCCGGTCGGCCTGTCGAACCTGAGAGCCTGCCGAGACGCCCGAGGATAGCACCGGCGACGCACGCGAGCCGCCGCCGCCGAGGTCGTCAGGCGGACTCGGGCTCCGCACGGTCCTCGTCGTCGACGTTCACGGCGGCGCCGGAGGCGGTCAACAGGAGCGGCGCCTGGCGGTTGAGCACGGTCTCCGCCGAGATGATGCATTTCTTCACGTCGTCGCGAGACGGCACGTCGAACATCACGTCCAGCAGGATCTCCTCGAGCACCGTGCGCAGGCCACGGGCGCCCGTGCGCTGGGCGAGGGCGCGCTGCGCGATCGCTGCGTACGCGTCCTCGGTGAACACGAGCTCGCAGTCGTCCAGCGCGAAGAGGCGCTGGAACTGACGCGCGACCGCGTTCTTCGGCTGCGTGAGGATGGCGACCATCATCTCCTGCGTCAGCGGATCCAGCGTCGAAACGACGGGGAGGCGGCCGACGAACTCCGGGATGAGGCCGAACTGCAGCAGATCGTCGTGCGTGACGTTGCGCAGAATGTGGGCCTTCTCTTCCTCGATCTCCGCGCGCGTCCGGTTGTCCGCGTGGAAGCCGAGCGACCGTGAGCCCTCGCCGGTGCGCTTCGCGACGACCTTCTCGAGGCCCTCGAACGCGCCACCGCAGATGAACAGGATATTCGCGGTGTTGATCTGGATGAAGTCCTGGTGCGGGTGCTTGCGACCGCCCTGCGGCGGCACGCTCGCGATCGAGCCCTCGATGATCTTCAGCAGCGCCTGCTGGACACCCTCGCCCGATACGTCGCGCGTGATCGACGGGTTGTCCGACTTGCGCGCGATCTTGTCGATCTCGTCGATGTAGACGATGCCGCGTTCGGCCTTCTGGATGTCGAAGTCCGCCGACTGGATGAGGTGCAGCAGGATGTTCTCGACATCCTCACCGACGTACCCGGCCTCGGTGAGCGCGGTCGCGTCGGCGATCGAGAACGGCACGTCCAGCATGCGGGCGAGCGTCCGCGCGAACTCGGTCTTGCCGGTCCCGGTCGCACCGATCAACAGGATGTTCGACTTCTCGAGATCGAGGTCCGCCTGCACGGGCGCCTCGACGCGCTTGAAGTGGTTGTACACGGCGACTGAGAGCACGCGCTTCGTGCGCTCCTGCCCGACGATGTACTCGTCGAGCTGGTGCATGATCTCCTGCGGCGTGCGCGTGCGGGTCGAGGCGACCTTGCCAGCAGTCTTCCCGCCGGACGACTCCTCGTTGATGATCTCCTGGCAGAGCTCAACGCATTCGTCGCAGATGTAGACAGCACCCGGTCCCGCGATCAGGCGCTTGACCTGATCCTGGTTCTTCCCACAGAAGGAGCAGTTGTACTGCACCCGGCTGCCGCGCGTTGTGCTTCCGGCCATGCGTCCCTCGGTCGTCTACCCCGCCAGCACGTTCCGACTCGGTCGGCGGTGCGCCGCCTACTTGCTCTCGGGCCGCACCAGCAGTTCGTCGATGAGGCCGTAGGCCTTCGCCTCGTCCGCGGTCATGTAGATGTCGCGGTCGGTGTCGGTCACGATGCGCTCCATCGGCTGACCGGTGGCGTCCGCGAGGATCTGCCGGATCTTGTCGTTGTTGCGGTCGAGCTCGCGTGCCTGGATGCGCACGTCGGAAGCCTGCCCGCTGCCGCCGCCCAGCGCCTGGTGCATGTGCACGGTCGCGTTCGGCAGCGCGTAGCGCTTGCCCTTGTGGCCGGCGGTCAGCAGCACGGTCCCCATCGACGCGGTAACACCGACGGCGATGGTGCTGACGTCTGCGCGCACGAGGTTCATCGTGTCGTAGATCGCCAGGCCGGCGTAGATCATGCCGCCGGGCGAGTTGATGTAGATCGAGATGTCGCGGTCCGGGTCCTCGCGGTCGAGGAAGAGCAACTGCGCAACGATCGAGTTCGCGACCTGGTCGTCGATCGGGGTGCCCAGGAAGATGATCCGCTCCTTCAGGAGGAGCGAGTAGATGTCGTAGGCGCGCTCACCGCGTGCGCTGGTCTCCACGACCATCGGCACGATGTTCTGCGGCGTGAGGAAGCTCTCCGAGAAGTCGTTGGGGCGAATCGGGCGGTAGGTCATCGTTCGGTTCCTATCTGCTCGCCCGCCGCGTCGGCGGGCTCGTCCTCTTCAGACCCTGTGTATCTACTCTTGCGTGGCGGACGGGGCCGTGTCTACTGCCTCATCGTCGGGGGTTTCACTACCCGTCTCGGCGGTAGACGCCTCATCTCCCTCGACGCCCTCACCGGCAGCCGCGGAGGCCCCACGGCGGCGGCGGCTGGCGCGGGGCGCTGCCTCGGCGTCCTCGGCCTGGGCGCAGATCTCCTCGAGGCGCTCGATGGCGGTCCGGCTCATGAGCTGGTTGCGGATCGAGACCCGCCCGTCCTCAGTGTCGAACAGGCTGCGAATCACGGCCGTGTTCTCGTTCGCCTCGCCCCCGCCGGTCATCTGACCAACCAGCGAGTCGATCTCGGCCTCGACCTCGCGGTCGGTGATCTCGATGTGCTCATCGTCGATGAGCTGGCTCAGCACGAGAGCGCGGCGGACGGCGAGGTCTGCCGCGTCGCGCAGCGAGTCGCGGAAGCCTTCCTCGGTCTGCCCGATGGCCTCGAGCCACTTCAGCAGGCCCTCACGGGTGTGCGAAGCGTGGTTCGACTCGCGGTCGACCATGCGGTCGATCTCGCGCTCCACCAGCACCTCTGGGTAGTCGAGGGTCGAGGTCGCGACCAGCAGGTCGACGACCTCGTTCTGGTAGTCGCTGTCCACGAGGCGCTCGCCCTGCGTCTGCAGGTCGGAGCGCACGCGCGCCTCGAGCTCGGCGGGGGTCGTGATGCCCTCCTCGTCGAGGGAACCGACGAACTCGTCGTCGACCTCGGGGAGAATCTCGCGCTTCACCTCATGGATGATCACGTCGTACTGGGCCTTCTTGCCGGCCAGCTCGACCGCGGAGAAGTCCTGCGGGAGGTCGAACTCGATGTGGTGCGGGCCACCGCGCTCGAGGCCGATGAGGCGCTCGGTGAAGCCGGGGAGCGAGACAACCGCGTCCTTGCGGACGGGGAACTCGGCGTCCTCCTCGACATGGGGCTCCGCCTGGCCGTCGACGGTGACGGTGACGTCTGCGCGCACCGTGTCGTCCCACTCAACGGCGCGGTCGACGGGCTCGAGGACGGCGTAGCGGCGGCGAATGCCGAGCAGCGTCGCGTTCACCTGGTCGTCCGTGATGTTCACCGGCGGCTTCGGGGCGCGCAGCGACTGGTAGTCGTTCAACTCCACGTGCGGGCGCACCGGCACGATGGCGGTGACGACCAGAGGATCAGTCGACTTGAGGGAGAACTCGGGCTGGTCGATCGCGTCGATCGACTCGGCCAGGATCGCCTCCTGGTAGACCTCGGGGATCAACTCCTCGAGCGCCTCCTGCAGCAGCATCGCCGGCCCGACGTGTCGCTCCAGCGTCTGGCGCGGCACCTTGCCCGGCCGGAAGCCGGGAATGCGCACCTGCTTGGAGAGCCGGGCAACCGCGCGGTCCTTGTGCCGCTCGACGCGTTCCGGATCGACCTCGATCTCCAGTGAGACACGGGCGCGGTCGAGTTTTTCAGTCGTCGTTGGCAAGCGCGGCACCCTCTGAAATGAACGCGGCCACAGCGGGCCGCGTCTTCGTTCGCTGTTTCGGAGTCACTCAGAAATGTGTCCCAATGATAGCACGCGCCCCCGGACGCCCCGCTGTCAGGGACAGCCCGCGGGTGCCGTTCGGAACGTCAGCGGCGCGGACGCAGGACGCCGACCGGCGACGGGCCCGGATGACGCGGCCTAGCGGCCGTGCAGCGCGTCGTTCAGGGCGTCCCCGAAGAGGTTGAAGGCGAACAGCAGCGCCGTCACGAAGGCCCCCGGGACGAGCAGCAGGTGGGGGTGCGTCTGGAACGTCCGCACACCGGATCCCTCGAAGAGCATCGCTCCGAAGGAGGCCGCAGGCGGCTGGACGCCCACGCCGAACCAGGTCAGGACGATCTCGGAGCCAGCGATCCCGCCGAGCGTCGCGGAGATCTCCAGGATGATCAGGAACGAGACGTTCGGCAGCAGGTGATGGGTGATCACGCGGCGGGGCGTGGCTCCCAGCGCTTCGGCGGCAAGAATGAAGTCGCGCTCGCGGAGCTGCAGGACCTGCGCGCGGATGATGCGCGCCGTCCCCACCCAGAAGAAGAGCGACAGCGCCCCGAACACGAGGAGGTACGAGGGCGCCCCGGACGCGACGAGCCCGTGGATCCCACTCGTGTCCTCAAAGGCGCGCACGCCATCGATGACCCGTACCCCGAGGGTCGCGTTGATGAGGATCAGCATGATGAGCGCCGGCAGCGACGAGAAGATGTCGCCGATGCGCATGATCAGGCCGTCCACCCAGCCGCCGCGATAGCCCGCGAGCAACCCCAGCGCGTTGCCGATGACGAGCGAGCCGCTCAGCACCACCGTGGTGGTGACGATGAGCGTCGTACGCGCGGAGAACATCGTCCGGCTGAGCATGTCGCGGCCCAGCGTGTCCGTACCGAACCAGTGCACCCAGCTCGGCCCCTGTAGGCCCTCGTTCAGATTCGTCGCCGTGTACGAGTACGGCGCGAGGAACGGCGCGAGGATGCCGAGGCCGTAGATGAGGATGATCACGCCGAGCGAGATCATCGCGATCTTCTTGCGGCGGAGCCGGTTCCAGACGAGACGCCACTCGCTCTGCCCCTCCGGGCGAACGCGGCGAACCTCGACGTCCTGCGCGGCGGCGGTCACGAGTGCGACGCCCCGACGCGGATGCGCGGGTCGACCCAGCCGTAGGCGAGCTCCGCGGCGAGGTTACAGAGCACGAAGACGGCCGAGAAGATCACGGTGGACGCGAGGATCACGTCGTAGTCCCGGCTCGTGACGGCCTGGAAGGTGAACCGCCCGATGCCGTTGATGCCCAGCAGCGTCTCCACGAACAGCGCGCCCTCGATGATCCCGGAGAGCGCGAAGCCGACCACGGTGACGAGCGGCAGCAGCGAGTTCGGCAGCACGTGCCGGAACTGGACGGTGGATTCGGCGAGCCCCTTCGCGCGGGCGGTGCGCACATAGTCCTCCGTGTTCACCTCGAGCGCGGTCACGCGCACGAGGCGCGCGACGCCCACGAAGCCGGGCAGCGTGAACGCGACGAGCGGGATGTAGAGATGCGGGTCCGGGATCGGGATCGCAATGACGTCGGCGATCCACCAGATGCTGAAGATGCCACCCCAGCCTCCGGCCGGGAGCCAGTGCAGCTGCACCGCGAACAGCCAGACGAGCGGCGGGATCACGACCAGCACCGGGACGGCCTGCAGGAACAGCAGCGTCCCGATGATCGCCGGGTCCAGCCAGGTGCCGGCGAGCCGCGCGGCAAGCAGTCCCAGCGGAATACCAACCGCGAAGACTATGAGGAGCGCGACGAACCCAAGCTGCGCCGAGATCCACATCCGCGGGAACAGCAACTCCGACACCGAATAGCCGCGCTGGATGAACGACTCGCCGAAGTCGCCTCGTACAGCCTTCGTGAGCCAGCGGTAGTACTGCGTCGTGATCGGGAGGTCGAAGCCACGGTCAGCGCGGATCTGGGCCAGCACGACCGGATCGCGGACCTGCCCGGCCGCCACGCTCACCGGATCCCCGGGGCCGTATCGGGCGAGGGCGAACGTGGAGAACGAGACGATCACCAGGATGACCGGCAGCCAGAGCAGCCGGCGGATCACGTACGCCCCCATCGAAGCGCCCTCCCCTGCCTCGGCTAGCGCGTGACTTCGATGAAGCGCAGGCGCGGCACCACCATCGGCGGGTCGAACCAGCCCTTCACGGCGGGGTTCACCACCTGATGATTCGCCTCAAAGTACAGCGGCAGCCAGGGAGCATCCGCGAGGATCAACTTCTCCGCCTGGCGGTACAGGTCGAGCCGCTTCGCGGTGTCGGACTCCGTGCGCGCCTGGTCGAGCAGCTTGTCGACGGCGGGATTGCTGTAGTTGTTGTTGTTGAGGTTCGAGCCGGTGTGGAACTTCAGGTCGAGGATGTCCTCGGGGTCCGGGTAGTCCATGATCCAGCCCGCGTTGAACGCCTGCAGCTTGCCCGCGTCCTGATCGGCGAGGAACGTCGCGAAGTCCGCCTGGCGGATCTCGACGTTCAGGCCAATGCCCTTCCACTGGTCGAGGTAGGCCTGCGTGTCCACGCGCGCCTCTGCGCCACCGCCAACCTCGGTCATCTGGATCGGCGGCATCGGCGTCTTGCCGGGGCCGGTGCCGTACTTCGCCTGCGACAGCTCGTCCTTCGCCTTCGCCAGGTCGAAGGGCAACGTCTTGTCGCCCTCCTGATAGCCGGGCAGGCCGGGCATCATGATCCCGGTCGCGGGCAACAGCATGCTCTTGAAGGTGACCTGCGTGATCCGCTTGCGGTCCATCGCGTACCCGAGCGCGCGCCGGACGTGGACGTCGTCGAACGGCGGCACCTTCACGTTGAACGCGAGGTACGAGATCGAGAACTGCGGCCACACGGAGTACTGCTTGCTGAGGGCGCTGCTCGAATCACGCGCCCGGTCGATGTCCTGGATGCTGATGCCGGACACGTCGAGCTCGTTGTTCTCGAAGCGGGTCAGCGCGGAGCCGCCCGCGAGGAGATAGACGGCCTGCTTCAACTTCGGCACGCCGTTGTAGAACTTGTCGTTCGCGTCAAGCACGATGCGCTCGCCCAGCGTCCACTCAGTGAGCTTGTAGGGGCCCGTGCCGTTCGGCTTGCGGGTCCAGTTCTTCGGGTCCTTCGTGACCTGGTCCTTGTCCAGCACGAACGACGTCGGGTACGAGAGCTTCGCGAGGAAGTAGGGCTTGGGCGAGTCGATCGTGATCTTGATGGTGGACGGGTTCACCACCTGCACACCGCTCAGCGTGTCCGACTTGCCACCGAATCGCTCGGCAAAGCCAACGATGTCGTTCAGGTAGGCCGGAGCCGTCTGCGACTTCAGGTCACGGGAGGACGCCCGCTCCAGCGACCACTTCACGTCATCCGCCGTGACCTTGCGGCCGCTGTGGAAGAACGCGTTGTCGCGCAAGACGAACGTGTAGGTCTTCCCGTCCGAGCTCACGTCCACCGACTTCGCGAGGTCGAGCTGCAGCTCAAGCTTGGGCGACAGGGTGACGAGGCCGCTGTAGACCTCGGCGACGTACTCGGCGGAGGTGGAGTCGGAAGCGAGGTGGGGATCGAGCGTGACCGGGTCGGTCCCGGCGAGTCGGAGCACGCCGGACGAAGCCTTGACCGCGTCCCCGCCGCCACCGCCTGCGGTGGTGTTTGCGGCAGAGCCGGAACCCGGCTTGTTCTTGCCGCCAATGATGAGGAAGGCGGAGAGCCCCCCGACGACCAGGACCAAAACCGCCAGCACGCCAAGGAGGAGGACCAGGACGCGGTTCTGCTTACCCATCGGCTAATCACTCATCTCACGGGCGACACGCCCGGTTCGGTGGAAGAACGGGAGCATACCGTACATACGCTGAAACACGTGTCACAGACGTGTGAACCGGGACGGATGCGCTAGGCATCCTCCTCCGCATCCACCCGGGCGCCCGCCGCGATGGCGTCGCGGGCGACCGCGTCCAGCGCGACGTGCACCTCCTGCAGCTGCCGCGCGGACACGCCCGCCGGAGCGCCGGTCATCGGGTCCGAGGCCGACTTCGTCTTCGGGAACGCGATCACCTCCCGGATGTCACGCTCACCGGCGAAGAGCGCCACCGTCCGGTCGATGCCCGGCGCGATCCCGCCGTGCGGCGGCGCACCGAAGGTGAACGCGTCCAGCATGTGCCCGAACTTCTCGTAGGCCTCCTCGAACTGGATGCCCAGCGTGCGCAGCACCGCCAGCTGCGTTTCCCGGGAGTGGATACGGATGGACCCGGAGGCGATCTCCTGCCCGTTGCAGACCAGGTCGTAGGCGTGCGAGCGCGCCTTGCCCGGGTCGGACTCCAGCAGCGGCACGTCCTCCTCGAACGGTGCGGTGAACAGGTGGTGCACGGCGCTCCACCGCTTCTCCGTCGCATCCCACTCGAACATCGGGAACTGCGTCACGAAGAGGAATGCGAGGGTGTTCGGGTCTGCCAGGCCGCGGTCGTCGGCCAGTTTGCGCCGCAGCGTGTCGAGCACCCGCGAGGTCAACGCGTCCGGCCCGGCCGCCAGCAGCAGCAGGTCGCCGCGCGTCCCGCCGCACGCCGCCGCGAGGGCGCCAAGTTGGTCCGGCGTGAAGAAGCGCGAGACGGGAGAGCGGACATCGTCCGCGCTCAGTCCCTCGAGCGCCCCGGAGCCGGTGAACTGCGCCCACACAAGGCCGGACGCGCCGTTCTCGCGGGCGAGGTCGGTGAGCGCGTCCACGCCCCGTCGCGCGATGTCCGCGCCGCCCGGGACCACGAAGCCACGGATCCGCCCGCCCTCCTCGATCACGCGGGAGAACACCTGGAACTCAGAGCCGCGCACCTGCTCGGTGAGGTCGTGCAGCTCGAGCCCGTAGCGGGTGTCGGGCTTGTCGGAGCCGTACTTCTCCATCGCCTCCGCGAACGTCATGCGCGGGAACGGGGACGGGACGGAGAACTTCGCCCCGACCACGGCGGCCATCTGCGCGTAGAGATCCTCGATCAGCGCGAGCACGTCCTCTTCCTCGACGAACGCCATCTCCACGTCGAGCTGAGTGAACTCGGGCTGGCGGTCGCCGCGAAGGTCCTCGTCCCGGTAGCAGCGCGCGATCTGGAAGTAGCGGTCGACGCCCGCGACCATCAGCAACTGCTTGTACTGCTGCGGCGACTGCGGCAGCGCGTAGAACGCACCCGGGTGCACCCGGCTCGGCACCAGGTAGTCGCGCGCGCCCTCCGGCGTCGCGAGGCCCAGCGAAGGCGTCTCGACCTCGATGAACGCGCGGCTATCCATGAAGTCGCGGATGAACTTCACGACCTGATGGCGGAGGCGCAGGTTGCGCGCCATGCGCTCGCGGCGCAGGTCGAGGTAGCGGTACTTGAGGCGCATGACCTCGCTGGTGTTTGTCTCCTCGACGATCGAGAACGGAGGCGTCTCGGCCGCATTGAGAATCACCGCGTCAGAGGCCACGACCTCGATCGCCCCCGTCGGCATGTCGGCGTTCTCGGTGCCGGCGAGGCGTGGCTGCACCGTCCCGCGGACCTGCAAGACGTATTCCGCGCGCACGCCGGAGGCGACCTGTGCCGCGGCGGCCTCGGATTCGGGATGGAACACGACCTGGACGAGGCCGGTAGAGTCGCGCAGGTCCAGGAAGAGCAGCCCGCCGTGATCGCGGCGTCGATGCACCCACCCGGCCACCGTCACCGGCTGGCCGGCGTGCTCCGCCCGCAGTTCACCGCAGCCAATGGTCTTGAGCACCGCACACCTCGAGTCCGCAACCGGGATTCCGCATCCGGGCCGCACGGGCCCGGGGAACCGAGTGTCGCATGGCTCGCGCGGTGATTCGAGCAGGCCGGCCGACGGGCCGGCCTGCTCGCTGTGTGCGCTACAGGCGGTCGAACGCTTTGACCGGCGTGACCTTCACGACGACACGGCCCTCGGCCTCAAGCTTCGCGTCCATCTCCTCCTCGGGGCCCGTCTCCGGGGCGGGGCCAACCTCGCGCAGGAAGCGGGTGAGGCGGTTGCGCTCCTGGCGCTCGGTGATGCCCTCGGCCGTGCCGTAGACGACCACCTGCTTGCCGTTGTCCGGCACCAGCATCGCCACGTTCTTGTTCCGCATCGCGTTGATGAACTTCGCGCGGTCCTTCGTGGCGGAGAACCAGATGTGCTCGCCGTCGAAGCGGTAGTTCACGGTCGAGAGCTGCGGCGAGCCGTCGCGCTTGCCGGTGCCGATCACGCCCTGCGTGTGGCTCATCAGGTACGCGCTCTGTTCGGGGGTCAGTGCTGCCAAGGTGGGTTCCTCCACTGGTCAAGATGTCGAGCGTCGATCCTACAGCGCCGGCCGCGCCGCGCG
>CAIXBH010000034.1 GCA_903917615.1 uncultured Chloroflexota bacterium | reverse complement strand
GCGTCACGCAATGGCGTTTGAGCGCGCCTACGCAAGCCGCCTCGGCCTGCGTCACGCGACGTTCTGCAACTCGGGCTCATCCGCGAACCTGCTGGCGATCGCGGCCCTCACCTCTCTGTCGCTCACCGATCGCGCGCTGCGGCCGCGCGACGAGGTGATCACCACGGCCGCGGGCTTCCCGACGACGCTCAACGCGATCCTCCAGAACGGCCTCGTGCCGGTGCTGGCCGATGTCGACCCAGCCACCGGCAACGTAGACGTCCCGTCGTTGCACGATGCCCTGAGCGACCGCACGCGTGCGATCTTCCTCACGCACACCCTGGGCAACCCGTTCGACCTCGACGCCGTGACTGCGATCGCGCGCGAACGGAACCTGTGGCTGGTCGAGGACAACTGCGACGCGCTCGGGGCCGAGTTCGGCGGCAGGCCAACGGGCGCCTTTGGCGATCTCTCCACGTGCTCGTTCTACCCGGCCCACCACATCACGACGGGCGAGGGCGGCATGGTCGCGACCAACAGCCCGATGCTCCGTCGTCTCGTCGAGTCGTACCGGGACTGGGGCCGCGACTGCTGGTGCGAGCCCGGCGAGGACAACGCCTGTGGCCTGCGCTTCGAAGGCGACTTCGGCACGCTCCCACACGGCTACGACCACAAGTACGTCTACTCACACATCGGGTACAACCTGAAGGGCACGGACATGCAGGCAGCGATCGGCGGCGCGCAACTCGCCCGCCTCGATGCCTTCGTAGCGGCTCGGCGCCGCAACTTCGCGACGCTGCGCGCTGGCCTCGCGGACCTCGATGACCGGTTGCTGCCGCCCGCCTGGCACGCGAAGGCCACGCCGTCGTGGTTTGGCTACCCGGTCGTCGTGCGCGAGGACGCCGGCTTCGGACGCGACGCGCTCGTGCGGTTCCTCGAAGGACGCGGCATCGGCACGCGGCCGATGTTCGCAGGGAACGTCCAGCGTCACCCGGCCTATACGGGCGCGCAGATGCGCGTCGCGGGCCCCCTCGACGGCGCGAACGCAGTGACAGAGCGCGGCTTCTGGGTCGGCGTCTTCCCGGGGATCACCGAGGCGATGGCGCAGTACGTGGTGACCTCGTTCCACGATTTCGTCCGCGGCGAGAAGCACTGACCGGCCGCGCCCTCCACCGGGGGGCACGCGGCGCCGTCGTCATGCAGACGGGCCCGCTCGCGCGGGCCCGTCTGGCCACCACCGAAGTGGTGTGGAGCAAAGCCTCGGCGCGTGGCCCCGGGTGCTAAGTGACCTTCAGGGGCACGCCGGCCTGACAGAGCGGGCAGGCCGCGGCCTCGTAGCTCTCCATCACCACGTCGGTGGCGGCGAAGAACGGCAGCCCACCGAAGTCGACCTTGCCGCCCGTGCGGTCAGCAACGGCCGCGACGCACACCGGCACACCGCCGCCCTTGCGCACCGCCTCGACGGCATCGACGAGCGAGCCGCCGGTCGTGACGATGTCGTCGACGACCATCACGCGCTCGCCCGGCTGCAGCTTGAAGCCGCGCTGGAAGGCGCGGCCGCCGTGCTGCTCATCGGTCTCGCAGAAGATGCCGCGCACGCCCAGGACGCGCGCGACCTCGTAGGCCAGCAGCACGCCACCGGTGGTCGGCCCGCCAACGGTGGATGGCGTGAACTGGCGACCCCACTCGGCCATCTTGCGGCACACGAGCTCCGTGTACTGCGGCCACTGGAGCAGGTTGAACTTCTCCAGGTACTGGCCGGAATGCCGGCCGGAGGTCAGCTGGAAGTGTCCTTCGAGGAACGCCCCCGAGGCCTTCAGCGCCTCGATGACTTCAGGATCTACGGCGATCGCAGGGCCTCCTTCGCGCTGACCGGTGAGCCGAATTGCGAGTGCACGACGCCCACCGCGTTGAACGGCCAGTATCGTAGGTCGACACGGCCGATGATGCTCGACTGGGACACCATCCCGATCAGGTGGGAGTCCAGCGAGTTATTCCGGTTGTCTCCGAGCACAAACACCTTGCCCGCCGGCACGACGGCGCTGGCGAACTCGTAGTTCGGCGGCGCCTCGATGTACGGCTCGTCGTAGGGCACGCCGTTGACCAGGACCCGCCCTGCATGCACCTGCACGGTGTCGCCGGGGATCCCGATGATGCGCTTGATGAAGTCGCGCTCCGCGGGCGTAGTCTGCGCGATGAACACGACCACGTCGCCGCGCTGTGGCGCGCCGAACTGGAGCGAGCCGGCCCCCGCGCCCGGCAGCCAGGCGAGGTCGAACGCCTTGTAGGCGAGGCGGTTCACGATCAGCAACTGATTGTTCTGGAACGTCGGCACCATGGAGGTGCCCTCCACGCGGTAGTTGTGGGCGACGGACCGGACAGCGACAAACATGATCAGCGCGAGCGCGATCACCTCGAGCGTCTCGGCGAGGCCGGAGAGGCCCCAGGGCCAGAGCACCTGGCTGAGCGGCTTCGGCTCGGGCGCCCACGGATCCACGGTCGCCAGGCCGCCGTGCGTCAGCGCGAGCATCACCACCTGCGGCGCGACCGGCCGGGCGTAGGGCTCGTACGACTCGGACGCTTCGCGCTCCGCCGGGGCGTCGTGAGGCTCCTGAGGCGCGTGCGGGTAAATATCCGGAGACTCGTCGACCATACGTCGAGTATATCGACGCGCCCGGTGGCGTCCCCTCGGGCCGGCACCTACGCCTGGTGCGATGCCCCGAGCAGATCCATCCGCTCCGCGGCGACAGCCGCCACGGCGGCGCGCCCCGCGCTGAGGGCCGGGCGCGGGTCGTTGCCGCTTGCGCCGGCGATGGCCCTCGTGAACGCGGCGTGGATCTCCGTGCTGATGTTGACCTTGCGGATGCCTGCCGCGACCGCATCACGCATGTCGTGTGGAGAGACCCCGGACCCGCCATGCAGCACGAGGGGCAGCGCATGGGTCGCGATGCGCAGCTCCCGCACGAGATCGAGCCGCACGGCGCCCGCCATGCCATGGGCGGTGCCAACGGACACGGCCAGCGAATCCACGCGGGTCTCCTGCACGAAGCGCGCGGCGACCTCGGGGTCGGTGAGCGTCATCTCGCTCGTGCGGACCCCGGGCTCTCGCCCCCCGACGTGCCCCAGCTCCGCCTCCAGCGCGAGATGCCCCTCCTGCGCCGCGGCGTAGGCCTGCATCGTCTCGGTACGGTTCCGCTCCAGCGGATACGTCGAGCCATCGAACATGACCGAGGTGAACCCGGCGCGCACGGCCTGCCGAACGAGCGCCACGCTGGGCCCGTGGTCGAGGTGCAGCGCTACGGGCGTCTCCGCGCGCGCCGCGAGCGGCCGCACCAGGGCGGCAGCGATCTCCACGCCGCCGATGTGGTCGAGGTTGCCCGCGTTGAACTGCAGGAAGATCGGTGCACGACGCTCCGCCGCGGCAAGCAGCACGCCCTGGATCATCTCAATGTTGGAGACGTTGAACCCGGGCACGGCGTAGCCACCGCGCTCGGCGGCGGACAGCAGTTCGATGGCCCCGACCAGCGGCACGCGCGCCTCCCTGATGTGATCGCCCGGGCGTCTCGCCCGAGGCTGCATGCTACCCTCGCCGCGAGCCATTGGACGAGGCGCCCCGCGTGACGACACCTCCTGCGGCACGACCCGTCGCACCCAACGGACCCGAGGTCGAGGACCTGATCCGCCGCGCGCAGCGCGGCGACCTCCCGGCGTTCAACGCGCTTGTGCTGCGCTTCCAGGACGCCGTATTCGGCCTCGCTGCCCGCATGCTTGGCAGCACGGAGGCCGCCGAGGACGTCACCCAGGACGCATTCCTCGCCGCCTGGCGGAGCATCGACAGCTTCCGCGGGGGCTCGTTCCGCTCGTGGCTGTTCACCATCGCAGCCAACCGCTGCCGGGACGAGTTTCGCCGCCGTGGTCGACGCCCCGTGACGGGCCTCGACGCCGCACGCGACGACCCCGACCGCGCAGACCTCGACCCGCCGGACGACGACCCGCTGCCTGAGGCGGTCGCGGAGCAGGGCGAACTCCGGAATGCACTCGAGGCGCTGCTCCGTGAACTGCCGGACGGCTGGCGCGAAGCCGTCGTGCTGTCCGACGTCGAAGGTCTCGACTACGCCGAGATCGCTGCCGTCACTGGCGTCGCGCTGGGGACCGTGAAGTCGCGCCTGAGCCGGGCGCGGAGCCGGCTCCGCGAGCTGATCGATGCTTCCCCGGAACTCGCGGAGCACGCCCAGCGTCTGAGAGGTGGGCGGTGAACTTGATGGACTGGTGGCGGCGACGCGACCCCGTAGCTCCGGTGTCCCCAGCGGACACGTTCGACGAGTTGCTGTCCGCGTACGCGGACGGTGAGGTCACGGACGCTGAGCGCCGCCAGGTCGAGGCCGCGATCACGACGGACGCGACGGCGCGCGAGCGGCTCGATGACCTGCGCGCGGTGCGCGATGTCTTCGCCGCCCTCGGCCCCGTCCGCGCCCCCCGCTCCTTCGCCATCGTTGCTCCCGCCGCGCCGGCGCGGGCCAGCATGCGTGGCTTCGAGTGGGCGACACGCGTCGGCGCGGCCGTCTCGGCGCTCCTGTTCGCGATCGTGCTCGTGCAGGGCGGGGGGTCGTCTGAGACTCCTGTGCGCGGCCTTGCCTCGACCGCGGCAACCGAGGCAACGGCTTCGCCTCAGCCGGACACGAGCAAGTTGAGTACGGGGGCCACCCCGTCACCCGCTGCGCCACAGATCCCCCCGACGGCCTCACCAACACCGGCCGCCACGACAGCGGTCCCGCCCGCGCCGGTTGCCGCTCCGGCTCAGGCCTCGAGCACCCCGACCGCG
>CAIXBH010000033.1 GCA_903917615.1 uncultured Chloroflexota bacterium | reverse complement strand
TCCAAGGGCGGCCTGAACCACAACAACCACAACGACCCGACCATGGACAAGCTGGTGACGGCCCAGCGCCAGGAGCTTGACCCGAAGAAGCAGAAGGACCTCTGGAAGCAGTGCGAAGACCGCATCTACGACCAGGTCTGGGAAGCCTTCACGCCGGTCAACTTCCAGCGCCGCGGTATGTTCCACAACTACGTCATGAACTTCCGTCAGCACGGTCTGGGCGCGCTGACCACGTACTGCAGCGCGCAGTTCCGCCAGATCTGGCTGGACAACGCGTAGCCGCTGCGGCAACGCCAACGCCGAGGATCGCCCTCACGGGAGCGATTGCACAGACACCAGCGCCTTCGGGCGCTGGTGTCGCGTCAGGGGGTCGAGATGCCGCCAGTGATCTGCAAGACGATGGCCGAGGCGGTCGCGGGGATTCCCGACGGCGCCACGATCATGATCCCGGGGTTCGGCGGCGCAGGTGCGCCGTTGAACCTCGTGACCGCGCTCTACCACCAGGGGGCCAAGGACATCACCGCGGTCTCGAACGGATCCGGCGGCGCCGCGACTGACCCGCGCATCAAGACCCTCGGTGATCTGATCGAGGCCGGACGCGTCCGCAAGGTGATCGCGTCCTTCACGGCGGCGACACACCCCTCGCGCCTCACGAAGTCGGAGCAGATGTTCCGCGACGGACTCGTCGAGGTGGAACTCGTACCACAGGGGACGCTCGCCGAGCGCATCCGCGCAGGGGCCGCGGGAATCCCAGCGTTCTTCACGCCCGCGGGCGTCGGCACGCTCCTCGCCGAGGGCAAGGAGCACCGCACCTTCGGTGATCGCACCTACACGCTCGAGACCGCGATCGAGCCCGACTACGCGCTCATCCGCGCATGGAAGGCGGACACCGCCGGCAACCTGATCTTTCGGCACGCCGCGCGGAACTACAACCCGATCGCCGCGGCCGCGGCGAAGCACACCATCGTGGAGGTCGAGGAGCCGATCGTTCCGGCCGGCGAGCTCGAGGCCGACCAGATCCACACGCCGGGCCTCTACGTCGAACGGCTCGTGCAGATCCTGCCGGAGGGCATCATCCGCCTCGAGCGTCCGCCCGCACCGCCAGCGGAGCCGGTGGTCGCCGAGCCCGGCACGGGCAAACGTCGCCTCACTCGCCCGGAGATGGCCGCAGCGATCGCGCGCCGCCTGCAGAGCGGCTGGCTCGTGAACCTCGGCGTCGGCATGCCGACCGCGGTGTCCAGCTTCGTGCCGCACGAGGCAGGCGTCCTCTTCACGTCGGAGAACGGCGTCATCGGGTACAGCGGCCTCGCTGGGCCGGACGAAGCCGACCCGGACGTCGTGAACGCGGGCGGTCAGCCGGTGACGCTGATTCCCGGCGCCACGTTCATGAGCCACGCGGATTCGTTCGGGCTGATCCGCAGCCGGCGCATCCACGTCACCGTCCTGGGGGCTTACGAGTCCGCCGCGGACGGCTCGTTCGCGAACTGGCGCCTCAGCACCGGGCCGTACGACAACATGGGCGGCATCGGCGGCGCGATGGACCTCGTCGCGAGCGCGCACGAGATCTGGCTGCTCATGGAGCACACGACCCGCGATGGCCAGCCGCGCCTGCTGGAGCACTGCACGCTGCCCGTGACATCGCCGCGAGGCGTGACGCTCGTCGTCACCGAACTCGGCGTGATCTCGGTGCAGGACGGGCGCTACGTCCTCGAGGAGTACGCGCCCGGCTACACGCCCGAGGAGATCGCCGCGCTGACCGGCGCGCCGCTGGACGTGAGTCCCACGGTCCGCGCCGTTCCGGTCTAGCGAAGGCTTACGCGCGGCGGACCGAGGCGAAGGTCGCGGCGAAGATGGCGTAGGCCACCAGCGCCGCGACCATGAACGACGTCAGCCCGATCCGCGCGCCGTACTGCTGGATCAGAAAGCCCATCGGCAGCGCCCCGAGGGGCTGGAACCCGGTCACGAGCTGCCAGACTGACATCACACGACCGCGGTACTCATTCTTTGAGGCGACCTGGATCAGCGTGTTGTTCAGCGTGAACGCGACCGACGAGAACACCCCGCACATTCCCAGCGCTGCCAGCGACAGCGCGAAGTTCGTCGACAGCGAGAAGATCAGCACCATCACGATGTAGACCGTGAAGCAGCCGATCATCAGCAGGCCCTGGCGCTTCGGGTTACCGATCGCCGTGAAGATGAACAGGCCCACCACCGACCCCCAGCCGGCCATCGACGCGAGCTGTCCGTAGGCCTCGGGCCCGCGATGCAGCACATCCTTCGCGACGACCGCGAGAAACGGCAGGTAGGGGAACACCAGCAGGGTCGGGATGCCCTGCGCCACCATCAGTCCGAGGACGAGGTGATCCCTCCACGTGTAGACGAAGCCGTCCTTCACGTCCCGCAGCGCCGAGCCGACGCCGCGCCCGCCCTCGATCCGTTGCTGCCGGCTGCGCGTGCCGATCATGAGCGTGAATCCGACCGCAACCAACTGCGTGGCCGCGAGGAACGCGAACAGCGTGCCCGTCCCCCAGAAGCCGATGATCATGCCCGCGAGGGGCGGCCCGGCGATCCGTGCGATGTTCTGGATCACGGAGTTCATCGCGACGGCGTTCAGGAGCGTTTCATCGGTGGAGATGTCGTAGACGAACGACTGGCGCGCGGGCTGCGTGAAGGACTGGATGATGCCGCCAATGAACGCGAGGACGTACACCTCCCACAGCTGGATCTGACCACTGAGGATGAGGGCCGCGAACACGGAGGCCTGCACGGCGCTGGCGACGGTGGTGTACGCGATGACAACCCGGCGTGGGTACCGGTCGGCAAGGTAGCCCCCCAGTGGGGCGGTAATCACGCCCACGCCGCCGCGGAACGCCGAGATTGCGCCCAGCTGCACGGCCGAGCCGGTGAGTTCGAGCGCCAGCCACGCCAACGCTACCTGCTGCGCCCACTGCCCGAAGCCGAGGGCGAGCGTCGACAGACCGAGGTAGCGAAAGTCGCGATCCGCGAACGAGACGAGCGCCGTACTGATCCGACCGCGCTGCCGTCGGCTTGCGGCGAACTCAGGCGCGGGCGGGAACGTGCTCATCGTGCGCGGAGGGGCCCGGGCGCGTTCAGGCCTCGGCCTGCCGGGTTGCGTGCCAGAGCGCGAGCTTCCATTCGCCGTCCTGCTGCACCCAGATGCTCGTGAAGTGCGCGTTCAGTTCTCGCTGGTTCCCGCCCGTGTTCATCTCCTGATGCGACTTTCCGGTCATGACAATGACGCCGGGGTAGTGCCGGAACTGCTCGTCATGGATCGCGTAGACCTGATAGATGCGGCCACCGGTACGGAACGACTCGAGCCACACATCGCGCGCGTCGAGGTTCCCCGACGTGTGCTGATAGGTGTAGTCAGGGCTGAGGAGTGCATCGAGCGCGTCCGCGTCCGCCCGCATCGTGGCCTCGAGCCAGCGCTGTGCGTGAGCGCGCACCTCGCGCTGGGCGTCGCTGGCAGGCTGGGTTGTCATATGGCCTCCCGGGCAGGGCGATCACGGATCCGCGGGTCGCTGGCACGGATGGTAGCAGCCGCGTCAGGGGATGACGGAGGTCACGGTGTCTGCAGGGCGTCCGCCTCTTCTCGATCGTGTCGGCAGGGGCGAGACTCGACGAAGCGGCGGTGTTTGCCGCGATGCCGCTCGAGGCGCAGACACGGAGACGGATATGGCGAAAGCCGGACAGCGCAACGTCACCAAGAAGAGCGAGCAGACCATCGAGCGCGCGAAGGTGGTTGCCAAGGGCGGCAAGACCCGCTCGTCGAGCATCCGGTCGGGCCGCAGCGGCAGCGACTCGAACACGAGTTCCGGCACCCGAGGGCACTGACCCGACGTTCGACCGGTTTGCCCTAGGCGCGCACCACCAGCACGGGGTGCGCGGCAATGCGCAGCAACTCCTGCGTGACGCTGCCCAGCGCGAGTCCTCGCAGCCCCACGGCGCGGCGGCTCGCGATGGCGATGGCGTCCACTTCGTGGGCGGTCGCAAGGCGGTCGATGCAGGCGGCGAGGTCCTCGCCGCGGTTCGCCTCGACGACGATCGCCTCCACTGAGGGGCCCTCAATCGACGTCGCGCGCTCGCTCAACCTGGCGTCGAGGCGCGCGTGCAGGCTTGCGACGGCCTCCGTGCGCGTCGGCGCGTCGATGTCGGCGGCGTCGATGTAGGGATTGATCACGTGCAGCAGGATCAGCGCGCCG
>CAIXBH010000032.1 GCA_903917615.1 uncultured Chloroflexota bacterium | reverse complement strand
CGGGCACGTCCTCGTGTGCACGAACCCCGAGTGCAAGACAACGCACCATCCGCGTATCGAGCCCGCGTCGATCGTCCTCGTGACGGACGGTGGGGACCGGTGTCTGCTCGGTTCACGCGCCGGCGCCGCGAACGGCGTGCATTCGTGCTTCGCCGGGTTTGTCGAGCCGGGCGAGTCGCTTGAGGGTGCCGCCGCACGCGAAGTGCTGGAGGAGGTAGGCGTCCGCCTCGACGCGATTCGCTACCACTCCTCGCAGCCATGGCCGTTCCCGGGGCAACTCATGGTGGGCTTCGTCGCCGTGACGCACGCGACCGCGTTCCAGGTGGACGAGGACGAGATCAAGTCGGCGCGCTGGTTCACGCGCGCGGAGCTGCGGGCTGCCCTCGCCGCGCGCGAAGTCAGCCTGCCGCGCGCAGACTCGGTGGCGCACCGCATGATCACCGACTGGCTCGACGAGCGCGTCTAGCGCGCTATCTCGACCGGCGCCATGGATCCCGCGAGGCAGGCAGGGCCTGTGCGGCGACGCTCTCGATGATGCCGATCGCGGCAAACGTCGCGACGAGGGCCGAGCCCCCCGTCGAGATGAACGGGAGCGGGATGCCCGTCGCCGGGAACAGCCGCAGGTTCACGGCCATGTGGATCGTCGCCTGCATGACGATCAGCGTCGTCAGTCCGCCCGCGAGGAGCCGGCCGAACGCGTCCGGGGCCGCCGAGGCGACGCGATAGCCACGCCACGCGATCAGTCCGAAGAGCGCGATCACCGCGAGCGTCCCGATCGCGCCCCCGAACTCGCCGAACTGTGCGAACGCGAAGTCGGAGGCGCGGGTCGCGAGGCCGTCGAGCGCGGAGGCGCCGCCGTTGAATCCTCGACCAGCGAGCCCGCCGCCGCTGAGCGCGACCTCGACCTGACGCAGCGTGAAGCCGCTGCCGAAGGGATCGCGCCCCGGGTCGAGGAACACCGCGAGCCGCTCGCGCTGATACGCGGGGACGGCCACTGCGAGGGCGAGCGGGAACATTGAAGCCCCGAAGACGATCGGCGCGGCGATGTAGCGCCAGGAGACGCCCCAGATCATCGCCATCGCAACCCACACGGCGATGAGCAGGATCGCCGTGCCGAGGTCGGGCTCCACGAGGATGAGTCCCATGGTGAGCGCAAACATGGCGAGCGAGAGCGCCGCGGCACGCCCGGTGGCCTCGCGTCTCGCGGCGAAGTGTGCGCCAGCGATCACGACCGCGATCTTGGCGAACTCCGACGGCTGGATCGTCACGCTGCCTGCGCCCAGCCAGCGGCGAGCCCCGTACTGGTGCGATCCAAGGGCGAGCACCACGACCAGGAGCACGAGCGCCGTCGCGAAGATCGGCACTGCGAGCGTCTGCAGCCAGTGGTAGTCGAGGCGGGCGGCGACCGCCATCACGACGAGTCCAGCCGCGATGTAGAGGAGCTGGCGCGCGACGTCCGGATCCACCGGGTGGTGGGTGTCCTCGAGGGCGATCGCGCGCAACGAGAGCAGCCCGGCGGGCGCGATCGCGCACGCGGCGATCAGCAGCCAGCCGTCCGCGACGACCAGTGACCGCAGGCGTGCCGCGATCACCGCGACACCCGGTTCGGGTTGGCGGGCGCGCCGTTCAGTTTCAGGTACGCCTCGAGGATCTCTTTCGCGACGGGACCGGCGTTCGTCTGTCCCACGCCGTACTCGAGGTAGACGACGACCGCGACCTGCGGGTGGTCGAAGGGGGCAAAGCCCATGTACCAGCCGTGGGTATCGAACTGCCCGTCCGGGTACGCCTGCCCGAACTCCGCGGTGCCGGTCTTGCCACCGATCGCGACGCCCGTCGGCGCACCCGTGGCAGCGGTGCCATCCGCGTCGCCCGCCGCGGAGCCCATGCCGCGCCGGACGATGGCGTAGTTCGCCGCGCTGCCCGGCAACCGCCCGGCCACGTGCGTGGGGACCGGCGTGAACGCGCCGTTGGCTTCGACCCCGCGGACGACGTGCGGCACGAGGATGTCGCCGCCATTCGCGATCGCGGCGTCGAGCATCGCCATCTGGATCGGCGAGGTGGTGAGGTAGCCCTGGCCGATGCCGTACGTGTACGTGTCGCCGAGGTACCACGGGTCACCGACGGCCTGCTGCTTCCACTTCGGGTCGGGCACGAGCCCGCTTGCCTCGCCCGTCATGTCGATCCCCGTCGGCCTGCCGAATCCTGCCGCACGTGCCCACGTCGCGATGCGGTCGGGGCCGAGTCCCTTGAATAACTCCTTGCCGTTCTCCGAGTAGCCGCCTGCGAGCTCGTAGAAGTACACGTCGGAGGAACGCGCGATTGCGCGATTCAGGTCGAGGTCGCCGTGCGGATACCAGTCGCGGAAGGTGTAGACGACGTTCGGGTTGTACTCATCGCGCACCGTGAGGGCGCCGTTGCTGAAGATGTGCGTGTTCGGCGTCACCACGCCCTCTTCGAGCGCCGCGAGCGCGACCAGCGGCTTGAAGATCGAGCCGGGCGGGTGTGCCTCCATGTAGTTCCGGTCCACAAGGGGACGCGCGGGATCGGTGAAGACCCTGCTCAGGGCGTCGCCTCCCGGCCCCGCGCCCGTGAACAGGTTCGGGTCGTACGTCGGCAGCGACACCATCGAGAGGATCTCCCCGGTGTGCACGTCGACCACCACTGCCGCGCCGCCCGGCGCGGGCGCGGGACGCGCCTGGCCGGTGTTCGTGCGCACGACGCTGAGCCCCGCGTCGATGCCGCGCTGCAGCGCCTCGGCCGTGGCGCGCTGGAGGCGGGCGTCCAGCGCGAGGACGACGTTGCCCCCCGGCGTCGCGGGCTGCACGCCGGCCTCGCG
>CAIXBH010000031.1 GCA_903917615.1 uncultured Chloroflexota bacterium | reverse complement strand
GCGCCGCGATGCCGATGCTGGAGTACGCGCCGGCCGTGATGCCGATGAGGATCACGATCAGGAACGACTGGATCGAGGCGCCACCGAGCAGCAGCATGGCTGCTACGGTGATGAGCACCGTCAGCGACGTGTTCAGCGAGCGCGCGATCGTCTGGAGGATCGCGGCGTTCACGTTGTTGTGCAGGCTCGCGCTGGGGGCCTGACGGATGTTCTCGCGGATGCGGTCGTAGATCACGATCGTGTCGTGCACAGAGAAGCCGACCACGGTCAGCAGTCCCGTCACGAACATCAGGTTGATCTCGGTCCCGAACAGCTTGCCGAACAGCGAGAAGAACCCGAGCGTCACGATCACGTCGTGCAGCATCGCGATCACGGCGCACGTGCCGTAGCGCACCGGACTGGGCACCGAGGCGAACGCGAACGCGATGTAGATCAGGATGAACACCGTCGCGACCGCGAGCGCGAGCGCTGTGTTGCGGACGGTCGCCTTCGACACCGTCGGCGACACGGTCGCAAACTCGAGGACCGTGAAGTCGCCGAACTTGTCGTGCAGCGCCGTCTCGATCGTCGTGCGCTCGCCCTGGTTCTGCGCGGTCTGCGCGGAGGCGGCGGACTGGAAGCCCTGGGTGTCGGCTGCCTTCACCCAGCCACCGGTCGTGCCGGCGGTGACGAAGTAGCGCGTGCCGTCGCCACAGGTCGTGTTGATCTGCGACACGGTCGCCTTCGTGCCCGCGTCGATCTGGGCCGACGAGCTATCGGCGAAGTCACAGGCGTCCTGCGCCTTCGGCAGGAACAGCGAGACCTTGCCCGTCGCCCCGCTGGCGCCGAGCGTGAGCGAACCGAGGTTGCTCGCGGGCGACGGGCCGACCGACTGTGACGTGTCGTCCGGCGCGGCGGGCGTGGTGAACGACCCCGGCGGGACGTGCAACTCGCTGGTCCGGATCAGGTACTCGTTGGCGGACGTGCCCTGGATACGAGCCTCGGGGTGTCCGAGGGCGCTATAGGCGTCCTGCAGCTGCTGGTCCGTGACCGGCTTCTCGAAGTGGATCTGGGTCGTCGTGCCGGCCGTGAACTCGATGCCGGGACGCAGCGTCGGCGGGATCGCGAGCAGGATCAGTGAGATGACGACCATGCCGCCACTGATGAGGTAGAGCCATTTTCGATTGGCGACGAGGTCGAGGTTCACGCCGGTGTCCCTTCGTGAGCCTGCGCATCAGCCGAGGCACGCATCTCCTCGTCCGGCACGAACCAGTCGCGCTTCCGTGAGATCGAGGTGTTGACGAACAGTCGCAGCAGCACCCGGGTGACGGTGATCGCGGTGAACAGCGACACCAGCACGCCGGCCGCCAGCGTCAGCGCGAAGCCCTGCACCAGCGGCGCGTCGAACGTGCCGATGAATGGCAGCTGGATGCCGCCGCCGAGGATGTACAGGATCACGCACGTGATCAGCGTCGAGGCATTCGAGTCGCGGATCGAGGGCCACGCGCGCGCGAAGCCTGCCTCGACCGCCGCGATGTACGAGCGGCCCGCGCGCAGCTCTTCCTTCATGCGCTCGAAGATCAGCACGTTCGCGTC
>CAIXBH010000030.1 GCA_903917615.1 uncultured Chloroflexota bacterium | reverse complement strand
GGCGCAGGCCGCCGCCGTCTGCGGTGATGATGATGTCGCCATTCATGAAGCGTGGTTCGATCTCGCCGCCCGCGACAATCACCGCGTGGCCGTCGGCGCTGGTCGCGACGACGACTTTGCTCAGGAAGGGTTCGTTGACCTCGGGGTCGAGGCGTATGCCCGCGCCGTCGATGAGGCCGAACAGCCGTGCCCCGGAATACTGGCGAGGCGCGATCGACTGGCCGCCGTGACCGGTCACCGCGACCGTGGTCACGTCGAGCGACGGGAGCGCGGCGAGGCTCCCCGCGTCGATCGTCGTGGGGCGCTCGAGCAGGCCGTGCAACTCGACGTGCCCGCTCGAGGCGACCGGCTCCGCGCGGTCGATGCGCCGAGGCTCCACGGTGACGACGCCACTCAGCGACCGTCCGCTGAGGTGGTCGCCGGTGATGACGAGGCGCACGCCGGCGCGGATCGGCTCGCCGTCCTGCTCGTACGCCAGCAGCACGTCCTTGCCGGTCATGCTCGGCCAGACCTCGGCCAGCGCAACGGCAGACCGGACGCCGTCCTCGGCGGTGAGCATGAAGTAGCCGTTGGCGAGGCCGCCGCCCCCCATCTTCGAGGCGAACAGCTTCGTCTGCACGGCGTAGTCGAACAGGCTCGCCCCCACGAACGTGCGCTCTGTCTGCGTGCGCGGCGTGCGGATCGTCGTCGTGACCGTGCGCGGCGGCAGCGCGCGGATCACCTCAAGGATCGCGGCGGTGCGAGCGTCCACGCGTTATCCCTCGGCCAGCGCGCCCATCGGGTCCCACGCGGGCAGCACGATCGGCGGCTCGTCGCACGCCGCCTGGAGCTCGGGGGGCAGCTCGCTCTTGCGCACCGCGATCTCGAAGACGTATTCGCTGAACCAGTTGTCGTTCATCACGAAGAAACCCTTGCGACCGGGCTCGTCGCCCCAGCTGTTCTCGACACGCCAGCGGCGCACCTCGCCGTCGAGGATGTCGACGCCGGTGAACAGCATCGCGTGGGTCATCTGCGTCTCGTGGTAGGAGAGCCGTGCCGCCTTGTCGAGCGGGAAGTCCGTCTCGTACAGCGCGGGATAGTCGTAGAGATGGCGGTCCCAGATGCCGAGGTCGCGTCGCGCCATCTTCCCGGTGTCGCAGCCGAACCACACCGGCTCGCCGGCGAGGATCGAGCGCCGCGTCAGGTCCTTCATCAGCTCCGGGTCGACGTTCAGGTACTTCACCTGCCCACCCTCCACGACGTTGCCGAGGTACTCGACGGTGAACGTGCGGCCCTGCGGGCTCGTCGGGCGCGGGTCGTGGACGAGGCAGACGTAATCGTCGGGTGACAGCGGCAGGTATTTCGCCGCGAACTCCTGTGGCGTCGCCTCCTCGTCGCGGTGGAAGACGTGGTCGCGGTCGGTCCACTGCCACACGAACCGTCGAGGCGGCGTGCCCAGGTGGATGCACAGCATCCGGTACACGACGCCGAGGTACTCCTCCTTCGTCGCGCGGAGCGCCTCGGCGGACGCACCGCGCGATGCCTGCTCGCGCAGCGTCT
>CAIXBH010000029.1 GCA_903917615.1 uncultured Chloroflexota bacterium | reverse complement strand
TCCTCGACGAGGGCGGTCGCGATCGGCAGTTCCTTCGTCGCGAGCTGGTCCTGCAGGTTGAGCGTGTGCGTCGAGATCACAACGCGGTCGTCGTTGCGGAGCGCGTGCAGCAGCGCTGGCAACAGGTACGCGAGCGACTTCCCGGTGCCCGTCCCCGCCTCGACCGCGAGAGCGCCGCCATCGCCGAGGTGCTGCGCGACCGCGCGTGCCATCGTCTCCTGGCCGCTGCGGCGTTCGTACCCGGGCATGAGGTCGGTGCGTGCGGCGGCGAGCGCGAACAGCGCGTCGATGTCAGCCGCGGTGGGCGCCTCGGCGTGCTCGCGCGGCACGAGGGCGTTCGCGACACCCCGCACGGGCGGCGAGGGCAGCGCGGCGATGATCGCCGCCGCCTCGTCCGCATCGAGGACCCCGCCACCGTTGCGTAGGACCGCGTCGTCGATCAGCGCCGAGAACGCCCAGCCCGCGCGCGCGGCGAAGGTGCGCAACTCGAGCAGCAGCGTCCGCGGCAGCGCGTCCAGCTTGCCGAGGAGCGCGATGAAGATGTCGCGCGTCGCCTCGGCATCCGCCAGCGCGCGGTGCGCGACCGGCATCTCGACGCCGACCGCCGCCGCGAGCGAGGCGAGGTTCAGCCGCGTCGCCGTCGGGAGCAGGACGGAAGCCAGCTCCCAGGTGTCGAACGTGGGCCCGACCGCGTGGATCTGCTCCGCGCGCAGGAACGCGAGGTCGAAGGCGATGTTCTGCCCGACGATCGTGCGCTCGCCGATGAATTCCGCCAGCGCGTCGCGTACCTCGATGAACCGTGGCGCGC
Organism: uncultured Chloroflexota bacterium; assembly: GCA_903917615.1. Classification (GTDB taxonomy): domain Bacteria; phylum Chloroflexota; class Dehalococcoidia; order UBA2979; family UBA2979; genus SHYQ01. The sequence goes on along the minus strand of CAIXBH010000029.1, from coordinate 12,164 downwards.
CGATGAGATCGGCGTCCTCGATGTGCGTCAGCTCACGGACCTCACGCGGGATCGAGCGGCCGGGGTTCACGAAGGTCGAGAAGTTCTCGAAATGTCCGAAGCGGTCGAAGCGCGTCGCACCCACCTCGATGATCTGGTCGGTCTCCATGTTGAGGCCGGTGGTCTCGAGGTCGATCGCGACAAACTCGTCGAGCATGGGTACCTGTTCGTGGGCCGAGGGGAGTCCCGGGCCGTCAGCATACGTCCGGGAGGGGCTCTAGCGCGTCGACGCGAGCAGCGGCAGTCCGCCCGCGAACGCGAGGACCGCCAGCGTCACGGTCACCCACACGGCGAGCATCTCGTCGCGCGACGTCCGGCCGCGAAGGAATCCATGCACGCCGCCGAGGCCGATCCAGATGGCGGCGACCACGGCGGCGAATGCCGGCATCGGCACCTTCAGCAGCAGCGCACCCATGAGGAGGCCGATCAGCGTCCAGCCGATCACCATCCCGTTGGCCGCGAACATCCCGACGAACGAGAGCCGGATGCGGAACGCCGGCAGCCGTGTCGCCCAGCCCGGGTGTCGCGCGAGGATGACGAGGAGCAGCGCCGTGTCGCCCAGCCCCACCACCGCGCCGGCGAGCCAGCCCGCCAGGAGCGTGCGCGCCGCATCGAGGTTCACGCGCGGCCCGTGCCTACTCGACGGCGGCGAGGCGCTCGACGCGCAGCGCGTCGCCACGCGGCGTGGTGTGCGCCTCGATCACTGTCGGCCCGAGTTCGGCGAAGTCGCGCCGTAGCTCCGCGACCTTCGCGCCCTCGGTGACGAGGAGGAACACCGCGGGGCCGGAGCCGCAGAGGTGCAGCCGCAGCGCACCCGCCGGGCCGTACAGCGCGTAGTGCGCGAGGAGCTCCGGGTCGGTCCGCTCGATCACGCGCTCGAAGGCGTTCGTGAGGTCGACCGTCGGCGGTGGCGCGTGGCGGGCGAGGCGCTGTGCCAGACGCTGCGAGCCGTGTCCGTCCGTGAAGTCGTGCGGATGGAGCGCGGCGTAGCGCTTGGCGGTCTTCCCCGGCTCCCCGCCGACCGGCGGCACGAGGATCAGCATGCGCAGCGGGCGCATGTCGCGCAGCGGCTCCACGACCTCACCTCGACCGGTGCAGCGCGCGACCCCGCCGTACACGAAGAACGGCACGTCCGACCCGATCGTCGCGCCGAGCGCGGCGAGGTGGTCGCTGTTCCAGTTCAGGTCCCACAGCGCGTTCACGCCGCGCAGCACCGCGGCCGCGTCGGACGATCCGCCACCGAGCCCCGCCGGCGACGGGATGCGCTTCTCCACGCGGATGTCGAGATCGGGCGCGCGCCCGGCGGCCTCCGCAATGCGGTTCGCGGCGCGGCCGGAGAGGTCATCGAGCGGATCGATGCCTGCCGCGTATGGGCCGGTCAGGGTGACCTGGAGGCCCGCCCCCGGTGCCCGCTCCGTGATCGTGATGCGGTCGGTGAGATCGAGCGTCGTCATGACGGTGTCGATCTCGTGGTAGCCGTCGGGGCGTTTGCGGATCACCTCGAGCGCCAGGTTCACCTTCGCCGGCGCAAGGACGCGCACGCCTGCGTGGGCTTCCTCCCTCCCCTTTAAGGGGGCAGCGCTGGGATGCGGGTGTTCTGCTTCCGAGTCACTTGACATCGAGTGCCCCCGGATGGCGTTCGACCACGGTGTGGTACAGCCGCTCCCAGTCCGCGAGGGCGAGGTGCTGCGCGCGCGCGACCGGATCGAGGCCGGCGATTTCCAGCGTCCGCTCGAAGGACTCTGGCGGGACGCCCAGTTCCTCGGGAAACACGTTGTGGATCTGCTTGCGCGGCTGCGCGAAGCCGGCGCGCAGCAGGTGGAAGAACGACTCGAGCTCGTCCGGCGGCAGGTCGATGGCGGGCTCGTCGCGCGTCACGATCTCGACGAGCGCGGACTGCACCTTCGGCGGCGGCCAGAACGCGTTCGGCGGCACGTCGAACAGCAGTCGTGCGACGCCATAGACCTCGACCGAGAGCGACAGCAGCGAGGAGCGTCCGGGGCCGCCGACCATGCGCTGCGCGACCTCGCGCTGCACGAGGACGACGATCCGCGTCGGGCGCGGCTCGGACTCCAGCAGCATCCGCACGATCGGCTGGGTGATGTAGTACGGCAGGTTGCCGACGGCGACGTACGGCGCATCCGCGCCCGCCTCGTGCAGCAGTTCGATCGGCTCGAAGTCGAGCATGTCGGCAGCGAGGACCTGCAGCTTGTCGTACTTCGAGAGCCGTTCGCGCGTCGACCCGGCGAGCTCCTCGTCGATCTCGACGGCGACGACGTTCGCGCCGGTCTTCGCGAGCTCCTCGGTGAGGCCGCCCGGGCCTGCGCCAATCTCCAGCACGGTGTCGCCCTCGGCGACGCCCGCCGCAGCGGCGATGTCGCTGAGGATCATCTCGTTCGCGAGGAAGTGCTGACCGAGCGCCTTCCGGGGCGCGACGCCGAGCCGCTTGAGGTACTCGGGGACGTCGAGGTCGACCTCGACCGGCCGCTTCTTGACCGCGCCGGGACGGCGTGCGGCCGAGGAGGAGCGCCGCTTGGGGCGGTTCGGAGCGTTCGTGCGTCGAGGCATCGCGCTCCTGCTTCCCCTTCTGCCGCGGGGAGGTTCGTAAAGTGGCCGTGCCCCGCCGTCGGGCTGCGCTGCCGGCTTGCTCCTGCTGGCCTGCTCAAACCCGGCGACCCTGTGGCACCCGACGTTACCGACTTACCGTTGCTGCCTTCCGGCCCTGGCGGGGTTCACCGGACGTCGCCGCACAGGACCAGGCTCTCAACGCCGCCTGGCGCTCGCAGTCCCTTCAGACGCTGCTCTCGGACGGGCATTCAGTCCCGCTGTAGCGGATTGCGGGTACAGGGCACCGCTAACGCCCCACCTAGCACGACCACCTCGATCCTATCAGCGCCCCCCGGCGGAGGCATAGCGCGCCCGCCCTGAGCATCGAGGCGCTCGCGCTCGGTGCGGCGCCAGACGCGGACCCCACCCCCCGGCCCCCTCCCGCACGCGGGAGGGGGAGCAAGAGAGAGATTTGGACGCGAGGGGGCTGCGCCCCTCGCGCTCCCGGCGGAATCGGTCGTGTTTGCGACCGGCCCGGTGCGCGTGATTCATCGGGACATTCGAAGCGGAACGTCCGACCTCTCGTCCGCGGAGCGGGAGAGGGTTGGGGTGAGGGCGCCGCAGTTCGCCGCAGCACCGCCTTCGAATGGGAACTCGGCTGGCTGTCGGGCGCGTGCTTCCGGCCCCCTCTCCCACTCTGTGGGAGAGGGTTGGGGTGAGGGCGCCGGTGGGGTGCCGATCGCCGGAGCTCGTGGTTCGGAGGCTCTGGCAGTCGTCGCGACCGGCTCAGTGCCCTCATCCCCCGCCTTCTCCCGTCAGCGGGAGAAGGGTCAGGGGCTCCCCCGCGCTGTCCCGAGGAATCACTCGCGCCGGACTATCCGCATCGCGAAGAGTTCTGCCGGGAGCGCGAGCGGCGCAGCCCGCCCCCGCGCATCGGCTCCGACCTCCACGGGCCCCGAACACAGCCGCGCCGCGCGTTATGATCGCGCTCCGATTCCCTGCCCCGCCTCGAGGAGGCCCGCGTGCGCGTCCTGTCGCTCAGTCACCGTCTGCCCCACTCGAACGTGGACAACCACAACATCTTCAACGCGCCTTCACTCTTCGACTACGACGTGATCGTGCTCGACGCCGGCGCGGTCTTCGAGACGATCCGCGCTGCGGCGAACGCGCACGGCGAGTACATGACGCACGCCGACCTCCCCGTCGTGAACGGCGAGTCCGTCGACGGCGCCGCGGGCATGGCGGAGCTCCTCCAGCGACGGCGCGAGGAGTTTGCGCAGGCCCTCGAGCGTGGCGTGACGGTCGTTGTCTACGCGGCGGCGCAGAACCGCTTCGGTGGCGTGCAGGGGCTGCAGGGGCTCGACCGCTACTTCTACCTGCCGGCACCGGACGGCGTGGCGTGGGACGCGACGATGATCCGCGGCGGCGAGGGCACGCAGGCGGTGGTCGTCGACCACGGTCACCCCTTCGTGCCGGTGTTCGAGACGTACGAGCGCTACGTGCTCTACCGCGCCTACTTCAATGAACGCGCGCCCGGCTTCTCGAGGTACGCGAAGGTCTTCCTGCGCTCGGCCGGCGGCGCGCCCGTCGGCGTCGAGTTCCCCGTCCTCGGCGGTCGCGTGATCTTCATGCCGACGCCGCGGCTTTCCGAGGACGACGCCTTCGCGTTTGCCGAGGCGAACGCGACGATGGTCGCCGCGCAGGACCCGCGCGGCATCCCCTCGACCGACCTGCCCTACTGGGCGACGCAGGTCGCCGTCCCCGGCCTCGCCGATCAGCAGGTCGCGGTCGAGGCGGCGAAGACGCACGCTGACGAGGCGCAGTCCGCGCTGGAGGAGGCCGAGGCGGCCGCGCGCTCCCGCGCTGCGATCCGCGACGTGCTCTGGGCCGGCGGCACCGTGCAGCTCACGGCGGCTGCGGCGGCCTGCCTCGAGGCGATCGGTTTCGAGGCGACTGTCACGGCGGAGGGCGACACCGTGCTCACCGACCCGGCGGATCCCGAGCGCGGTGGCGTACACCTCGTCGCCGCCGCGTCCGAGGAGGCCGTCGGTATGGCGCCGCACTACCGGCTGCGCCAGCGCCTGGACGCGATCATCGCGGCGAGCGCAGTCCCGGCGCGCGGCCTCGTCGTCGCGAACGGGCAGCGCCTCGGCCACCCGGACGAGCGCAAGCGCGAGATCGAGGATTCGCTGCGCGTGGCCGCCGAGGCGACGCGCTATGCGGTGATCCTCGCCCCCGTGCTCTTCGCCGCCGCGCGCGCCGCGCTCGAGGGCGCCCCCGCCGACACGCTGCGTCGCATCCGCGACCGGCTCGCGCAGTCGGACGGCGTCGTGACCCTCGACGACCTCGTGCCCTCGCTGAACGTGAACGCGGACGAGCCCGCAACGGCGTAGCCGTCCGCCGTGCCTCGCTATGCCTCCGTCCTCACCGCCCTGCGCACGTGGGCGCAGTTGCGCGACGACGTGCAGGCGGTGGCCGTCGTCGGCTCGCACGCTCGAGGCACCGCCCGCGAGGACTCAGACATCGATGTGATCGTGCTGACGCGCGATCCGGACAAGTACCTCGACGATCCGCGCTGGCTCGACGCCTTCGGCACCGTTCGCTCGGTCACCCGCGAGGACTGGGGCGCGATCCGCGCCCTGCGCACGTTCTACGACGACGGCACCGAGATCGAGTTCGGCATCGGCTCCCCGGACTGGGCGAGCATCGCACCCCTCGATGCGGGCACGCTTGAGGTCGTACGCAAGGGGATGCTCGTGGTGTACGAGCACCACCGGCTCCTGCGCATCCTCGACAGCGCGGTGCGGGCGGCGGCCAATTAGGACAGCGGCGTCCAGCGACTCATGTCGAGAAGCCCGCACCCGATCCTTACGCCGGTAATGCCGTCATCATCAGCGTATAGCGCCACTGCCGAGGAGTCGGTTATGCCGGCAGCGAACACAACCACGTACTTCTCCACGCTCGAATTGAGCAGCAGGGTAATTGGCGGATTCGCGGCAGCTGCCGCATAGAACGGTTTCCCGCCGACGAACGCTGAGCGCATCGCGCTTTCCACAGAAGATCGTTCGGCCATACCCGTCGGCCCAGCCATCTTGATCACCGCAGCGCAAGTGTCGGGCCAGAGGACTTCATGCTGCGTGCCGAGCGCCTCGCCTTAACCGCAGAGAACGACGATTTGGCCCAGGCCGTGCATTCCGTGCTCATCGAAACTCGGAAGTTGGCACCCCACCGATTGGAACTTAGTGAGGCCCAGAAGTCGATCCACATCGCCCGCTGTACCCGCGGTGCGAACGTCGGAGATGACCTGTGGGGCTTTGGTGGGCGTGGGCGTTAGAACACCTGGCCGGCTGGCCGTCGCGGCGATCGAAGTCGACGTGGCGGTGGGCATCACGGTCAGCGCCCCCGTTCGAGGTACGGCCGTACACCCTGCGATCAGCGCAGCGCCGAATAGCGTGACCGCGCTAACCCAGCGCACGCTCCACCTCAGTTGCCTTCGTGTAGTCGATGCCATCGAGGTCGAAGCCGAAGAGTGCGTGGAAGGCGTGCTGGTAGCCCTCGTAGTCGGTGAGGGCGCGGAAGTTCTCCGTGGTCACGCGGTCCCAGATCGCTTGCACCTCCGCCTGCACCTCCGGCGTCATCTCCCAGTCGTCGAGGCGGATGCGGCCCTCGGCGTCAACGGCCGGCGTCTGCGCGGGGTCGAGGTGGTCGCGGAAGAGCCGCACGATCTGCTCGATCGTGCCCTCGTTGGTGCCGCGCTCCTTCATCACCTTGAGCAGCGCGCTGAGGTAGAGCGGCACCGCCGGGATCGCGGCCGAGGCCTGCGTCACGACGGCCTTGTTCACGCTCACCCACGCGCGCCCGCCGACCTCGGCCGCCATGCGCGCATCGAGCGCGTGCGCGCGGGCCTCGAGGTCCTCCTTCGCGCGGCCGATCGTGCCGTGGCGGTAGACGGGCGCGGTGACCTCGGGCCCGATGTAGGAGTACGCGACCACGCGCGCGTTATGGGCGAGCAGCTGCTCGCGAAGGAGCAGGTCGACCCAGTCGGTCCAGTCCTCGCCGCCCATGACCTTGATGGTCGCCTCGACCTCCTCGGGCGTCGCGGGCTCCATCGAGGCCTCGGTGACGGTCTCGTTGCGGAGGTCGAAGGCCTTGCCGATGTACGGCTCGCCGATCGGCTTGAGGACGCTGCTCCACGTCGTGCCGGCGCGGTCCTTCCGGCGGGGCGAGGCGAGCGAGTAGATGAACGTGTCCACTGGCCCGAGGCGACGCAGCGCCTCGACGACCTGTGCCTTGATCTCGTCGGAGAACGCGTCGCCGTTGATCGTCTCGAAGGTGCGCCCCTCGGCGCGGGCGAGGCGGTGCGCCTCGGCGAGGTTGTACCAGCCCGCTGTCGCCGGCTTGTCGCCCTCGGATGGCCGCTCGAAGCAGACGCCGAGCGTCTGGGCGCCGTAGCCGAAGCAGGTCACGAGCGCGCTCGCGAGCCCGTACCCGGTCGATGAGCCGACGACGAGCGCGGTGCCGATCTGCCCGTGGGATCCCTCGCCGAACGTCTTCGCGAGCGCGACCTGCTGTCGCACGTTCTGTGCGCAGCCGTCCGGGTGCGCGGTGAGTGAGAGGAAGCCGCGGATGCGGGACTCGATGACTTGCTCGGACATGGAACCTCCGGGAAGGGGGCTTACTCCCGCATCTTCAGCACGGCCATGAACGCTTCCTGTGGCACCTCGACGGAGCCGACCATCTTCATGCGCTTCTTGCCGGCCTTCTGCTTCTCCAGCAGTTTGCGCTTGCGCGAGATGTCGCCGCCGTAGCACTTCGCGAGGACGTTCTTGCGCAGCGCCTTCACCGTCTCGCGCGCGATGATGTGCCCACCGATCGCCGCCTGGATCGGCACGTCGAACAGCTGTCGAGGAATGAGCACCTTCAGCGCAGCCGCGAGCTTGCGCCCCTGCGACGGAGCGTCCTCGGTCGGCACGATCGCGGAGAGCGCGTCCACCGAGTCGCCGTTCACGAGGATGTCGAGGCGCGAGACGCGCGCCGGGCGATACTCCTCAAGCGCGTAGTCCATCGCGGCGTAGCCGGAGGTGCGCGACTTCAGCTGGTCGTAGAACTCGATCAGGATCTCGGAGAGCGGCAGGTGGAACGTCGCGAGGATGCGCGAGTCCCCCTCCTCGACCGCGTGGTCGAAGTACTCGACGTGCTCGAACTCGCCGCGGCGCTCGCTCACCAGCGTCATCAGCGTGCCGAGGTAGCGCGCGGGCGCGGTGATGGTCACCTTCACCCACGGTTCGCGGATCTCATCGATCTCTGTCGACGACGGCAGCTCCGCGGGCGAGTCGATGAGGATCGTCTGGCCGTTGGTGCGCTGCACCTCGTACTGGACGGAGGGCGCCGTCGCGATCAGGTCGAGGTCGAACTCCCGCTCGAGGCGCTCCTGGATGATCTCCATGTGCAGCAGCCCGAGGAACCCGCAGCGGAACCCGAAGCCAAGCGCCGCGCTGCTCTCCGGCTGCCACTGGAGCGCGGCGTCGTTCAACGTCAGCCGTTCCAGCGCGTCGCGCAGATCGTCGTAGGAGTCCGGGTCGGTCGGGTAGATGCCGGCGAAGACCATCGCCTTCGCGGGGCGGTAGCCGGGCAGCGCCTCCTCGGCGCCGTGGAGGTCCGTGGTGACGGTGTCGCCGACGCGGCTCTGCGCGACGCCCTTGAGGCCGGTCGCGATGTATCCGACCTCGCCCACGTCGAGGCGGTCGCTCTTCTGGAGCCCGGGGCGGAAGTAGCCGATCTCCACCGGCTCGAAGCGGGCGTTCTGCTGGATCAGCCGCAGCCGGCCGGACATGTCGGCGTGCCCGTCGAGCACGCGCACGTACACGAGCACGCCCTTGAAGACGTCGTACTTTGCGTCGAAGACGAGCGCCCGAAGCGGCGCGTCCGGATTGCCGGCGGGCGGGGGCACTCGTTCGACGATCGCCTGGAGGATCTCCGGCACGCCAGCGCCGGTCTTGCCCGACGCGAAGAGCACCTCGTCCGGGTCGAAGCCGATGACGTCGATGAGTTCCTGCGCGACGCGCTCGGGCTCGGCCGACGGCAGATCGATCTTGTTCACGATCGGGATCAGCTTGAGGTTCAGGTCCAGCGCGAGGTAGACGTTCGCCAGTGTCTGCGCCTGGATACCCTGCGTGGCGTCCACGATCAGGATCGCGCCCTCGCAGGCCGCCAGCGCCCGCGACACCTCGTACGTGAAGTCGACGTGGCCCGGGGTGTCGATGAGGTTGAGCTCGTAGTGCTCGCCGTCGGCGGCGTCGAAGGCCATCCGCACGGCCTGCGCCTTGATCGTGATCCCCTTCTCGCGCTCGAGGTCCATCGAGTCGAGCATCTGGTCGCGCATGTCGCGCATCTCGACCGCGCCGGTGACCTCGAGCATGCGATCGGCAAGCGTCGACTTGCCGTGGTCGATGTGCGCAATGATCGAGAAGTTACGGATGTGCGAGGGATCCACGTGCCCCATCGTATCTGGCCGCGGCCGTAGGCGCGGCGCGATCGGAAGCCGAAGCTCTCACCCGGCCCCTCTCCTATTCACGGGAGAGGGGCCGGAGCGCGACCCGTTCTCGTCGACTCCGCCCCCTCCCCCTCGAGGGGGAGGGCTGGGGTGAGGGTGATCTCGTCGACCCCGTGCCGACGCTCGGGCACGCGCGACACGCCGACGCAGCCGGACAGCACGAGGCCCCGCTGGTTGGGCGGGGCCTCGATGAGAACTACTGCGACCTCGGACTAGACGCGGTGGCAGGCCACCCAGTGTCCGGGGACGTGCTCGCGCCACTCGGGGACGCGCTCGCGGCACTCGTCGACCGCGATCGGGCAACGGGTGTTGAACACGCAGCCGGGAGGCGGGCGCAGCGGGGAGGGCACGTCACCCGTGAGGATGATGCGCTCGCGCTGTCGCTCGAGCTCGGGGTCCGTGATCGGCACGGCGGAGAGCAGGGCCTTCGTGTACGGGTGCAGCGGGTTCTCGTACAGCTCGTTGGAGCCGGCGAGTTCCATCATCTTGCCCAGGTACATGACGGCGACGCGGTCCGAGATGTGACGGACGACCGCGAGGTCGTGCGCGATGAACAGGTACGTCAGGCCGAACTCCTGCTGGAGGTCCTCCAGCAGGTTGATGACCTGTGCCTGAATCGACACGTCGAGCGCGGACACCGGCTCGTCGCAGACGATGAAGTCCGGCTCAACCGCGAGCGCTCGGCCGATGCCGATGCGCTGGCGCTGCCCGCCGGAGAACTCGTGCGGGTAGCGGCGGGCGAACACGGGGTTCAGTCCGACGGCCTGCATGATGTACTCGACGCGCTCGCGCCGCTCCGCGCCCTTGTAGAGGCCGTGGATGGCGAGCGGCTCAGCGATGATCTGCCCGACGCTCATGCGCGGGTTCAGGCTCGAGAACGGGTCCTGGAAGATCATCTGCATGCGCCGGCGGAACCGGCGCAGGTTGCTGCCCTTGAGCTGCGTGAGCTCGGTGCCGGCGAAGTTCACCGTGCCCGAGGTCGGACGGTGCAACTGCAACACCGCGCGGCCGGTGGTGGACTTGCCACAACCGGACTCACCCACCAGGCCGAGCGTCTCGCCGCTGCTGACCTTGAAGGTCAGCCCATCGACGGCGCGCACGTCGGCGATCTTGCGCTGGACGATCAGCCCCGCCGTGACGGGGAAGTACATCCGCAGGTCTTTGACGTCGACAAGGGTTTCGCCCTTGGCAACCTTGTTGCCCATCGCAGGGGCTGTCGAGGTGGTCATTGTCGTCCTCCCTCTCTGCCCTACTGGGCCATCGCGGCGGCCGCGGGCATCTTGGTCCGGGCGTCAACGCCCGGGTCGCGCCAGCAGCGGGCGAAGTGCCCGGGGGTCTTCTCCTCCAGCTGCGGGTGCTCGTCCGTGCACTTGTCGATCGCCCAGTCGCACCGCGGTGCGAACGGGCAGCCGGGGATGCGCTGGATGAGCAGCGGCGGCTGACCCTCGATCGTCATGAGGCGCACCTTCTCGGTGGCGTCCAGACGAGGGACGGAGGCCATCAGGCCCACGGTGTATGGGGCCCGCGGGTGCTTGAAGACGTCGGCGGCGGTACCGCTCTCGACGATCTCACCGGCGTACATGACGTTCACGCGGTCGGCGTAGCGAGCCACCACACCCAGGTTGTGGGTGATGACCAGCACGGCCGTGCCGAGTTCCTTCGACAGGCGCGCCATGATCTCGAGGATCTGCGCCTGGATGGTCACGTCGAGGGCCGTCGTCGGCTCGTCGGCGATGAGCATCTTCGGGTTGCACGAGAGCGCCATGGCGATCATGACGCGCTGGCGCATGCCGCCGGAGAACTGGTGCGGGTAGTCCCTCAGGCGCTGTCCGCCCTCCGGGATGCCGACCATCTCGAGCAGTTCGACGGCGCGAGCAGTTGCCTGCTCTTCGTCGAGGCCGAGGTGCAGGAGGATGGCCTCCTTGATCTGCTGGCCGATCGTGAGGACCGGGTTCAGCGACGTCATCGGCTCCTGGAAGATCATCGCGATGCGGTTGCCGCGGATGGCCCGCATTTCCGCATCGCTGACCTTCAGAAGATCGATCCCGTCGAAGGTGATTGAGCCTTCGACGATGCGCCCGGGCGGATTCGGAATGAGGCGCAGGATCGACATCGCGGTGACGGACTTGCCGCACCCCGACTCACCCACGAGCGCGAGTGTCTCGCCCTCGTTGATGTCCCACGTCACCCCGTCCACTGCGCGGACGACGCCCTCGTCAGTGAAGAAGTACGTTCGGAGGTCTTTGACCTCAAGCAGCTTCGCCATGGATTCCCTTCGCGTCGGCTGACGCGACCCCTCTCGGTTTCCTGGACGTTGTACCCGATCTTCCCTTGCGGGAGGGCCGGGCTGGTGGGGAAGAGGAGACTCGAACTCCTACGCCTTGCGGCACGTGATCCTAAATCACGCTCGTCTGCCGATTCCGACACTTCCCCCCGTCGAAACGGCTTTCCCGGCTACCCGACGATCCGTCCCCGCGGATCAACGGGTCTATTCTGGTGAGCCCCCTCGGACTCGAACCGAGAACCGGCTGATTAAGAGTCAGCTGCTCTGCCATTGAGCTAGAGGCCCGCGCGAGGAAAGTAGCAAGGGCCCGATAGCGTGTCAACGAATTGCGAACTTCGGTGAACGCTCGGGGCAAACATCGTCGGAGACGGCCAAGCCTTTGACGGTCACCGGCGACTGTCTTAGCCTCCGAGGTGCCCGCAACGGGCTCGGGGGTGGTTAGCTCAGTTGGTTAGAGCGCAGCGTTGACATCGCTGAGGTCACTGGTTCGAACCCAGTACCGCCCACCACATCTCTCCGCGAAACATCTCTCCACGAAACGCGGGACACCAGCACGCTCGCGGCAGCGCCTGGCTGCGGCATGCCCGCGCGTTCCCTCCGGGCGACTCGCTGGGTAAGATGGTCAGGTCACAAGCCACGGTCGCGCTCGGCGCGGCCGAGACGAGCGCCGATGGGGACACATCGCGCGCACGCCGGGCGCTAGAGAGCGGGGCCGTCGAGCAGCCGAGAGGCCTCGACGGT
>CAIXBH010000028.1 GCA_903917615.1 uncultured Chloroflexota bacterium | reverse complement strand
CGGATGAACGCCTCGAACTGACGGAACAGCGCCTGCGTCAGGCCAAGGACGTCACGTTCGGTGTCCCCGGTGGGCTCGTAGTGGATCGTCGCGACCTCAGCGCCCACGGTGTCGCTCCATGGCGAGAGGCGGGGGAGGACGGCGGCCATGACGGAGGCGCCCGCGCGGAGCGCGATGCGGGCGGGGCCGTCCGAGACTGCGACCGGCGCGCCGAAGAACTCGACCTCGAGGCCGCCCGGCGTCGGGATGTCGATGAGGATCGCGAGCACACTGTTCTCGCGCAGGGCACGCAGCATGCCCGGCCCGGCGCGGCCCACGGGGATGAGATGCAGACCGATGTGCTCGCGCGAGGCGCGTACGCGGCGGTCGACGCGCGCGTCCGGCAGGGTGTCGGCGATCGCGAGCACAGGGAACCCCTGCTGCGCGAGCGCTGCCGCGCCGAGGTCCCAGTTGCCGAAGTGGACGGTCACGAAGATGACCCCGTTGCCCCGGCGCTCCGCCTCGATCTCGTGCCAGCGGTCGAACCGGACACGGCCGCCGACCTCGTGCGGTTCCGCCATGGTGAGCCGGAAGAAGTCCACGAGGTAGACGAGGTAGTTCGCGAACGACGTGCGCGCGAGGCGTTGCGCCCGGTGGGCGTTGCCGCCGGTGACGTGCAGCATGTTCTGGACGCATCGTCGCCGGCCGCCGGGCCACGCGTAGAACGTCAGGACCCCGATGACGCGCGCGATCGTGTAGCTCACGGCGAGGGGGGTGTAGCGCGCGAGGAGCGCGCCGATCTGGAACGCGATGTAGGACAGCACCGGTGGCCCCAGATTCCCTGCGGGGGAGCTTGCTCGCTGAGAGCAGCGCCCCGCAGGGATCGTAACCGAGGGCTAGCCGGCGATGAACGCCTCGAGGCCGTCGCGCGCGTCCTCGTCCAGCATCTGGCGGGGCGGGGACTTCATGAAGTACGCGGCCGCCTCGTAGAGCGGTCCGCCGATGCCGCGGTCCAGGCCGAGCTTCGCCGCGCGCAGCGCGTCGATGACGACGCCCGCGGAGTTCGGCGAGTCCCACACCTCGAGCTTGGTCTCGAGCATCAACGGTACGTCGCCGAAGGTCGTGCCTTCGATGCGGATGTGGCACCACTTGCGGTCGAGCAGCCACGGCACGTAGTCGGACGGGCCGACGTGCACGTCGTTCGCCGGCATCGGGTAGCCGATCTGGCTCGTGACGGCGTTCGTCTTCGAGATCTTCTTGGACTCGAGGCGCTCGCGCTCGAGCATGTTCATGAAGTCGGTGTTGCCGCCGAAGTTGAGCTGGTACGTGCGGTCGATGCGCACGCCGCGGTCCTGGAACAGGCGCGCGAGCACGCGGTGCAGGATGGTCGCGCCGACCTGCGACTTGATGTCGTCACCGACGATCGGCAGGCCCTTCTCACGGAAGCGGTTCGCCCAGTACTCCTCGCGTGCGATGAAGACCGGGATGCAGTTCACCATCGCGCAGCCGGCCGCGAGGATCTGCTCCACGTACCACTTCGTCGCCTCCTCGGAGCCCACCGGGAGGTAGTTGATGACCACGTCGGTCTTGGTGTCCTTGAGGATCTTCACGATGTCGGCGGTCGCGCCGGGAGCCTTCGTGATGACCTGGGACAGGTACTTGCCGAGGCCATCGTGCGTCATGCCGCGCTCGACCGTGACGCCGGTCTTCGGCACGTCGCTGAACTTCAGCGTGTTGTTCTGCCCGCTGAAAATCGCCTCGCTGAGGTCCTTGCCGACCTTCTCGATGTCGACGTCGAACGCCGCGACGAAGTTGATGTCGCGGATGTGGTAGCCGCCCAGCACCGGGTGCATGAGCCCGGGGATGACGTCGCCGTCCTCTGCGTTCTTATAGAACTCCACGCCCTGGACGAGGGAGGACGCGCAGTTCCCCACCCCGATGATCGCAACGTTGATCTTGCCGTTGTCACCCATGTGTTCGGTTCCTCTCGCCGGAGCGCGCTGGCAGCCATCGGCTCCCTCGCGGCTTCCGCGTCCATCGTGGGCGCTCCCATTAGATTCGTCTAATGGAATGAACCTATCGAATCAGTTAGTATCTCGTATCAATGGCACGAGAACCTCAGGATCCCATCGCGCGCGCAGACGCAACGGTGGAGTCCGGTGCGTCCTTCGCGTTCCAGTCTCAGCAGCTCGCCTACCTCCGCGAGGTGGCGCGCTCCGCCACGTTCACGGAAGCCGCGGAGCGCCTGGGTGTGAGCCAGCCCGCGCTCTCCCAGGCGCTCGCAGCGCTCGAGGATCGCCTCGGCGAGCCGCTGTTCGAGCGTGCCGGCCGTCGGCGCGTGCTGACGGAAGCGGGCGTCGAGGTCGCGCGGTTCGCCGGAGACGTCCTCGGCCGGGCAGCAGAGCTGCGCGCGTGGCTGGACGCGCGCCGCGGCGGCTCGGGGGGCACGCTGGCCGTCGGGATGATCGATGCGGCCAGTCTGTACGTGCTGCCCACCACGATCCGCGCGTTTCGGACCGCGCACCCGGGTGTCCAGCTTCGCCTGCTGGTGGACACCAGCCGCGCGCTGATGGAGCGAGTGCGCCGGTTCGAACTCGACCTCGCGTTCGTCATCGGACCGGTAGCCGACGACCTGACCGCGCAGGTTGTCCTGACGGAGCCCCTCTACGTCTACGCGCCTGCCGGGGCGACCGAGCATCCGGCCGACGCCGAGTGGGCGCTCTACCCGGCGGACTCCCAGACGCGCGCCGGCATCGATGACGGGCTGCGTCGCCTCGGCGTCACGCCCCGGGTGATGCTCGAGTCCGGCAACCCGGAGGTGCTGCGGCAGGTCGTTGCGCTGGGCCTCGGCTGGAGTGTCCTGCCCGCCGCCGTGGCCGAAGCCGGGGGCCTGCAGCTGTCGACGCGACGCGGCGACCCCATCGCCGAGCGGACGCTGCTGGGCGTGCGCCGCTCGACCGGCGCCGTGGATGCCCGAGCGGACGCATGCCTGAGCCTCGCCCTCGGCCAGTAGGCGATGCCGAGCCGGGCTCTCGTGGACGCAAAGACGCCGCCCCGTTGGGCGGCGTCCTGTGCATCGTGTCCGCGCGCCGGCGCTATGCCGGCTTCGGCAGGCTGTCGTGCGCCGGCGTCATGCCGATCTTGAACATCTTGCCGCCGGAGACCGGGCAGGTGCCCTCGGTCGCAGGCTTGCCGTTCTTCATCCAGATTGCGGTCGGGTTGACCATTTCCCGCTTCTCGCGGCATTTCAGGCAGTAGGCTTCCAACGTGACCTCCCTGGCAGCTCGAGCGGCTCCGCGCCCTCGTCGAGTCTGCCGCGCGGCGTCGCCGGTCCCCTCAGGGGGCCCCGTCCACCGGCATCGCCGACCGTGTATGAGCCAGTCGTACGGCACCGGATCGCCCGTGTCAACGTTCGAGGGGCACTATGGCGAGGGAACCTCAACAGATAGCACGTGGCTGGGATGCCACACATTCGGCGTCGATCGCGCCTCCAGCACAGCGACCAGGTGCCCCGCTGTGCCGTAGCAGCGGGCTCGCGCGGGCCCCTGGGCCCGTCCCCGCGCGTCCCCCGTGGGCCCCTGCGGCACCTCGAGGTAGCCCGGGCGCGGTTCGACCGCGAGGTCGAGACCCTGTCGCAGCCGCGTCTCCTGCTGCGGGTCGACGATCACCGCCGGCAGGCCGGTGAGCACGACGTCCGGGGCGTGCAGCAGCCGCTCCAGTCCCTCGGTCGACCCCGATTCGAGGATGGCGCAGGCGCGTTCCAGTGGAATCGCGTCCTCGATGCGAAACGGCCCGGTGCGCGTGCGCCGCAGCGTCGCGAGCGTCCCGCCCACGCCCAGCACCGCGCCGAGGTCGTGTACGAGTGAGCGCACGTAGAACCCGCTGCCGCAGGCGATGTCGAGGGTGACGCGCGCCTCCGCTCCCACCACGAAGTCCACCACGTCGATCGCGTAGACCGTGACGGCGCGGGCCTCCAGTGTGAGCGGGTCGCCCCGCCGGGCGGCTTTGTAGGCGGGGACGCCGCCCCGCTTCACCGCGCTATAGGCCGGGGGCACCTGGGGGATCGTGCCGTGGAACCCGCGGAGCGCGGCCTCGACGTCGTCCCGCGTCACCGCCGACGCGTCGTGCGTTTCCATGGCCTCCCCATCGAGGTCATAGGTGTCCGTCTCGCGGCCCAGCAGCAACTGCGCGGTGTAGCGCTTGCCGCCTCCCAGCAGTTCGTCCACGAAACGCGTTGCTTCGCCGACGGCAATCGGGAGGACTCCAGTGGCGGCCGGGTCGAGGGTGCCCCCGTGCCCGACGCGCTTCGTCCGCGCGGAACGCCGGATCCAGCGCACCACGTCGAACGAGGTCATCCCCGCCGGTTTGTCGATGTTCAGGAAGCCACGCATGCGCCCATTGCCGCACGCCCCGCCGCTCCTCGCAACTCCCGGGAACCGATCGCAGGTACCCGGCGTCTCAGATCCAGCACGGCGCGAGCCGATATCGCGAAAGGGACGCCCATGGCCTCGATGAATCTCAAACTTCGGACGCTCGCCGCGATGCTCTCGGCTGCCGCGCTCCTCGGCGCACTCTCCAGTGCGCTCCCGGCGCACGCGCAGACCGCGCCTGTTGCGACCGGTCCCACCGCCATCACCCCGCCTGCCCCGCCTCCGCCGCTCGGTCCGTTCGTGAGCGCGACGGGGGTCGCCAGTGTGGCGGGGAGCGCTGACCCGCGGACGACCATCCTGTCGATCACGGTGCAGGAGCGCGCGAGCACGAAGGATCCGCAGGCAGCCGTGAAGGTCGTGCAGGACAAGCAGGCGAAGATTCGCGCGGCGCTGGTGGCTGCCGGCATCTCAGCCGCGAGCGTTCAGGACACCGACTTCAACATCGGGCCCTCCTACGGTGGCCCTGTCGCGGTGCCGGCGCAGGGCCAGAACGGCGTTGTCCCGCCGATGGCGGCGGTCGCTCCCGATGGGGCCCCTGCCAGCATTCCCAGTCCCGAGTCGAGCAGCTCAGCCGTTGCCCCGGCTCCGGGTGTGGCGCCCGCGATCTTCCCGCCGATCCCGACGCCCTACGGCTTCATGGTGAATGCCTCGATGCAGGTCACCACGAGCAGCCCCGATCAGCTCGCCCTCGCGATGCGAGTCGCGGTGGAGAACGGCGCGACGAGCGTGAACTCCTACGGTCGAGGCGGCACGGGGACGCCGCCCGACGCGTCCGTCCTGGCGCCGGCGATTGCGCAGGCGACCAGGCAGGCCACCGCGATGGTGCGCGCGAGCGCGGACGCCGCAGGCGTGACCCTGGACGCGGTGCGCAGCATCACGGTCCAGCAGCCCCAGGCCATCTATGACGGTGGCCCCTCGCCGAAGTGGCAGGTGCAGGTGCAGGTCACGTACAACGTGCGCTGACCGCTCGAGCGCATTCGCGCTGCCACAGGCTCCCACGACGAAGCCCCGGCACAACCGGGGCTTCGTTGCGGCGTGCGGCGGACGCTACGGGGTTGGCGCCGCGGTCAGGTACATGAAGTCGTACGCGTACCGGCCGGTGAGGAACCTGTTGGGGCTCGCGCTCATGAACGATCGCGTGTTGGAGAGTTGCAGCGTGCCATCCGGGTCGTGATGCGCGAGGACGGTCTGCACATACGGGAGGTTGTTGTCCAGCAGCATCGCGTACTTGGCCCCGGCGGCCTGCATCGATCTCGCCATGTCGGCCTGGTTGATGTAGTCGCCCGTCGCGACGAGAAGGTCGCCGCTCTCGGTGAGGCCAATCGCGGAGCGCCACGTGATGAAGTGCACGGTGTCGCCGATGTTCACGAGGCCAAAGACCGCGCTCTCATTGATGATCGGGCTGATCTTCCCGCCATCGACAAGGAGCA
This sequence comes from uncultured Chloroflexota bacterium, assembly GCA_903917615.1. Classification (GTDB taxonomy): domain Bacteria; phylum Chloroflexota; class Dehalococcoidia; order UBA2979; family UBA2979; genus SHYQ01. Next base: position 3,682 of record CAIXBH010000028.1, on the reverse strand, counting down.
CGGAGTTCTGGCGGACGGCCAGCATCTCGTCGGTGATGCGGTCGAAGTCGCGTCCCCACTGGCCGATCTGGATGCGCCCATCGCGGAAGGCGACGATGCTCGCGAGCCCGACGTTGCACGTTCGGTACTGCTGGCCGTCTGCGTACATCCCGTAGTCCGGCGCATGCGTGCCCTGGAAGCCGCCGTTCCACGCCGCCACCAGGCGTGGGACGTCACCCTCCGCAATCGCGCCCGGGCCGACGACCCCTCTGTCGCCGCCGGGACTCTTCGTCCCGCCGACCATGTGCAGCGCGATACGTGTCTTGTCGAACAGGAGGACGTGCACCGTCGCGCGCGGCAGCGCCGCAGAGGGATGCACGTGCGCCTGCGCCATGACGACATCTGACGGCGATGGATTCGGCAGGCCCAGCGTCGTCCAGTAGCCCTCGTCCGGCAGCGGGTTCGCGTGTAGTGGCGCGATGTCAAGGAGGACGAGTTGTCGCGGGGACATCGCCGCTGGGCGTTCCGCGGTCTCATCGCGCGGGTGCGTATCGATCGCTTCCGGCGCCGGAGCGGCCCTCTCCTCGAACACCTGCTCCGCCCAATATGCAGCGCTGACGAACGTCGCGTCGTATGCGAAGAGGATCTGCTCGATCTGCGTGGCCCGTTGGTTCCCCCAGCGGTCGCGGACGATGTTCGACACCGCTGAGCCCTGCTCCGACGCGTGGATGCGCATCTCGTGGATGGCGACCTCCACGGTCACGGCGCACCCTGCCAACCCCAGTACGGTCGCGACGGCCAGATGTGTCGCCTTTGCTCGCAGGATGGCGTGCGTGGGCCAACGGCTGCCCGGCTCCCGGGGGCCGTCAGTGATTCCGGTCGAGGACATGCCGCTACTTCCTGCGAAGGGGGAGGGAGGGGTTCTGCGTGAGCGATCGGGACCCTGACGACTTCGTCAGATCCTGATTGCGTCGGGCGATGTTAGGGACTCCCGGAGGTATGCGTAAGCCGCCGTCCGGCGGTGTCCCAGAACCATCTGCCTCATGCGACAACACGGGCGACTGAGTGCGACGACGCGAAGCAGACCGCTAGAACTCGCGGCCCTCGGAGTGCGCGACTTCGCGCATCAGCGTCGTGAGGCGGTCCCCCTCCTCGATCGATTCGTCGAGGATGAACGACATGCGTGGGACGCGGCGCATGTGCAGCTCGCGCGCCATCTCGCGGTGCAGGAACGGCTCGCTGCGGTCGAGCGCCGCGAGCACGGCACCCTTCTGGGCGTCGTCTCCGAAGACGGAGACCCGCACGTTGGCGTGCGACAGGTCCGGGGAGACCTCGACACCGAGGAAGGAGAAGATCGCCGCCTGCAGGTCCGGATCCTTGGCGCGCAGTCGCACGAGGTCGCTCAGCACGACCTGCACGAGGTCGCCGACCTTCTCGGTGCGGCGGCTCAGCGCGTCTGCTCCATGTGGTACGTGATGATCTCGTCGCCTTCGGTGAAGTCCGAGAAGTTCGACACCTGGATGCCGCACTCGAGGCCGGCCGCGACCTCGCGGGCGTCCTCGTTGATGCGCTTGAGGCTCTCGATGACGCCCTCGTGGATGACGGCGCCACCGCGGCGGATGCGCACGCGTGCGCCGCGGACGGCCGAACCCTCGCGGACATATGCGCCGGCGATGGCGTTGCGGCGGCCGACGCGGAAGACCTGGCGGACCTCGATGGTGGCGTCCTGGCGCTCCTCGTAGATCGGCTCCAGAAGGCCCTTCACGGCCTTCTCCACGTCCTCCACGATCTCGTAGATGATCCGGTAGTTACGGATCTCGATGTGCTCCTGGTCGGCCAGGCGTCGCGCGCCCTGCTCCGCGTCCGTGTTGAACGCGATCACGACCGCCTTCGCGGCCGCGGCGAGCTGCACATCGGACTCGGTCACCGAGCCGACCGACGCGTGGATGACCTTCACGCGCACCTCTTCGACGGAGAGGTCCTCGAGGGTCCGGACCAGTGGCGAGATCGAGCCCTGTACGTCCGCCTTCAGCACGAGGTTGAAGTCCGCAACGTTGCCCTTGTGAATCTCGCCGAAGAGCGTCTCCAGCGTGACTGCGGTCGGGCCCTCAGTGCCGGCCTCGAGCGCGCGACGGCGCTCGTCGGCCTCGGCGCGGGCGGTCTTCTCGTCCGGTCGCACGACGAAGCGCTCGCCTGCCGGCGGCACCTCGCTGAGGCCGAGGACCTCCACCGGGGTGGAGGGGCCGGCGTCCTTCAGGCGGTTGCCGTTCGCGTCGGTCATCGCCTTCGCGCGACCGAAGGTCAGGCCGCACAGGATCGTGTCGCCCTGGTGGAGGGTGCCGGTCTGGACCAGCAGCGTGGCGACGACGCCCCGGTGGCGGTCGCTCTTCGCCTCGATCACCACGCCAACGGCGTCCTGATCGGGGTTCGCCTTGAGGTCCTGCAGGTCGGCGACCAGCAGCACGTTTTCGAGGAGCGTGTCGATCCCCTCGCCCTTGAGGGCAGAGGTCGGCACGACGATCTGGTCCCCACCGTATTCCTCGGGCACGAGGCCGACTTCGAGCAGCTGCTGCTTCGCGCGTTCGATGTTCGCGTTGGGGGCGTCGACCTTGTTGAGGGCGACGACCATCGGCACGCCCGCTGCGCGGACGTGGTCAATCGCCTCGCGGGTCTGCTGCATGACGCCGTCGTCTGCGGCGACCACAACGATGGCGACATCCGTGATGCGGGCGCCGCGCGCGCGCATCTGCGAGAACGCCTCGTGGCCCGGCGTGTCGATGAACGTAACGAGCCGGCCATCCGGGGCCAGCGCCTGGTAGGCGCCGATGTGCTGCGTGATGCCGCCAGCCTCGCCTGCGGTCACGTTCGTGCGTCGGATCGCGTCCAGGAGCGTGGTCTTGCCGTGGTCTACGTGGCCGAGGACCGTCACCACCGGCGGGCGCGTGACGCCGCCCTCCTCGGTGATGCGCATGGAGGCGCGGCTCATGTCGGGGCCGGCGTCCGCTTCGGGCTCGGCGACGGCGACAGCGCTCGCCGTCGACTGTTCCTCGGGCGAGAAGCCGAGGTCGGCGGCGACGACGGCGGCGGTGTCGAAGTCCACGACCTGGTTGATCGTGGCCATGACGCCGTTCTTCATCAGTTCTTTAATGACATCGACGGGCGTCACGCCCAGCATCGCTGCGAGATCGCCGACCACGATGGCCGGAGGGATCTGGATGCTCTGTGCACTCGTCATGCTTCCCCGCTCTCTTCGTCGTGCGCCCCGCTGTCCGGGGCCGGCGCCGACACGAACTGTGATCCGTACGCGACAAGGGCCGCGCGATTTGTGGCGTCGATGGTGGTGCGGAGCGCGCCGTTCAGCGCGCCTTTCGCACCGCGTTCCCAGCAGGCGACGTCCCGGCAGAGATACGCGCCACGCCCCTGGGCGCGGCCGCGTTCATCGACCTCGACGCCGCCTTCGGCGCCGCGGACCAGGCGGACGAACGTCCGCTGGTCCCCCGTGCGGCGGCACGCGACGCAGGTACGCTGCGGCACGTGTCGCACGCGCGCTACGCCGCTAGGCGTCGTCCTCGTCGGAACCATCGTCGTCACCCAGGAGATCGCTGTCCTGGCCGTGGAGTGCGGCCTCGATCTCCTCCTCGTCGAACTCGTCGATCGTTACGCGGCGACCGGGGCGCGCCTGCGGCGCGGGGCGGCGAGCCGG
>CAIXBH010000027.1 GCA_903917615.1 uncultured Chloroflexota bacterium | reverse complement strand
GCGGCGCTGGATCGAGCACTCGCGCTCGCCGTAGGCGCGCACGTTGCCGTAGTTGTCACCGAAGATCTGCACCTCGATGTGTCGCGCAGGCGACACGTACTTCTCGAGGAAGATCGTCGCGTCGCCGAAGGACGAGGCGGCCTCTGCGCCCGATGCGCGCATCGCGCCCGCGAGTTCATCGATGCTCTGGACGAGGCGGATGCCGCGGCCGCCGCCGCCCGCCGAGGCCTTCACTAGCAGGGGGAAGCCGATGCGCTGCGCCTCGCGCGTCGCGGTCTCGATGTCGTCGACGTCGATGTCGTTCGCGCCGGGGACGATCGGGACGCCCGCCGCCTCCATGAGCTTCCGCGCGGAGACCTTGCCGCCCAGCGCACGCATCGACTCGGGCGGCGGACCGATGAAGATGATGCCTGCTTCGGCGCAGGCGTCGGCGAAGCGGGCGTTCTCGGAGAGGAAGCCATAGCCGGGGTGGATCGCGTCGGCGCCGGACTCCCTCGCCGCGGCGATGACCTTCTCGATCGAGAGGTAGGAGTCGAGGGCGGGGCCTGGGCCGAGGCGGACGGAAGCGTCGGCCTCGCGCACGTGGAGGGCGTTCGCGTCGGCGTCGGAGTAGACCGCGACCGTCTCGATGCCGAGCGCGCGGCAGGTGCGCTGGATCCGGCGCGCGATCTCGCCGCGGTTCGCGATCAGCACCCGAGCGATCATCCGTGCCCCGTTCAGATCTCCTTCGGCGGTGTCTCAGCCTGACACGCGCGGTCTCGGGAGGCAACCGCGGCTATGCGACGATGGACGCATGATTCGACGCCTGGCCTCGCTGCTCCTCGGCGTCTCGACGCTCCTCTCCGCCTGCTCGGGCGCGAACAGCGTCCCGAGCACGGCCTCCACCGCGACGCCCACGGCGGCGGCGCCGATCATGAGTGGCACTGCAACGTCCGCCGCCACGCCTCGGGCTACTGCGAGTGCGACGACTTCAGGGATGCCAACGGCGCCGGCGGGCTATGCCACGCCGTTTGCGGGGTATGAAACATCCTGCGCCGCCGGCTATGCATGGGGTGTACAGGTGAAGGCGCCCTTTGTCTGCATCGACGCACCGCGCGCAGGCGCGCACGTCGCGCGCGGCACCCAGTTCCCGATCAGCGGCTACGCCGGTGGCTCGTTCGAGCACAACGCGGTCATCGAAGTGCGCGCCGCCTCAGGCGCCGTCATCGCGAAGGGCGCGCTCCACTACGTCGCGCCTGACGCCGGTATGCCCGGGTATTGGGCGACCACTTACGGCATCCCTGCGAACTTTTGGGAGCAATGGGCCGAGCAGAACAAGCTTTCCTCGTTCCTCAAGCCAGAGGATGACAATTCGGAATATGGGGCGATCTTTGCATTCCCGGATTCGGCTGACACGCACGCATGTGCGAAGGAACACGAAGGGTATCTGACGGGCCTTGAGCCGATCAGCACGAACGAGGACGCGCAGGGGCGTTTGACTGATCGCCGGTTGCCGAAGCCGCTGAATAACGCGCTGATGAAGGT
>CAIXBH010000026.1 GCA_903917615.1 uncultured Chloroflexota bacterium | reverse complement strand
GCTTTCGCTGGGGTCGCTGGTGCAATCAGCGTAGGGAGCCGGGCGGGGGATCCGGTTGCAGTTTCATCGCGAGCGCAGCGCACGGCGGGCGACATGGTTGCTTCGTCCCCCGCAGAATCCTCGATTCGGGTCCGTGCGCCTTAATGGAGCATTAACCGCGCGCTGCGAGGATTGCCCCACCAAGAGGACATGAGAAGGGCTATGAACATATGACAGTAGCTGCGAAGGGGTGGCGCACCACGCTTGCCACCCTCGCGGTGACGGGCGCGGCGTTTGCCGTCGCCTGTGGCGCCTCGACGACGACCCCCCCGGCCGCGACGGCGACCTCCAGCGCGGCCACCACCGCCGCGTCCGGCACGGCTGCCGCCGGCGGCGGCAAGATTGCCGCTGACATTGGCAAGGACGACAAGGCCGGCCTCACGGGCGCTGGCTCGACGTTCGCCGCTCCGCTCTACCAGGCGTGGGCCCAGGACTACGGCAAGATCGCCGCTGGCGTGAAGCTCAACTACCAGGGCGTCGGCTCCGGTGCGGGCATCCAGCAGTACACCGACAAGACCGTCGACTTCGGCGCGACTGACCTCGCGATGACGGACGCCGAGCTGGCGAAGGCCCCCGACACGCAGCACATCCCGATGGCGATGGGCTCGATCGTGATCACCTACAACGTCGACGGCGTGACCGCGCCGCTGAAGTTCGATGGCGACACGGTGGCGAAGATCTGGCTCGGCAAGATCACCAAGTGGAACGACGCGGCCATCGCGGCGCTCAACCCGGGCGTCAAGCTCCCAACCGCGGACATCGCCGTCGTCAGCCGCTCCGATAGCTCGGGCACCTCGGGCGTCTTCACCGACTACCTGTCGAACGTCTCGGCCGACTGGAAGACCGCGATCGGCGTCAACAAGGCGCCGAAGTGGCCCGTCGGCCAGGCCGGCAGCGGCAACGCGGGTGTGGCGAGCGGTGTGAAGCAGACGGCCAACTCGATTGGGTACGTCGAGCTTCAGTACGCGCTCTCCAGCAAGCTGCCGTTCGCGGACATGAAGAACAAGGCCGGTAAGTTTGTCACGGCGAGCATTGACGGCACCTCGGCTGCTGCCGCGGGAGTCACCCTCCCGGCGGACTATCGGGTCTCGATCGTGAACGCCGACGGCGACACGACCTACCCGATCGCCTCGTTCACGTACATCCTCGTTCGCAAGAACGCGGCCTCGTGCAGCAACGCCAAGCCGCTGGTCGACATGCTCTGGTGGACGTTCCACGACTCGACCGCGCAGAAGACGGAGACTTCCCTCTTCTACGCGCCGGTCCCGGCGAAGGCGCTCCCCCAGATCGAGGCTTCGCTGAAGTCGCTCCAGTGCGAAGGCAAGCCGATTCTGCCGCAGTCCTAGCGGACGGGCGGGCGAAGGGAGAAGCTCTGCTTCTTCCCTCGGACAGATGAATTCTGAACGGCCGGGCCGTGGGATGATTCCCGCGGCCCGGCCGACGCGCGGCTGGCGTTCATTGACTCGCGGCGAGTCGATGGGGGCACAGAGGACACAGCATGGCAGCTGACGGAGCGAGGGCACGGGCGCGGAGCGTCCTGTCCGGTGGCCTGAACCTGGCGGACACGCTGTTCACTGGCGTGACCGGCGCTGCGGCGCTGGTCGTGCTGCTGATCATCGTCGGGTTGTTTTACGAACTGATCTCGCGGTCATGGTCGAGCATCACGACCAACGGACTCTCGTTCATCTTCTCGACGGACTGGGATCCCGGGAAGGACCACTACGGTGCCGGCGTGTTCATCGTCGGGACGGCGCTGACCGCGGTGTCGGCGCTGATCCTCGCGACGACCGTGGCGGTGCTGGTCGCGCTGTACCTCGTCGAGATCGCCCCCAGTTGGCTGGCGCGGCCGATTGGCTACATGGTCGAGTTGCTCGCCGCGATCCCCAGTGTCGTGTACGGGCTGTGGGGCATCTACGTCCTCGGCCCGTTCCTCGCGACGGTCGTTGGGCCTGTGTTCACGCACACGCTGGGCGCGGTCATCCCGTTCTTCAGCGGCACGCCGAGGGCGACCGGGCTATTCCCGGCGATCGTCGTGCTGACGATCATGATCATCCCGACGATCATGGCGGTCTCTCGTGACGTCATCGGCGCGGTGCCGGGCAGCCAGCGCGAGGGCGTGCTGGCGCTGGGCGCGACGCGCTGGGAGATGATCTGCATCGCCGTGATCCCCTACGCGCGTTCCGGTGTGATCGGCGGCGCGATCCTCGGCCTCGCGCGTGCGGTCGGCGAGACGCTCGCCGTGACGATGGTCATCGGCAACCGCGCGGCGCTGCCCGGCACGCTGTTCTCGCCGACCTACACCATGGCCAGCGTCATCGCGAACCAGTTCGGCGAGGCGAGCGGCGACACGCATCGTTCGGCGCTCCTCGAGGTGGCACTGGTGCTGCTGCTGATGACGTTCCTCATCAACGTGATTGCGCGGCTGCTGGTCTGGCGCGTGACGAACGGTCAGCGGGCGGTGGTCGAGTAATGATGTACGTCACCTCGCCCGGCTTCCGCCGACGCAAGCTCATGGATCAGGTCATGACCGGGGTGATGGCGGGCGCGGCACTC
>CAIXBH010000025.1 GCA_903917615.1 uncultured Chloroflexota bacterium | reverse complement strand
GATCTCCAGATCATCAAGGGCATCAACCTCGTCGTGCAGCCGGGCGAGGTGCACGCGCTGATGGGACCGAACGGTTCCGGCAAGACCACGCTTTCGAGCACGATCGCCGGCAGCCCGTCGTACACCGTCGACAGCGGCTCGATCATCTACCAGGGGCAGGACATCACGGCCGCGAAGGCCGACGAGCGCGCACGGCGCGGCATCTTCCTCTCCTTCCAGTACCCGACGGTCATTCCGGGCGTGACGATGGTGAACTTCATGCGCGAGGCGCTGAAGGCGCGCCGCGGCGGTGAGGTCCCGGCGCGCGAGTTCATCGCCGAACTGCGCGAGACCCTCGGCAAGCTCAAGATGTCCGAGGACTTCGCGCGCCGCTACGTGAACGACGGCTTCTCCGGCGGCGAGAAGAAGCGCGCCGAGATTCTCCAGCTCGGCCTGCTCAAGCCCGACCTCGCGATCCTCGACGAGACGGACTCCGGTCTCGACGTGGACGCGCTGCGGACGGTCGCCGAGGGGGTGCAGACGCTGCGGCGCCCGGAGATGGGCATCCTGCTCATCACGCACTACGAGCGCATCCTGAACTACATCCACCCGGACTTCGTCCACATCCTCGTGAACGGCCGGATCGTGAAGTCGGGCGACGCCTCGCTCGCGCAGCAGATCGAAAACGGCGGCTACGACCCGATTCTGAAGGAACTGGGTCTCCTGGAAAGTGCGGCTGCCTCATGACCACCGTGAACCCGTCTGCCACTGACGTCGTCGGCGAGTACCGCTGGGGCTTCCACGACGACGAGAAGCCGCTCTTCATCGCCGAAAAGGGCCTCGACGAAGACACCATTCGTGCCATGTCGAAGATGAAGAACGAGCCCGCGTGGATGCTCGAGAACCGTCTCGAGGCCTACCACACGTTCCTCAGGCTTGAGAACCCGACGTGGGCAGGCTCGCCGGAGCTCCTCGCGTCCATCGACTTCGACAACATCCACTACTACGTGCGTGCGACCGACCGCGACTCCACGAACTGGGAGGACGTCCCGCAGTACATCAAGGACACCTTCGACAAGCTCGGCATCCCCGAGGCGGAGAAGCAGTTCCTGGCCGGCGCAGGCGCGCAGTACGACTCCGAGGTCGTCTACCACAACATCCGCGAGGATCTCGAGAAGCAGGGCGTGCTCTTCCTGGGCATGGATCAGGGGCTCGCTGAGCACGAGGACATCGTGCGCGAGCACTTCGGGACGATCATTCCGGCCGGCGACAACAAGTACGCCGCGCTGAACACGGCCGTGTGGTCCGGCGGCTCGTTCATCTACGTGCCGAAGGGCGTGAAGGTCGACATCCCCCTGCAGGCCTACTTCCGCATCAACACGGAGAACATGGGCCAGTTCGAGCGGACGCTGATCATCGCGGACGAGGGCAGCCAGGTGCACTACGTCGAGGGCTGCACGGCTCCGATCTACAGCACCGACTCGCTCCACTCGGCCGTGGTCGAGATCATCGTGAAGAAGAACGCGCGCGTTCGCTACACGACGATCCAGAACTGGTCGAACAACGTCTTCAACCTCGTGACCAAGCGCGCGTATGCGTACGAGAACGCCATCATGGAGTGGGTCGATGGCAACATCGGCTCGAAGCTCACGATGAAGTACCCGTCCGTCTACCTGATGGAGCCGGGCGCACACGGCGAGATCCTCTCGCTCGCGTTCGCGGGCGACGGGCAGCACCAGGACGCGGGCGGCAAGGTGGTCCACGTCGCGCCGAACACCTCGAGCGCGATCGTGTCGAAGTCCGTCTCGCGCGGCTCCGGTCGCACCTCGTACCGCGGCCTCCTGAAGGTCTACGAAGGCGCGGAGAACTCCTCTTCGACCGTGCGCTGCGACGCGCTGCTGCTCGACGAGCACTCGCGTTCCGACACCTACCCGACGATGGAGGTGGACGAGGAGCGCGTGAACATCGGGCACGAGGCGTCCGTCTCGAAGCTCGGTGAGGACCAGCTCTTCTACCTGATGTCGCGCGGCATCAAGGAGGAGGACGCCGCGAAGATGGTCGTGAACGGCTTCGTCGAGCCGATCGTGAAGGAACTCCCGATGGAGTACGCGATCGAGCTCAACCGCCTGATCGAGCTGCAGATGGAAGGCTCGGTGGGATGACCTCCAGCACCACCAGCGGCGCGTACGCGCCGGAACAGATCGCGACGGCGGCGCAGGGACGCGGCGAGCCCGCGTGGCTCGTGAACGTCCGCGGCGACGCCGCGCGCGCCTTCGCGGCGACGTCCATGCCCACGCCGGCGCTGCGCCCATGGAAGTACACGGACCTCGCGGGGTTCTCCATCGACGCGATCGCGCCGGACGCCGGCTTTGCGCCGCGCATCTCGGGCGCCGCGCCCGCTGGCGGCTTCGCGGGCAGCCTCGCG
>CAIXBH010000024.1 GCA_903917615.1 uncultured Chloroflexota bacterium | reverse complement strand
GCGGCGCGACGCCGCTCGTCGAGGTCATCGGCTACGGCGCCGGCGCGGACGCCGCGTACCTCGTGGCGCCAGCCGACCACGGCGCCGGCGCTGCCCGCGCGATGCGTGCCGCCCTGCGCGACGCCGGCATCGCACCAGAAGAGGTCGACTACATCTCGGCACACGCCACCGCCACCGACGTCGGCGACGTCTCGGAGACCGACGCGGTGAAGTCCGTCTTCGGCGAGCGCGCCTACCAGATCCCGATCTCGGCGCCGAAGTCCCAGATCGGCCACCTCCTCGGCGGATCGGGCGGGGTGGAGACGATCGCGGCGATCCAGGCGATCCGCACCGGCATGATCCTGCCGACGTTGAACCTCGAGAACCCGGGCGACGGCTGCGACCTCGACTACGTGGCGCTCACGAGCCGTCACGCCGACGTACGCACGGTCGTGAAAGACTCGTTTGGCTTCGGCGGGCAGAACGCCGTGCTCGTGCTTCGCCGCTACGAGCCGTAGCCGCCCAGCCTGAAACCGACCCCGGGAACGAATCGCTCCTCCCAGACGTTGGCAGGGGTGGAGGCACCATGCAGACCACCGCTCGCATCCTGTACATCCTCGCCCTCGCGCTGCTGACCGTGATGACGATGGGCTTCGGCGTGGTCACCTTCTACCCGGGCCCGACGATGCCGGAATACCCGATCACCGCCCCGAAAATCTCCGCCCCCAGCGCGACGCCGACCGCCGCCGAGCAGCAGGCGGAGATCGACACCCAGAACCGCTACCAGGCCGACCAGAAGGCCTACACCGTGGCGAACAAGGCGCACGCGCGGATCGAGCTGTCCATCGTGACCGCGATCGGCGTGCTGATCCTGCTCGCGGGCCTGGTCGCGGCTGCGGCGCCGGATGTGCTGCGCGTCGGGCTCATGCTCGGCGGGATCTTCACGGTCGTGTGGGGGCTGATCGCGAACGCGAACGCCGCGGGCAGCGGCGTGATGTTCGCCGTGGCGGCACTCGCCATGGTGATCCTCGGCGCGTTCAGCCTCGGCGCGCCGCGACGCATGCTTGGCCGCGTCTTCGGCGGCGGCGGTGCAGACCTGCTGGGGCCGCACGTGTAGTGCAGGCGGGTGAACTCAGCGCGAGAGCCCGAGGATGCGCTCCTCGGGCTCTCGGAACGCACGGTCTGACGTTGCGCTACGCGGGCGTCTCTGCCTCGTGGAGCATGCTCCCAAGCATCACCTGCAGCGCCATCGTGTGCGCGCACTCCGCCTCGTGCCCGGGTTGCAGCGTCATCTGCTGCGCGAACAGATCGCAGTCGCATCGCCAGCCGCCGCCGTCGAAGCGGACATGGTGCTCGCTGTTATCGCCATGGATGGTGACTGCCAAAGTGTCGAACTCGAACCGGTCGCGCTCCTCCGCGTAGCGGTGCGCCTTGTCGATCTTGCCGATCAGCGTCGAGTACACAACGTCTCCTTCAGCGATCGTCCGATTGCGGAGCCGATGACGAGCACCTCCCACAAACAACAGCGCCGCGGCAAGCCGCGGCGCTCAGTGCGTTCGAGGGAAGGAGCCCGGGGTGATGCATCCGCATCTGATCCACTCCTGGCGGCACCGTAGCACCGCCGCGGAGCGCGTCAACGTTGTGCATCCGCGCACAAATGAGCATTGAGCACGTTCGTGACTTCGACGTGACCTTCGTCACGATTCGCGTGCCGGTCTGCGGATCAACCGTGTCGCGAGAGCACCTCGTAGCGCGGCTTCGGGCCATCGAGGTAGGACCGCACGAGCGCGATCTCGCGTGCGAGGTGTGGTGTCGGCGGCGGCGCGTCGAGGTGCGCGACCGCATCGTCGATCTCACGCCGCAGCGCGTTCGGCGCGCTCCGCTGCACGCGGGCGATCGTGAGGTGCGGCGTGAACGGCCGCGCCTGCTCCGCACGCGACAGCGGCGGCAGACCAGCGAGCTGCACCGCGTCCTCGACGCGCGTGACGAGCCCGGCGAGGACCTCGAGGTCGCCCGCGATTCCCTGGTAGATCGCCCATGTCGGCGACGGGGCGCCGAAGGTCCCGGCGCGCGCCAGCGTCAGCGCGACCTCGGGCACCGCGACCGCATCGAGCGCCGCCTGTAGCGGGTCCACCGCGCCCTCGTCGACCTCGCCGAGGAAGCGCAGGGTGATGTGCATCAACTCCGCGCTCACGATGCGCAGCGCGTCCTGCGCGTCCTCGCCGACGGAGTCGAGCAGCGCGATCTGCTGCGCGGCCTCGGCCACGCGCCACTCCTCCGGCGCCTCCAGCGTGATGAAGAGCCTCACGACGAAAGCCCGAGGAATCGCGCGGCGTTCTCACCAAGGACGGCATCGCGCTCGCGGCCGGGCTGGAGCGCCGCCTCGATCGCGTCGCGGTCGACGGACTGCTCGCGCAGCGGGAAGTCGGACCCCCAGCAGACGGCATCGAGCCCGACGAGGTCGATGCCGCGTCGTACCGCGCCGGCGGGCTCGCGGGCCTCGTGCCCGTAGAGGAACGCGGACGCGGCAGTGTCGAAGACAAGACGCCGGGCGTCGATGACGGCGCGCACCTCGGGCATCAGCGCGTAGAAGGGGAAGCCGCCGCCCCAGTGGGCCGCGATCACGCGCGCGTCCGGCTGGGCCTCCAGGAGCGACCAGAGCCCGCCCGGACTCAGCCCGCCGGACTTCCCGGGGTACGCATGCCCGACCTCCTCCGAGCAGTGCACGAGGAGCGGCAGGCCGCCTGCGACGATGCGCGCCGGGTCGACCTCACGCACCTCGCCGACACCGACCGCGTCCCCTGGCGCGCCCGGCGCGAGGAGCGGCACGAAGGGCACGATGCGCCCGTCGGCGCGGGCGGCGGCCTCAACGAGGTAGGCGGCATGCTCCTCGGCAAGGGCGCGGTCCTGCCACCAGAAGCCCGCGGCCACCGAGACGTCCACGCCGGCGCCGTCCATGGAGGTCAGCAGCCCCTCCGCGTCCGCCATCCGCGCCCGCGGATCCGCGTACAGCGCGGCGAATCCGGGCTCCAGCGCGAGCAGGCGCGCGCGCTCCTCGATGAAGCGCGGCGGGAAGATGTGCGTGTGGATGTCGACGATCATCGTGTTGCCCTTGATGGCCGCATCGTACGATGCCCCGAGGCGGCGGTCGCCCGAGACGCACTTCGATGCGACGATCACGGCGTCGACGAGCCGCTCCCCAAGACGGCGACCGAGGATGAGCATGACCGAGGACCGCACCGAGCCCGCGATGCGCACCGAGCCGCCGCGTCCCTTCGACGCCGAGGCGGAGCCGGAGGTCGAGGCCGTCATCGAGGAGCCCGAGGTCGAGGAAGACCCCGAGCCCGAGATCGTCGAGCAGCCGATGCTCGTGGACGTCCCGCCCGAAGACCCGATGGACGACCTCGAGAACCTGCCGCACCTGCTGGAGGCGCTGCTCTTCGTCTCCGACCACCCGATCGAGGAGACCTACCTCGCCCGCGCGCTGGAGATCTCCGGCGCACGCGTCCACCAGGGACTCGAGACGCTGGCGACGCAGCTGCGCGACGGCAACCGCGGCATTCGCCTCCAGCGCGGGCCGGAGGGCGCCCAGCTCGTGAGCTCGCCGGAGGCCGCCGCGAAGATCGAGCTGTTCCTGGGCCTGGAGGCGAGCCGCAAGCTCTCCACCGCTGCGCTCGAGACGCTGGCAATCATCGCCTACCGCCAGCCGGTGACCCGCGGCCAGATCGACACCATCCGCGGCGTGAGCAGCGACGGTGCGGTCGCCACGCTGCGCGCGCGCGGCCTGATCGCGCCCGCCGGGTATGCCACCGGGCCCGGCCGCCCCATGCTCTTCCAGACGACGCAGCGCTTCCTCGAGCACTTCGGACTCGAACGCGCGGGCCAGCTGCCGCCGCTCCCGGACGAGATCGACCTGCCGGTCGCCGAGATCGGCGAGCAGCTCGGCCTCGATGCTGAGACGGTGACCGCCGCCCTCGCCGCGCGGGCCGCGGACGTCGAGGCGCTCGTGGAGGCCGTCGACAGCGCGCTCGCCGCCGAGGCCGCCGACGGGGAAGCGCTCGAGGTGATCGTCGCCGAGGTGACCGTGACGACCGAAGCGTCCGAGGACGCGGAGGCCCCCGACGAAGCAGCGCCCGCCGAAGCGCCCGCAAGCGGCGAGGCCGCCAACGCACCGGCCGAGCCACCGGCCGAGTAGGCGCCGAGCGGAGGCCGGATCGCGATGATCACGATCAGCCTCCTCGTCACCCTCGACATCCCACACGCCTCGTCCCTGAAGGAGAAGCGCGCCGTCGTGCGCTCGCTCGTGGAGCGGCTGCGCGCGCGTCTGCACGTCTCAGCAGCCGAAGTCGGCCTCCTCGACCGCGTGCAGGCGGGACAGGTGGGCGTCGCGATCGTCTCAGGCGACCGCGCCACCGCGCGCTCGATGGCCGACGAGGCGCGACGCTTCATCGAGGCCGAGTTGCTGGGGCGCGCCGACGTCCGCGACGTAGCAATCGACGAGACCGAACTCGACTAGCTACCTCGAACTTCGCGGAGACGCGAAGAAGCCCCCGCGGGGACGGGGGCTTCTTCAGAGGGTCAGACCGGGTTCGCGTCGGGGGAGGGAACCCTTTGCGAGCGGTCGGTCAGACTTGCTGTGCCCTTAGTAGGGCAGGTTGCGGGTGGCCACGAGGCTGCGCTCGATCTCGCGGAGGTCCTTGAGCACCTCGTCGCGGGTCGGGACCGACCGGCGACCGCCGGCCAGAATCGCGCTGTATACCTTCTGAAGCTGGTCCATCGTCACATTCCTTCCCTGGTACGGCGGAGGCCTACACCTCTACCGTGCCGCTCTTTCTGAGACCCGGCGCCGTCACCGTTTCTCGTCTGCAATCAGTGTCGAACGTCTCGACGAGTCCTGCAAGTGATTGTGCGCACAATCACGTAAAATCCGCGTTAATAACTGCGCATTGGCCTTTCGGCCAACCTTGCGATCCCCATCACAAACGATTCTTGACTGGGAGACGAGTTCAGTGCCGAACTGAGCCTCGACTGATACCCGTCCGGGGTTCGGGTTCATTGAGAATATAACCCGTCGTGTCTCAATTGACAACGGGTTTGTGTCTCTTGAACGCTAACTATCAGGAGTTTGTTTGATACCGACGTCGGGGAATTCCCGCATTTCTGCCGAGAACTGTGCGAAGCGCCCTTAGCGGCGCGCGGCGGGCTTCGTAGCTGCTGCGGGAGCCACGGCCGGGGATGCCAGCGGCGTGCACAGCAGGTCATACGGCAGCGCGCCATCCACGCGGGCGCGCACCATCGTGCCCATCGGGAAGGTGCCCTTGACGAGCGCGAGGCCATCCACCTCGGGCGCGTCGCGCACCGTGCGGCCGACGACGATCGCCTCGCCGCTCGCGGACTCGCCCGGCTCGCGCGACTCGACGAGGATGTCGACCTCGCGGCCGATCATCGTCTTGTTCGAGGCGTGCGAGATGCCCTGGGCGAGCTCCATCAGGCGGCCGTAACGCTCCTGCTTCACGTCCTCCGGCACCTGGTCGCCGTACTCGGCGGCGGGCGTGCCCGCCTGCGGCGAGTAGGTGAACGCGCCGACGTGGTCGAAGCGCTGCTCCTCCACGAAGCGCAGGAGTTGCTTGAACTCGGCCTCGGTCTCGCCGGGGAAGCCCACGATGAACGTGGTGCGCAGCGTGACGTCCGGCATCGCCTTCCGGATGACGTCGATGCTCTGGCGTGACTTCGCGAGCGTCGGGCGCTTCATGCGCCGCAGCATCGCGTCTGAGCCGTGCTGGAGCGGCATGTCGAGGTACGGCACCACGTTCGGCAGCGCCGCCATCGTCTCCGCGAGCCGGGGCGTGACGCGGCCCGGGTAGGCGTACATCAACCGGATCCACGGCACGTCCGGCACACCCGCCGAGAGTTCCTCGAGCAGCGCGGCGAGGCCGTCGCGGCCGCCTTCGTCCTCCGCGTACGCGGTCGAGTCCTGCGCGACGAGCACCAACTCGCGCGCGCCGGCGGCAGCGTACATGCGCGCCTCGGCGACGAGGCGGCTGGTCGGCGCGGAATGCATCGCACCCTTGATGGTCGGGATGATGCAGAACGTGCACGGCCGGTCGCAGCCGTCGGAGATCTTCAGGTAGGCGCTGGGCTGGCCGAGGACGGGGATGGTCGTCAGCGGGATGTCGTAGCGCGGATCCGCGGGACCGATCGCCGCGGCGATCTGGTCCCACTGCTCGACGCCGAACGTCGCGTCGACGTTCGGCACGGCCTTCCGCACCTCGTCCACGGCGATCTCGGTCATGCAGCCGACGACGTAGAGCAGCTGGTCGGAGCGCCGCGTGGCATCGAGGCCGCGCACGACCTCCACCGACTCGTCCTTCGCCGCGTCGATGAAACCGCAGGTGTTCACCAGCAGCAGATCGGCCTCGGAGGGCTCGTCGACGGCGGTGTGCCGGCCGCTGCGCAACGCCTGCTCAAGCCGCATGGAGTCGACGGTGTTCTTGGCGCAACCGAGGGTGACGAGGTGGTACTTCACCGGATCAGTCTACCCGCCCGCCTCCGGGAGGGCCCGAACGCGCGGAACCAGCCCCCACGGGCTCGACGCGCGGGACTATCGTGCGCCCGATAGCCACCCGGAGAAGCACCTCGACCCGACGGAGACGCCCATGACGACGCAGACCACGCCGATGACGGCCGCCCAGCAGGAACTCTCGGCAGCCCAGCAGGCGCGCTTCGAGGCGACCGCCGCGGGTGACCTCGTCGCGCTCGCGAAGTTGATGTCCGAGGACATCATCTACTTCCACAGCACCGGCTCCTCCGACACGCGCGCGAGCTACTTCGAGCGCCTGGCGAACCGCCCATACGCCGGCTTCAAGAGCGCGGACCAGGTCGTGCGTGTCTTCGGCGACGCGGGCCTCGTCACCGCGGTGGTGACGATCACGATGCGCGCAGCTGATGGCGCGACGCGTGACGTCGACTTCCGCGCGACGAGCGTGTGGGCGAAGCACGACGGCCAGTGGCAGGAGCAGCTCTGGCAGGCGATCCGGCTGCCCGAGGACGGTGCGCACCACTAGGCCTCCGCGGCGACTCCACCGGTGACACGAGAGGAACTTGAGATGGCGACGCAGACGATGACCGCAGCCGAGCAGGAACTCGCCAACGCCCAGCGCGCGCGCTTCGACGCGACGATCGCGGGCGACGTGGCCGCGCTCGGACGGCTCATGGCCGAGGACATCACGTACTTCCACAGCACCGGGCGCGTCGACTCGCGTGCGAGCTTCATCGAGCGCCTCGGCCCCACGCCGTCGTATCGCGGGTTCGCGTCGGAGGATCAGCTCGTGCGCGTGAGCGGCGACATGGGCGTCGTCACGGCGAAGGTGCAGCTCACGCAGCGCAACGCGGAGGGCGTCGAGTCCTCGCACTACTCGCGCTGCACCAGCGTGTGGCAGCGCCGCGACGGCCAGTGGCAGGAGATCCTCTGGCAGGCAACGCGCCTGCCGGACTAGGTCACGAGCGCGACTCGGACTACCGCGCGGGCGTCGCGGTGGGCGTCGGTGTGCGCGAGGGGGTCGCGGTCGGCGTCGGTGTCGCGGTCGGACTTGGCGTGCCCGCCGGGCCCGAGGCGGTCCCGGGGCCCTGCGAGACAAACAGCGTGACGACGTCGCCCTGCTTCACGGCGAACCCCACGGGCGGCGACTGACGGAAGACCTGCCCGGCGGGCGCCGCATTCGCGGATTCGAAGACGAGCGGCGTCAGGCCGGCGCGCTGGAGCGTCTGCTGTGCCTGCTCGCGCGTGAGGCCCACGACGTTCGGCGCCTCGGCACCCGCGGACGCACCGGCCGTGGGCGTCGCGGTGGCGGTTGCGCTCGACGAGCGCCCGGTGAGCCGCGGCACGATGAGCACGGCGAGCAGCACGACGACCGCCACCGCCGCGAGGCCGAGCGCGATGGGACGGGTGATCGCAATGGTGGGCAGCGACATCGGCGGTGTGCGACGCAGGCCGGCGGACGGCTCGAGGCCGACGGGCCGCGGCATGTCGCGCGGGATCGCGAGCGCAGCCTCCTCCGGGTCAAGGCCGAGGTGGCGCGCGTAGGAGCGCATGAAGCCGCGCGCGTAAACGGGTGCGGGGAGCGCCTCGAAGCGCGCGGCCTCGAGCGCCTCGATGTAGATGCGGTTGATCTTGGTGTCGCGCTCGACGTCGCCGAGAGTCTCCCCGCGGCCGACGCGCGTCTGGCGCAGGATCTCTCCGGTGCGCCGTCCGCGCTCGTGCTGCTCGTCCGACGCCGCGGCGACCTCGGCGGACGCGCGCGTCGAACCGCCACGCATGGGCCACCTCATGGGCGCGTCACCCGCGAACCGGCGTGCGAGGCGATGGACGGCGCGTTCAGTCGCCGACGCCCGGGAACTCGACGAGCGACTTCAGGCCGCTCATGGCCAGCCGCGCGCTGTACGCCTCGGGAGCGGACTCCAGGCCGTAGCGGTTGGTGATGACCTCTTCGATGTGCGCGGTCTGGCCGAGGAGCCGCAGCGTGCGACGGTACTGATCCGTGGTCGCGTTCTGGCTGCCGGTCAGGAGCACCTCGGAGTAGTGCACGAGGTTCGGGTCGAACGGGACGGGGGCGCCACCCTTCGGGAAGCCCGCGAACAGGTTCACGACCGCCTGCGGGCGGGCGAGGTCGAGCGCCGGGCCGACCAGCGACGCCACGCCGACCGAGACGACGACCGCATCGGCACCGAGGCCGCCGGTCTCGGCGCGCACGGCGGCCTTCACGTCGTCCGCCTCCGGGTCGAGGACCAGGTCCGCGCCCCAGCGCTTCGCGATCATCCGGCGCTCCTCGAACGGCTCGATCACGATGATCGGACCGGCGCCGAGCGCCTTGCCGAGGAGCAGGTGCAGCATGCCCATCGGACCAGCGCCGATGATCGCCATCGAGGTACCGGCGCGGACGCCGCACAGCTCCAGCGATGCGAGCGTGCAGGCGGACGGCTCGGTGATCGAGGCGAGCCACAGCGGGATGCTGTCCGGCACGGGGATGACGTGCCCCATCGAGACGATCGACTCCGGGACGAGCATGTACTCCGCGAAGCCGCCGTCCAGGTCATAGCCGAGCGTCGTGCGCTCCGAGCAGCGGTTGCGGCGGCCGGTGAGACAGAACAGGCAGCGGTTGCAGGCGACGATGGGGTTCACCATCACGCGCTGACCCTCGGTGATGCCGGTCACACCCTCGCCGACCTCGTCCACGACGCCCGCGATCTCGTGGCCGGGGATGACGCCGGGCAGCGCGTACTTCTCACCCTTGAACACGCGCACGTCCGAAGCGCAGAGGGAGACGGCGCTGGGGCGGATGCGGATCTCGCCGGGGCCGGCCTTCGGCGTCGGGCGATCCTCGACGGTGATCGAGCCGGGGGAGTGGTAGATGGCAGCGCGCATCGCGTGACCTCGGGGTGCTCAGCGGGGGGTGTCGAGGGCAGTATCGCAGCCTCGCGGCACGGGCGCATTGCGCGGACGATCGTGATGTCGCCGGACACAACAAACCCCCGCTCGCGCGGGGGTTGTGGAGTGCTCAGCGAGCGAGGCGGCTAGGCCGCGAGCGCGTGGGCCTTCAGCTGCGCCGCCAGGCGACCCTTGCGGCGCGCGGCCGCGTTCGGGTGAATGACGTTGCGGCGCGCGGCGCGGTCGAGCGCCGACTGGGCGGCGCGGACGAGCATCCCGGCACCCGGGTCGTTCGACATGATCGCGGCGCGAGCGGCGCGGACGGTGTGCGCGGCGCGCGTGCGGACGGGCTTGTTCCGCTCGGTGCGCGCAATCGTCTGGCGAGCGCGCTTGCGGGACTGTGGGTTATTGGCCATCGATCGATCCTCCTGTGACGGACGGACATCGTACGGGCCGCCGGGGGCAAGCGTCTATCCGTCACCCGCCATAACCACGGAGGGGCCCCGATCACCCGCCCCGAGCGCCCGGCGGCGGCCGGCACCCTCCCCGGGCCTTCGGGCCACCCTCGTGGGCTCGGGGCCGGTTTGACCGGCCAGCAAGGCCGGCGAATCATCGAAGTATGCGAACGTGGGTCCCATGACCAACCCTCCCGATGACTGGCGGCCACGCCCGGTCGGACGCGAGCGCCAGGACCCGCTGCCCCGCCTCGACGCCGGCGCGCCGGTCGAGGGCAGCCCGGACGACCCGCTCCCCGGCTCAGCTTCCACCACGCCGTGGGATGCGGCCGGCCGTCCATGGGAGCCACCGAAGCACCCGGCGGAGGACGAAGCCGGCGACGCGGGTGCACCGCGGCCGCTTGAGGGGACGCACCGCGACCGCGGGACACGCATGCGCCGCTACCTCATCGGTGGGGGCGGGGATGCGACGAGTAGCGGCGTCCTCGCAGGCGCGGCCACGGTGGTCGCGGTGGGCTTCGTCCTGTCGCGGCTGCTCGGCCTGCTGCGGTCGGTTGCCATCGCGCAGGCCTTCGGCACGGACCCTCAGCTTTCTGCGTACTGGGTGGCCTTCCGGCTCCCAGACCTCGTGTTCCAGTTGCTCGCCGGCGCGACCCTGTCCTCGGCGTTCATCCCGACGTTCAGTCGCATCCGCCAGGAGCACGGGTCCGCGGCCTCGTGGCAACTCGCCTCGAGCGTCCTGAATCTCATCAGCATCGCGACGGTGATCGCGGCCGGGCTCGCGTACATCCTCGCCCCCACGATCGTGCCAAAACTCGCGCCCGGGCTCGGGGAGGCGACCGGCCAGCGCGCCGAGTTGACGAAGCTCGCGATCGACCTCACGCGGCTGATGCTGCTGTCTCCGCTGTTCTTCGGCGTGTCGGGGATGCTCACCGGCATCCTCAATGCACGACAGCACTTCATGGCGCCCGCGATCGCCCCGCTGATCTACAACCTGAGCATCATGGCGGGCGCACTGCTGCTCGCGAAGCCGTTCGGGGTCTATGGGCTCGCGTGGGGCGTGGTCATCGGATCCGCCGGGCATCTGCTGGTGCAGGTACCGGCACTGCGCGGCGTCGGCATGCGCTGGACACCCTCGTTCGATGCAGCGTCGCAGGGCGTGCGCGAGGTGCTGCGGCTGATGGGGCCGCGCGTCGTCGGGCTCGCGGCGGCGCAGATCAACTTCCTCGCAGTCATCTTCTTCGCCTCCTTCATCTCGGATGAGGCGATCAGCGCGGTGAACTACGCGTTCCTCATGATGATGCTGCCCGTGGGCGTGATCGGCATGGCGATCTCGACCGCCGTCTTCCCGTCGCTCGCACAGCACGCGGCCGCGCACGAGATCGTGCGGCTGCGTTCCTCGCTCATGCGCGCGCTGCGCACGATCCTGCTGCTCGCGATTCCGGCGTCCATCGGGCTGATCGTGCTCGCCTCGCCCGTAGTGCGCGTGCTCCTCGAGCGCGGCGCGTTCGACGCCCGCTCGACGGAACTCGTGGTGAGCGTCCTCGTCGTCTACGCGGTCGGCGTGTTCGCCCACTCGGGCGTCGAGATCCTCAGCCGGGGCTTCTACGCGCTCTCGGACACCCGGACGCCGGTCGCCGCCGCGGTGCTGGCGATGATCATCAACGTCGCGCTGGCCGCACTGTTCATCGGCACGTTCGGGCTGCGCGGCCTCGCCGCCGCGACGACGATCGCCGCGCTCATCGAGTTCGGCCTGCTGTTCTTCGCCCTGCACTCCCGGCTCGGGGGCCTCGACCTGCTGGCCGTGCGCCGCACGGTCGTCGCCGCGCTCGTCGGCAGCGCGGTTATGGCGGAGGTCATCATCCTCGTGCAGGTGCTGCTGGGCTGGGCAGGCCTGACCGGGACCACCACGCTGGGCGCGCTCGCGCTGCTGCTCATCGCCGGCGGCATCGGCGGGGCCGCATTCCTCGCGATCTCGTATCGCCTCGACCGCGACGGGTACGCGGGGCTGATGGAGCGCCTGCGGTAGTCGGCGCGCGGCGCTTCGACAGCCCGCCGGAGCCACCCCCACCCCAACCCTCCACCGCCGAGGGGGAGGGGAAGAACCTGCTATACTGAGCGGGCCCCAACACTACAAGGGTGCAGTGACGAGCGGACGCGTGAGCGTCCGCCCTTCAGCGTGTGCCCTCCGAGGCGAGACCTCGACCGGGGCCGGATAGGACGAGACATGGCTTTCAACGACCGCGAGCTGATCTGCCGCGACTGCGGCTCGACGTACATCTTCACGTCGGGCGAGCAGGAGTTCTACGCGACGAAGGGCCTGCAGCACGACCCCGTGCGCTGCCCCTCGTGCCGCCAGCAGCGCAAGCTCATGCGCCCCGAGGACCGCGAGGAGTCGCCGCACTTCGGCGTCTACGTCTCGTGGGGTGGGCGCACCCCGCGCCAGCTGCACGTGGCCTCCTGCCACCAGTGCGGCCAGACCACCGAGGTGCCGTTCGTCCCCCGCGGCGACCGCCCGGTGTACTGCTCCAACTGCTACAACGACGTCCGCACGAAGCTCGAGGCGCAGGAGGCCGCTGAGGCCGAGGCCGCAGTCGCGCGCATCGCCGCCGCGGCGGGCCGCGACACGGCGGTGCTCGAGGGCCCGGCGCGCCCCGTCGTCCGCGACGAGGAAGCCGACCGCATCGCGATCATCGCGAAGAGCTTCGTCGCCCCGGATGCCGACGACGACGATCCGGACGACGAGTAGTCCGTCGCCCGCTAGACTGGCGACCAACCGAAGTCACATACGTAGCGACGACGGAGACGAGTAACCCCGCGGCACTCATCGAGTGACCGCCAAGCGAGCCCGGGACGGTGTGAGCCGGGCGCGTGTCGAGCCGAGGGCGATGCCCGAGGCCGGCGCGGGGTGAAGATCCCTCCCGAGCTGCCGCCCGAACACCTCGATCCGTCGGGGCCAGTAGACGCGGCCGGAGCGCCCACCGTTACCAGGGGCAGCGCGGTGCCATCCGAAGAGGAGAAGCTGCGCGACGAGCGGCGCTGTCGCTTCGACCACGGTCGAGGAGGCGCGCAACGCGGGTGGTACCGCGGGCCCCTGCCCACCAGACGGTGATGCAGACGCCCGTCCCGCACCAACATGGTGTGAGGCGGGCGTTTTCGTTGCCCGCGCGTATGCAGAGGATGCCCGCGATGCCGTTCAGCCCCGTCACCTCCCGCGTCTCCTTCCCCGAGCAGGAGGAGCGCATCCTCGCCTTCTGGAAGCAGCACGACGTCTTCAAGCGCTCGATCGAGGAGCGCCCGGCGGACAACGTGTTCTCGTTCTTCGAGGGGCCGCCGACCGCCAACGGGAACCCGGGCATCCACCACGTCCTCGCGCGCGTGTTCAAGGACCTCGTGCCGCGCTACCGCACCATGCGCGGCTACCGCGTGCCGCGGAAGGGCGGCTGGGACACGCACGGCCTGCCGGTCGAGCTCGAGGTGGAGCGCTCGCTCGGCTTCTCGGGCAAGCCGGACATCGAGGCCTACGGCGTCGAGGCGTTCAACGAGAAGTGTCGCGAGTCCGTCTTCAAGTACGTCTCCGAATGGGAGCGGATGACCGACCGTATCGGCTTCTGGATCGACACCGAACACGCGTACGTCACGTACCACCCCGAGTACGTCGAGTCGTGCTGGTGGATCTTCAAGACGCTCTTCGAGGGCGACCTGATGTTCCGGGACTTCCGCGTGACGCCGCACTGCCCGCGCTGCCAGACGAGCCTCTCGAGCCACGAGATCGCGCTCGGCTACAAGGAGGACACGCCTGACCCGGGCGTCACCCTGCGCTTCCGCCTGAACGCGAGCAGCGGCGCCTCTGATGCGTTGCGCCTCGACGACGGCGTGCCGACGAGCCTGCTCGCGTGGACGACGACGCCGTGGACGCTCTCGGGCAACACGGCCCTCGCCGTGCTGCCCGAGGCGACGTACGCGCTCGTGGAGCGCGCGGACGCGCACCTCGGCAGGGAGCGCGTCGTCGTCGCCGAGCCGCGTGTTGCCGCGGCGGTCGCGGACGGCGAGGTGATCGCGACGCTTCCCGGCACCGCGCTCGTCGGGCTGCGCTACGAGCCGCTGTACGAATCGACGACGTGGGACGGCATCGACCCGCTGATGTTCGTCGACGGACGCACGCAGAAGCCGAAGAGCGCGGCCGACCTGCCTGCGCGGCGCGTGATCGCCTCGGACCACGTCACGACGGACGAGGGCACCGGCATCCTGCACGTCGCGCCGGCCTTCGGCGAGGACGACTACGGCATGGGCCGCGCCGAGGGGCTGATGTTCCTGCAGCCGGTGCGCCTCGACGGCACGCTCATTGGCGGGCCGGGCGATGGGCTGTTCGCGAAGGTCGCCGACCCGCCGATCACACAGGACCTGCGCGAGCGCGGGCTGCTGTTTCGCAGCGAGACGATCCGCCACACCTACCCGTTCTGCTGGCGCTGCGACACGCCCGTCCTCTATTACGCGAAGCCGTCGTGGTACATCCGCACGACCGCCGTCGCGCGCGACATGGTCGCCGGCAACCAGCGCATCCACTGGGTGCCCGAGCACATCAAGGACGGCCGCTTCGGCGAGTGGCTCGAGGGCAACATCGACTGGGCGGTCTCGCGCGAGCGGTACTGGGGCACGCCGCTGCCGATCTGGGTGTGCGAACTCTGCGAGCACACCGAGGTGATCGGGGCGTACGACGAGTTGTTCGCGCGCGCCCGCGCCGGCACGGCCGACGGCGTCCGCAAGGCGGACGGCACCGTCGACGCCCACCGCCCGTTCATCGACCGCGTCGAGCTCGACTGCCCGCAGTGCAACGGTACGATGCGACGCACGCCCGAGGTCGCCGATGCGTGGTTCGACTCCGGCGCGATGCCGTACGCGCAGTTCCATTACCCGTTCGAGCAGAACGAGTTCATGTCGCGCTTCCCCGCAGACTTCATCTGCGAGGCCGTCGACCAGACGCGCGGCTGGTTCTACACGTTGCACGCACTCGCCACGCTGCTGAATCACACCGAGGACGTGCCGGAGGCGATCGCCTACCGCAACGTCGTGTGCCTCGGCCTGATCCTCGACGGCGAGGGTCAGAAGATGTCGAAGTCGCGCGGCAACGTCGTCGACCCGTGGTCGGTGCTGAACGCGCACGGCGCGGACGCGATCCGCTGGTACATGTACACCGCGTCCCCGCCGGGCAACTCGCGGCGCTTCTCGACGGATCTCGTCGCGGAGACCTCGCGGCGGTTCCTCTCGACGCTGTGGAACACGTACTCGTTCTTCGTGACGTACGCGAACAGCGCAGGCTTCGACCCGAGCGGCGCGAAGCCGGATGCGAGCGCGTACAGCGAGCTCGACCGCTGGATCCGCAGCGAGCTGCATCAGACGGTGCGCCGCGTCACGGATGCCCTCGAGGCGTACGAGCCGTCCGAGGCCGCCCGCCCGATCGAGGCATTCGTCGAGCAGCTGTCGAACTGGTACGTCCGCCGCAGCCGCTCGCGCTTCCGCCAGGGTGGAGCGGACTCGAACGCCGCGCAGCACACGCTGTACGAGTGTCTCGTCACCGTGTCGAAGCTGCTGGCGCCGTTCACGCCGTTTATCGCTGAGGAGCTCTACCGCAACCTCGTCGCAGAACGCGTGTCGGGCACGGCGGACTCGGTGCACCTCGCGATGTGGCCCGAGGTCGACGAGGCCGCGATCGACGAGCAGCTGTCCTCGGACATCGCGCTCGTGCAGCGCATGGTGTCGCTCGGCCGTGCCGCCCGCGCGAAGGCACAAACGAAGGTGCGGCAGCCGCTGGCGTCCGCGGTCCTCGTGCCGCGCACCGAAGCGGAGCGCGGCGCGCTGACACGCCTCGCGGATCAGATCGCGGAGGAGCTCAACGTGAAGGCGGTCGAGGTCATCACCGACCCGGGCGATCGCCTCGCCTACACCATCCGGCCGAATCTGCCTGTTCTCGGCCCGCGTTTCGGGGCCGATGTCGGCAAGGTGCGTGGCGCGCTCCAGGGCGCTGACGCGGCAGCGATCGTCCGCGCCATGCGCGCCGGCGACCCGATCGAGGTCGGCGGCTTCACGCTCGCGCCCACGGACATCCTCGTCACGGTCGAGGCGTCCGCCGGCTGGGCGGCGCAGGAGGAGTCCGGCTACGCCGCGCTCGTCGACACGACCGTGACGCCCGAACTCGAGGCCGAAGGCCTCGCACGAGAGATCGTGCGCCGGCTGCAGGATCTCCGTCGCGAGGCGGGCCTTGATGTGGGCGACCGCATCCGGGTGACCTACCGGGCGGCCGAACCGGTGGCGAGCGCGCTCGCCACACACGCCGCTTCCATCGCGGAGGACACGCTGGCAAGCAGCTTCGAGGCGGTCGCGGAGCCCGCCGGCGAGGCGCGGTCGGTCGAGGACGTGGATGGGACCGAGGTGGTGCTGGCGCTCAGTCGGGTCTAGGGGAGTCCGGCCCGATCCGGATCACCCCCACCCCAGCCCTCCCCCGCCGAGGAGGAGCGCGCCTCCACCCGCGCTAGTTCTTCGCTGCCCGCTTGCCAGCAGCCTTCGCGGCTGCGCGCTGCCGGTTCTCCTCGGCGCGGTACTTCACCAGCTGCGTGATGAGACGCACCGGGACGGGGCGGTCGAACGGGAACTTGATAGTTCCCTTCGACACCTCGTACTTCGACAGTTGGTCGGCGAACACCTCCACCAGGGCGCCCGAGGCCCCGTAGAGCGCGTAGTGGCCCTTCCACGCCCCGAAGTAGACCAGCGCCCCGTGCAGCCGGTACGCGGGCATCTGGTAGCCGATGTACTCCTCGGCCTCCGGCGCAGCCTTGCGGATCGTCGCGCGCACCCGCTCGAGGACCGCCTGCACGTCCTCCGGGAATCCAGCGATATACGCGTCGACGGCGGCAGGCCCTCCGGGAGTCGGCATGTCGGCGCTCACCGCTCGCGGGGGCGCGTGGCGTGCGCGGACGGCGCATCGACCTGGTTGTCACCTGCGAGGACGAGGCCGCGCAGCATCGTGCCCAGCGACTGCCGCCAGTTGCCCTCGGGGGCGTCACCGTGACGGGGCTCCTCGTGCAGGACGTGCGGGATCTCGGCGGCGACCTCCGCCCCGAAGATGAGGACGTTCGCCGTCAGGTTGACCCAGAACAGCAGGACGATGACCGACCCGACGGAGCCATAGACGACGTCGTAGTTCGCGAAGTGCTGGAGGTAGAAGGCGAACCCGCCCTTGAGTGCCTCGAACCCGACGGTCGCGAGGAGCGCGCCCGGCCAGAGGTAGCGGAAGCGGACGTAGCGGTTCGGCAGCACTTTGTAGACGAGCATGAACGCCGTGAACGAGAGCACGAAGGGGATCGCGAGCGCGCCGAGCTCCCACAGCAGCCCGAGCGCGCCGTTCGCGCCGACCCGCGCCACTACCTGCGTCTCCGCGAAGCGCCACGCCGCCGACAGCACCAGGCCGCCGACCAGCGGCAGGCCGATGATCGGGATCAGGATGTAGTCGAGGAGCTTGTCACGGAGCAGCGGCCGGAAGCGCTCCACCTCGAAGACCACGTTCATGGCGGAGCGCACGGCGCTGGAGAGCGCCCCGGCGGTCCAGAACGAGCCGAGAGCGGAGACGACGGTCAGCGTCGGCCCAAGCGCCGCGACGCTGCGCAGGGACTTGGCGATACTCTGATCCTGGATCGGGAGGAACGAGATAATCCCATTCAGCACCTGGTCCTGCACGCCCGGCGCACGGAGCACGAGCCCGAAGATCGAGACCGCGAGCAGGGTCAGCGGGAAGAGCGAGAAGAGCGCGTAGTAGGAGATCGCGGCGGCCATCTCGGGCCCGCGATCGTCGATGAAGTTCACGGTGGCGCGCGCAAGGACGCGCAGGGCGAGCCGCCATGAGATGGGCACGGTTCGCTCCGGCGGCGTAGCGGTCAACGGAAACGGCCTCCTGATGGCCCGGACCATACGACCTCGACCCTGACGCCCCGCTCCTCCATCCTAAACGCCCGCGGGAATACGCGCGGAGTCAGGCGAGATCGATGACCGGGCAACGACTCCAGCCGCAGAGCATCGAACACCACCGCATCGTGGTGAAGATCGGTTCGAACGTCCTCACCGGCGGCACGGACTCCCTCACGCCTTCCGCCGTCGCGGCGATCGTCGAGCAGATCGCGGCGTTGATCGGCCGCGGCGTGCAGGTGCTCGTCGTGACCTCCGGCGCGGTCGCCGCCGGACGCCACCGCCTGCGCGCGCACCACGAGTCGCATGGCGCCGTCGCGCAGGAGGCGCAGCGCGCACACCAGGGCGACCTCCAGTCGAAGCAGGTCCTCGCGGCGATCGGACAGTCGCGACTCATGGCGTTGTGGGACGAACTCTTCGAGCAGCAGAACGTGCCCATCGCGCAGGCGTTGCTCACCCGACACGACCTGGCGGACCGCCTCGGCTACCTCAACGCGCGCAACACGCTCCTCGGGCTGGTCGATCTCGGCGTCGTGCCGATCGTGAACGAGAACGACGTCGTGTCCATCGAGGAACTGAGCGAGTCGACGATCGGCGACAACGACAACCTCTCCGCACAGGTGGCGAACCTCGTGGACGCTGACCTCCTGCTGCTTCTGACCGACATCGCCGGGCTGTACACCGCCGACCCCGGTCGTGACCCCGCGGCGCGCCTGATCGAAGAGGTGCCTGCCATCGACGACGCCATCGTTGCGGCGGCCGGCGGCAGCGCCGGCACGAGGGGTACCGGCGGCATGGCGACGAAGATCCAGGCGGCGCGCATCGCAACGCAGGGGGGCGCGCACGTCGTCATCGCGGACGGCGCCGCGCGCGACGTGGTGCTGCGCGCGGCGGCGGGCGAGCCGGCGGGGACGCACTTCGCACCCGCCGGGGATCGCCTCGAGAGCCGCCGGCGATACCTGCTCTCCGGCCTGCAGGCCCGGGGGACGGTGACGGTCGACGCCGGAGCGGCGGCGGCGCTGCTGCGCGGCGGCAATTCCCTGCTGCCTGCGGGCGTCACCGCGTGCGAGGGCACCTTCGTCCGTGGCGACGTGATCCACGTGGTCACGGCGGACGGCCGACGCCTCGCCAGCGGCATGACGAACTACGCGAGCGATGAGGTCGCCCGGATTCTCGGCAGGCACTCGGACCAGATCGCCGAGACCCTCGGCTACGAGCTCGGCGAAGAGGTCATCCACCGCAACAACCTCGTGCTCGTGTAACCTCGAACCCCGGGCGCGCGGCTGCGCCTGCACCGCACGCGGAACAAGAGACGAACATGGCCACGACGACCCGCTCCGAGGCAACCGAGAAGGCCGCGCTCGCGCGCGCCGCGAGCCGCCGCATGTCGGCGGTGAGCACGGATCAGAAGAACGCCGCGCTCCGTGGCATCGCCGACGCGATCGAGGCGGAGAGCGCGCGCATCCTCGCCGTGAACGGCCCCGAGATCGAGCGCGGCCGCAAGAATGGCCTGACCGGCTCATTCATCGACCGCATGGAGCTGAACGCCGACCGCGTGGCCGCCATCGCTCGCGACACGCGTGCGGTCGCCGCGCTCCCGGATCCGGTGGGCATTACCAGCGAGATGATCACGCGCCCGAACGGTTTGCAGATCGGGCGCATCAGCGTCCCGCTCGGCGTCATCGGCGCGGTCTACGAATCACGCCCGAACGTCACCGTGGACATCGCGGCCGTCTGCCTGAAGTCGGGCAACGCCGTCGTCCTGCGGTCGGGCTCCGACGCGCACGACACCTCCGCCGTCTTCGCCGAGATCATTCAGCGCGAGGCGACCAGGGCGGGCCTGCCCGCTGGCATCGTGCAGTTCATCGAGTCCACCGACCGCGAGGAGGTCGGCGCGATGCTGCGCGCGGACGACTTCATCGACCTGATGATCCCGCGCGGCGGCGCCGACCTGATCCGCCGCGTCCGCGATGAGGCGACGATGCCCGTCATCGCGGGCGGCATCGGCGTCTGCCACACGTACGTCGACGCGGATGCGGACTTCGCCATGGCGCGCGACATCGTGATCAACGCGAAGACCGTCCGTCCCTCCGTCTGCAACGCGATGGACACGCTCCTCGTGCACGCGTCCATCGCCGACCGCTTCGTACCGATGATGGCGGAGGCGCTTGGCGCGAAGGGCGTCACGCTGCACGCCGATGAGCGCGCGCTGCCGCTGGCCAGCGGGGTTCGCGGTGGGGCACAGGTCGTGCCCGTGAACGCGGCGCAGGACTACGACACCGAGTGGCTCTCGCTCGACTGCTCCGTGCGCATCGTCGACGACCTCGACGGCGCGCTCGCGCACATCGAAGAGCACGGCAGCGGTCACTCCGAGGCGATCGTCACGGACTCGTGGGCGGCCGCGCAGCGCTTCCAGCGCGAGGCGGACGCCGCCGCCGTGTTCGTGAACGCCTCGACGTACTTCAACGACGGGGCTCAGTTTGGCCTCGGCGTCGAAGTGGGCATCTCGACACAGAAGATGCACGCGCGCGGCCCGATGGGCCTCAAAGAACTGACCTCATACAAGTGGATCGTGCTCGGCACGGGACAGGTGCGCTAACTCGTGGCCGACTACTCCTTCGAGCGCATTGCGCGCACTGCCCAGTCCGAGGCGTACCGCATCGAGACGGACACCGCCGCGATCGGCCGCGTCGACCTGCACTTCACGGACGCGAAGACGTACGGCACGCTGGTCGTGCACGCTGCGTTGCCTGAGGACGAGATCGAAGAGCTCATCAGCGAGATCGACGCGCGACTCGTGTCCACCGCGGACGAGTACCGCGAGGACTTCGTCGTGAACGTCTGGCGCGGCGAGGAGTTCGGGACGTTCTCCGAGGACGACACCGACGACTTCGACGAAGTGGACGCGAGCGGCAACTAGCCGCATGGTTGCGTCGCCCTTCGATCCGGGCGCGATCGCGGTCGTCTCGTTTGATCTGGACGGGACGCTCCTCGACTCCCGCAGCGCGTGGCGCGAGGGGTTCCGCGACCCGTTCGCCTTCCTCATCGAGCGATACCCGACGCTGGCCGCGCTCGGCGAGCCGGGTGACGTCCACGACTTCGTCTACCAGCGCTACCTGGACGAGGCATGGCGCGCCGCCGGTGCCGGCGAGTGGAGTGTCGACTACGTGCGCCGCGGCTGGCGCGACATTCTCGCGCGTCACGCCGTCCGCGACGATGCCGCGGCCGACGCCGCGTTCGAGCGGTACGAGGCATCGTGGCCGCCGCTGATGCGCCTCTTCGAGGACGCGGTTGCGACGCTCGAGGCCGTGCACGCGCGCTTCCCGATGGTGCTCCTGACGAACGGCAACACGTCGTATCAGCGGATGAAGATCGAGATGCACGACCTCGCGCCGTGGTTCGCGCACATCGTCGTGTCCGAAGAGGTCGGGATCATGAAGCCAGACCCCGCGATCTTCGCGCGGGCAATCGCGCCGTTCGGCGTCGCGCCCGACCGCGTGATCCACATCGGCGACACGCCGTCACAGGACGTCGCAGGCGCGCACGCGGCGGGCTGGCGCTCGGCCTGGGTCAATCGCGACGGCCGTGACTACGAGGGTGAACGTTCGCCCGACCTCGAAGTGCCGTCGTTGCAGGCATTTCGCGAGGAACTCGGCCTGCGCTAGTCGGTCACCGCGGCATGCACCTGCGCCAGCCGCCCGACCGGCGACACGAACAGCACGACGCCACTGGCAATGCCGCAGAACGCAGACAGGACCATCGTCGCGCGCAGACCGAGGGCATCCGCAAGCAGCCCGGCAGCTACGACGCCGAGCAGTCCCGCGCCGAAGTTCGCCATGTGGAACGTCGCCGAGACACGTCCGAGGATCGCGGGAGCCACGAGCGTCTGGCGCGCCGCCGTCTCTCGAATGTCGTAGAAGGTCGCCGCGGGATCGGTGAGCAACTGGTTCCCTGCAAGCCCCGTCACCCGCGCCGCAAGCGGTCCAGCAGCGAGCGCCGCCGACAGCGCGCCCACGCCGCGCAGCAGTGCCGCGATCGACATCGACCGTCCGAAGTGCATGCGCGCCGATCGCCCGGCGAACAGGGCGCCGACCAGACTCGAGGCGCCGCCGATGGCGTAGATCATCCCCTGCACGCCGGGATCCAGATCCAGTTCGCGCGTCACGAACAGCACGATGATCGCGCCGAAGATGCCCTGCGACAGCTGAAACACAACACCGGCAATTCCGAGCGACCGCAGCACCGGGTCGCGCGCGACGACAGCGAAGCCCGCGCGCGCCTCCGCGACGAAGCCGACGTGATCGGGGTCCGCCTCGACCGGTGCCTCGACGGCCCGGACGCGCAACAACGCGACCGCGGACACCAGAAACGACAACCCATCGACGAGCACCGCGCCGGGCGCCGAAAGGGCCTGCACGAGCCACCCCGCCAGCCCGAAGCCCGCGACCTCCGCAACCGAGGCGCTCGCCGACAGCTTGCTGTTCCCCTCGATCACCGACTCCGGCCCGACCAGCCCGGGAAGGTACGCCTGGTAGGCGATCGCGAAGAACGCGTCGAACGAGGCACGGAGTGCGGCGACGGCGAACACCTGCGCGATCGTCAGGACGCCCGCCGCCGCCGCGAGCGGGATCGATGTCAGGAGCAGGAAGCGCGCGATGTCCGCCACGATCATCACGGCGCGGCGCGGCAGCCGGTCGACCCACACCCCGGCGGCCACCCCGAGCACGACACCGGGCGCCATCTCGCAGGCCGCGAGGAGCGACACCTCCAGCGCCGATGCGTGCAACGTGAGGATGGCTGTGAACGCGAGGGCGAGGCGACCGACGAGCGTGCCGAAGACGGACACGGTCTCGCCGCCCCAGAGATACCGGAAGTCGCGATGCCGCCAGAGACCGTCGAACCGGGGCATCACGCGAGAACGCCCCGATCCCGGTTGCCGCTACTGCGTGCGGAATCTGCCGCCTCCCCTCGCCGAGCGAGGGGGGTGGAAGTGGCCGCCACGCCCATCGAGGACGCGGCTGTTACTTCTTGCGGGCGACCACGCGCTTCGTCGCCTCGACGACGCCGCCGGATGTCAGGCCCATCAGCTCGAGGACTTCGTCCCAGGTGCCGGACTCGCCGTAGCGGTTCTGCACGCCGACGAACTCCATCGGCACGGGCGCGATCTGCGCCAGGGCCTGCGCGCACATCGCGCCCAGACCGGAGTGCACGAGGTGTTCCTCCGCGACCACGATCGCACCGGTGTCGCGTGCCGCGGCCTCGAGAGCCGCGGTGTCGAGCGGACGGATCGTGGAGAAGTTCAGCACGCGGGCGTTGATGCCCTGCGCGGCGAGCGTTTCGGCCGCCGCCAGCGAACGCCCGACCATCAGGCCGCACGCGATGATGGTGACGTCCGTGCCCTGGCGGAGGAGATCGGCCTTGCCGACCTGGAAGCGCGCGCCTTCCGTGTAGACGACCGGGATCTTCGGGCGACCGGTGCGGATGTACCACGGGCCGGGGGCCGCCATCGCGGCCTCGATCATCGCCTCCGCCTCGACGACGTCCGCGGGGACGCCCACGGTGAAGTTCACGAGCGAGCTGAAGAGCGCGTAGTCCTCAACGGACTCCGCTGACGCGCCGTCCTCGCCGACGGAGACGCCTCCGTGGCTCGCGACGATCTTCACGTTGAGGCGCGGCTGCGCGACCGACATGCGCAGCTGGTCGAACGCGTGCTCCGCGAAGACCGCGAACGTCGAGGCGACGACGACGTGACCGGTGGTCGCGAGGCCGCCCGCGGCGGAGATCATGTTCTGCTCGGCGACCCCGAAGGTGATGAAGCGGTCCGGGTACGCGTCCTTGAACGTGCGCGCGGAGGTCGACTTCCCGAGGTCGGCATCGACCACGACGATGTCGGCGCCGGCCCGCTGCAGACGCACGAGCGTCGGGCCGAGTGCTTCGCGGGTGGCCGCGCTGGCGGGGGCGGTGGTCGTCATTCGCCGAGCTCCTGCATCGCGAGCACGAACTGCTCGTCGCTGGGTGGTGCGCCGTGGAAGTTCGGGTTGTTCTCCATGAAGGAGACGCCCTTGCCCTTCACCGTGTCGAAGATGACGCAGGCCGGCTTGCCCTTCACGTCACGCGCCCAGCGCAGCGCGTCCTCGACGGCGGCGAGGTCATGCCCGTCGACGCCGGCGCGGACTTCCCAGCCGAAGGCGCGGTACTTCTCGTCCAGCGGCTCGGTGCGCATCGTGGCGTTCGTGAAGTCGTCGTTCTGGATGCCGTTGCGGTCGATGATCGCCACCAGGCCCTCGGCCTCGTGGTGGGCGGCAGCCATCGCGGCCTCCCACACCTGGCCCTCGTCCTGCTCGCCGTCGCCCATGATCACGTAGACATGCGCGTCGATGCCGTTGAGGCGCTGACCGAGGCGGATGCCGAGCCCAAACGAGAGCCCCATGCCAAGCGCACCGGCAGAGTTCTCGACGCCCTCGGGCTTGCCGAGGACGGAGTGCCCCTGCAGACGGGAGCCCTTACGGCGGAACGTCGCCAGCTCGTCAGTCGAGAAGTAGCCGAACTCGGCGAGCATCGCGTAGAGGACCGGCGTGCAGTGGCCCTTGCTCATGATGAGCCGGTCACGCTCGGCCCAGTCGGGGCGCTTCGGGTCGTGACGCATGATCCGGCCGTACAGCACCGCCATGATGTCCGTCGAGGACATCGAGCCACCGATGTGGCCCGACTTCGCCTCGTAGACCATGCGGACGATGTGCCGCCGGACGCGCTGCGTCAGCGCCGAGAGATCGAGTGCCGTCTCCGCGACCATGCGCGTGCCTTCCCGCCATCGTTCATATGTCGTGCGCCCGGTTCGGGGGCCACAGTATACGAACGCGTGGGAAGGGGATCGAACCCGCGCCCGAATCAGCCGAGACGCCGCAGCCTCGTGCCCCTTAGAGCGAGCAGGAGGAGTGGCCGCAGACCGGGCAGACGCTGCAGCCTTCGCCGAAGACGAGGGGGCCAGCGCACTGCGGACAGCGAGGGCCGGCGTAACTGAACCGGCGCCGTGTGCGCGTTGGTGCCGCGATGCTGGAGCCGTCCGGCGCGGTGGCGGGTGCGGAGAAGGTCGAGGCCATCACAGGGCTCCTCAGGAACATCTGTTCTAAATGGATGTCCAATGTAGTAGCGAACGCTTGTTCTAGTCAAGCCTCCGGGCGGGCCGATACGATGTCCGCCGGAGGGCGCCCTGTGACGACGCTGCTGAAGGACATCATCCTTGTGTCGATGGTGCTGACCCTCCTCATGATGGTCTTTCGCCCGCGCCAGTTCCGGCAGCTCGGCAAACAGGCCCGCAAGCTCGGGCTGATCTACGTCGTCGCCGTGTTGATCAGCGCCGCGCTCCACCTCGCCGGCTGGTTCCTGTAGTGACCACCGACCCCGATCGGATTCGGCACGTCCTCGTCTGCCCGCAAGAGTTCAAAGGCTCGCTGACCGGCGCCGAGGCCGCCGCCGCGATTGCTGAGGGCGTCCGACGAGCGCTTCCGGATGCGGAGGTAGTGCTCCTGCCGATGGCGGATGGAGGCCCCGGCACAGTCGCGATCGTGGCGGCCGCCACCGGCGGCGCGCTCGTCCGGCACACCGTGCGCGGTCCGCTCGGCACACCCGTGGAGGCGGCCTACGCGCGCGTCGAGCGAAGCGGAGCCCCACCGCTCGCCGTCATCGAGGCTGCCGCCGCCGCTGGCCTGACACTGCTTCCAGCAAGCGACCGCGATGCCACCCGTGCCTCGACCTTCGGCGTGGGGGAGCAGATTCGCCACGCGATCGATGCGGGCCTGACCCGGATCGTCCTCGGCGTGGGCGGCACGGCCACGAACGACGGCGGCGCGGGCGCCGCGCAAGCACTGGGCGTGCGGCTCCTCGACCTCGCGGGCGCGGACCTGCCGCCGGGAGGCATTCACCTCGCCCGCCTGGCGCGCATTGAGGCGGCCACCGCTGCGCGCCTCGCGGCTGTTGACCTGAGCATCGCGGTCGACGTGCGCAACGTCCTCCTGGGCGACGAGGGCGCAACCGCGGTGTACGGCGCACAGAAGGGTCTCGCGGACTGGCAAGCCCCCGCGCTCGAGTACGCCCTGACACGCTGGGCGCGCACCCTCGACCGGGACCTGCGGCTCGATGTCGCCGAGCGCCCGGGGAGCGGCGCCGGCGGCGGCCTCCCGGTCGGGCTGCTCGCGGCCATGCCGCAGGCACGCATCGAGTCGGGGGCGGCGCTCGTCGGGGACGCGATTGGCCTGCGCGAGGCGATCGCCGCAGCGGATCTCGTCATCACGGGCGAGGGCGGACTGGACGCCCAGACCGCCTACGGGAAGGCAGTGGCGCACGTCGCGGCGGTGGCCGCCGAGATGCAGACGCCGTGCATCGCGGTGGCGGGCAGTGTCGATGGCCTGCCGGTCGGCATCGCCGACGCCGAGCCGCTCGCGTCAGCCGGCGCATCCATCGACGAGGCAATCGCGCACGCCACGGAACGGGCCGCCGATGCAACGGCGACGGTTCTCGCGCGCTGGTTGAGCTCGCACCCGTAACGGACGCCGCGATCCTCAACGGTGGCGCGAGTTGCGCCGCCTGAGACGGCGGATCAGGCGAATTTTCGGCTGATTCTGCCAACACACACCATAATCATCAGTATTTTCGGGGTTTTCTCGAAAACTGGTCTTGACACGGACACGTTGAAGACAAATGATGACGTGCATAGGCGCTTGTAGAGAACAAGCGGCGGGCGATCTTCCCAGGAGGGAACCAGACATGACCAAAGCAGAACTCGTTGCCCTCGTCGCCGCGCAGGCCGGCCTGACGAACGCCGACACTGAGCGCGTCCTCGACGGCTTCCGCGACGTGATCCAGTCGCACGTCCGCAACGGCGACGACGTGGCGTACCCGGGCCTCGGCAAGTTCAGCCGCGCCCAGCGCAAGGCCCGCATCGGCCGCAACCCGCAGACCGGCGCTGAGATCAAGGTGAAGGCCTCGAAGGCCCCCAAGTTCTCCGCAGCGGCCGGCCTGAAGGCCGTCGTCAACGGTGACGCACCGGCTCCCCGCCTCGTCAAGGCAAAGTAACGATCCGGCCCGCCGCCCCGAGGCTCGCAAGAGTTGAGGGTGCCGGATCGTTCTTCCTGGAGACGCCGCCCGCCCGGGCGGCGTTTCCGTGTCCGGCGACCTGTTCGAGCTACTCGAGCCCCAGCGCCTCAAGGCGCGCGTCGTCAATGCCGAAGTGGTGAGCCACTTCGTGCATGACGGTGAGCCGTATCTGGCGTGACAACGCAGCGTGAGAGAACTCGCGCTCGTGTGGCCCCTGGAAGATCACAATCCGGTCGGGCAGCGCCATCTGGTAGTCGTGCCGCTCGGTGAGCGGCGTTCCGGTGTAGAGCCCGAAGAGCTCGTCATCGCCCTCGAGGCCCGCCTCGACCCGGTCGGCGGCGTTCGGCTCACGCCGGACCACGACGGCCACGCCCCGGAGATGCGTCGCGAACGGCTCCGGAATGTCCGCGAGTGCGCGAAGGACGAGGCGGCGAAAGCGGTCATGATTCATCGGCGTCCCTCGAATGGTGAAGGCTCGGTGAATGTACCGGAGCGGGCACGGGAGCACTGGCGAATCGCTGATGACCGCCGATGATTCCCGTACGGGTTTCCCCTGATGGGGAACGGGGCCGCGCGCGAGTGCGAGAGAAAGGGGGGACGCCATGCTGGATTCACTGATGCGGCGCTTCCATCCCGATCCCCTCCGCACCCGGGTCGAGGACTCGATCCGCCGTGGTACGGGTCTCTCGCGACAAGAGTGGATGCTCGGGGACGTGCCGATCAGGTCCGCGGACATCGATGGCCTCGCGGAGAACATCGTCGCGTGGTGTCGCGAGCGCATCGCCGCCACACGGCGGCCGTACGGCATCGACCAGATGGCGCTCGCCGTGGCCTGCGCTGTCCCGGGCGGACAGCCGCTCAGTTCCACCACCTTCGGCGTCTTCCGGCCGGTCGAGTTCTACGCCGAGGAAGGCGTGAGCGACCGTATCGCCGGGTACCTGAGGGGCCTCGACCTCGACGAGTTGAACCGGCACGAGTCGCCGATCCGTTTCGCGGCAGCGCTCTTCTCCTGGGGCGACGTGGCCCGCGACACCGTGTTCGCGGACAAAGAGCCGTAAGCCGCAGGCCTCGGCCTAGCTCTCCCGGAGCGCCCGCATCGCGATCTCCTCGGCGACCCGCTGAATCGACCCGCCTTCGGCGCAGAGCGCGTCACACATCATCAGCAGTTCCCGGAGTTCGAGCGGGCGGTCGTCCGCCACACCGGACACGCGCGTGGCGCGGCTGACCATCGCACGGGCGTCGGCATCCGAGGTCACCGCGAAAAGCGCGTGCATCAGGTCGCTCGCGGACACCAGTCCCATGGCCATGTCGACCTCCCTCGTCCTCGACTCATGTTGGCCCGGGACGCAGACGCCGCCCATCGGGCGGAACCCGCGTCGAGGTTTGACCCGCCGGATCGCAGGCCGGACGATGGGCAGCGATGCGCCAGGGAACTCGACGGCCCCTTCTACTGCTCACGCTGCTGGCCATGGCGGTCCTCGCGACGGCGTGCCGGGCGGAGGGCACCGGGAACTCCTCGTTCCAGCCCCGGGCGCGACCGGCCCAGGGCGACGCCCGCGCGTTCCGCCTCGGTTTCTCGGACGTGCCGTGGGCCCTGACCGACGGCGCGCAGCGCCAGACCTACGACATGGCGGCCCAGTACGGCGAGGTGATCCTCGTCCAACGCCCGCCGTCCTGGGGAGACTTTCTGCCGGGCGCCCGCCCCTCCGACACGATGCGCGACCAGACCCTCTCCATCCGCGAGGGGGCACGGCAGCGCGGGCTCAGCATCGTCGTGGCCCTCGACCCATTCGATCCGAGTGCCCGTGAACGGCTCCAGAAGCTCCCCAGCGACTACGCCGGCAAGGACTTCAGCGACGACGCCCTCCGCCAGGCGTTCGTGGCCGAGGCGGTCTACACGGTCCGCAACATCCGCCCCGCCTACCTCGTGCTTGGGACCGAGGTGAACGCGACCTTCGAGCGGAACCCGCAGGGCTATCAGGCCTTCGTGAAGGCGTACCGGGAG
Source organism: uncultured Chloroflexota bacterium (assembly GCA_903917615.1). Lineage (GTDB taxonomy): Bacteria > Chloroflexota > Dehalococcoidia > UBA2979 > UBA2979 > SHYQ01. The sequence continues at coordinate 6,099 of CAIXBH010000024.1, read as the reverse complement.
GCCTACGACGCCGTGAAGGCCGCTTCCCCGGACACCACGGTGTTCCCTTCCTTCCAGTTCGAAGAGCTCCTCGGCGTGATCCCCGATCTGCCACCGCACACCGCGCGCTGGCAGCTCCTGAAGGACTTCGAGGGCAAGATCGACCTGTTCGGGCTCACTACGTACCCCTCCTTCGCCTACCCCGTCGCTCGGAAAGTCCCGCCGAACTACTACGCACAGATTCGAGAGCAGACCCAGCTGCCCATCGCCTTCGTCTCGGCCGGGTTCGCCTCGGGCGCCGGTCGCGATGGCGTGAACTCATCCACGCCGGCCGAGCAACGCCGGTACCTCCAGCGGCTGCTGGACGATGCCGACGCGCTGTCCTCTCCGCTCGTGGTCTGGTTCACCCTGCGCGACCTCTCATTCGCGACGGCGGCCCCCTTCGACCTGGTCGCGAACATCGGCCTGCGCGACACCACCGACCGGCCGAAAGAGGGCTGGCCGGTCTGGGAGGCCGCCTCGAACCGGCCGTACGACCCGGCCGCGGCCGAGGTGGCTCGTCAGCGGCGGGCGGCATCCCCCACGCCCGCGCCATAGGCGGGGCACGGGCCGGGTGGATACGGGCGGCGTACACTGAATCTGTGGAAAAGCCGTTGACGGCTACCGGCGCGCGGGATACGGTTGAGATTCCGCCCGCCCAAGCGTACACTGGCATTCGCGTGGGTCGCATTTCAAGATCAAGGTTGCGTGGCGTAACGCCCTCGGCGTCCGGTTTGGTCGCGCGGGGGCTTTGCCGTGCCCGGGTCTTCCCGGGGGTTGCGAAGAGAGTTACGAACGCCTGAGCGGCCCTCCCCGGATGCGGGGAACGCCGGTGGCTACGTCTGCTGCAACGGCTGCACCCCGTCCGGAGGGGGCAGCACGGCGGCCGACCGATGAGGGGGAGCGTCTTTGACTAACGAACGTCGTCGCGTCGTCATCTCGAGCCGTCGAGTGCCTTCGATGAAGAAGGGCTTCGGCACGAATCGCCACGTCATGGAGATGCCCAATCTCATCGACATGCCGCGCCGCTCCTACGACCGCTTCCTGCGGGAGAGCCTGCGCGAACTGTTCGACGAGGTCTCCCCGATCGAGGACTTCACCGGCGGCCGGATGGAGCTCCGCTTCGGCGACTACCGCTTCGAAGACCCGAAGTACTCCGAGGCCGAGTGCCGCGACCGCGAGCGCACGTTCGCCGCGCCCCTCCGCGTCCGCGTCGAGCTCCTCGTGAAGGAGACCGGCGAGGTCAAGGAGCAGGAGCTCTTCATGGGCGACGTGCCCATGATGACCAAGCACGGCACGTTCCTGATCAACGGCGCCGAGCGCGTCGTCGTCTCCCAGCTCGTCCGCTCGCCGGGCGCGTACTTCACCGCGGAGTCGGACCCGGCCACCGGCCGCCGCCTCACCGCCGGGAAGCTCATCCCGAACCGCGGCGCCTGGCTTGAGTTCGAGACCAACGCCAAGGACGTCATCTCGGTCAAGGTCGACCGCAAGCGCCGCATCCCGGTCACGGTGCTGCTGCGCGCCATCGACGGCGTCGACGGCGTCGACGACTCCGAGGTCGGCACGGAGGATCGCGTCCGCGCGATGCTCGCGGAGGTCGACACCGACGAAGACCACAAGTACCTCGACTCCACGCTGGCCAAGGACCCGACGAAGAACCGGGCCGAGGCGCTGGAGGAGTTCTACCGCCGTCTGCGCCCGGGCGACCCGCCCACGGCTGCCAACGCACGCGACCTGCTGGAGACGCTGTTCTTCACGGACCGCCGCTACGACCTCGGCCGGGTCGGCCGCTACAAGCTGAACAAGCGCCTCGGCCTCGTCGACACGCCTGAGATCCGCACGCTCCGGCGCGAGGACCTCATCGCGATCGTGAAGCGCATCATCCAGATCAACAACGGCCGGGGCACCCCGGACGACATCGACCACCTGGGCAACCGCCGCGTGCGGTCCGTGGGCGAGCTGATGCAGAACCAGTTCCGCATCGGCCTGCTGCGCATGGAGCGCGTGGTGCGCGAGCGCATGACGATCACCGACCCGGAGGAGGCCACGCCGTCGGCGCTGGTCAACATCCGGCCGGTCGTCGCCGCCATGAAGGAGTTCTTCGGCGGCAGCCAGCTCTCGCAGTTCATGGACCAGATCAACCCGCTCGCCGAGATCGCGCACAAGCGCAAGCTGTCCGCCCTTGGACCGGGCGGCCTGTCGCGTGACCGCGCCGGGTTCGATGTCCGCGACGTGCACCACAGCCACTACGGCCGCATCTGCCCGATCGAGACGCCGGAAGGGCCGAACATCGGCCTCATCGGCAGCCTCGCCACGTACGGCGTGGTGAACGACTTCGGCTTCATCGAGACGCCGTACCGCCCGGTCATCCACGACCTGCCGAAGACGAACAGCCGGCAGCTGCTCAACCGCTATCTGGCGGAGGACATCAAGACCGCCGGCGGCCGCGTGATCGGCACGGCCGGCACGATGATCGACGACACGCTGGCGCACGCGCTGGCCGACGCCGCCGAGGACAAGATCCCGCTGGTCCCGTTCCCGTCGAGCGAGGTCGTGTACCTCGACGCGCACGAGGAAGAGGACTTCAAGATCGCGCAGGCGAGCACGGCGACCGACGAGTTCGGCAACCTGACCGCCCCGAAGATCGAGGTCCGCTGGGGCGCGCGCCTGCTGATGTCGAACCCGATCGACATCGACTACATCGACGTCTCGCCGCGACAGATCGTCTCGGTGGCCGCCGCGATGATCCCGTTCCTGGAGCACGACGACGCGAACCGCGCCTTGATGGGCGCGAACATGCAGCGCCAGGCCGTGCCGCTGCTGCGCCCCGAGGCGCCGCTGGTCGGCACCGGCATCGAGGCCGCGGCCGCCGCGGACTCGGGTCAGGTGATCAACGCGGAGGAGGACGGCGAGATCGTCTCGGCGACCTCCGACTTCATCACGGTCCGCTACAACTCGGGCCGCGAAGAGAAGTACCCGCTGCTGAAGTTCGTGCGCTCCAACCAGGGCACGTGCATCAACCAGCGCCCGATCGTCAGCCGCGGCGACCGCATCCGGAAGGGTCAGCCGCTGGTCGACTCGTCCTGCACGCAGGACGGCGAGCTGGCGCTGGGCCAGTCCGTCCTCGTGGCGTTCATGTCCTGGGAGGGCCTGAACTTCGAGGACGCGATCATCCTGTCCGAGTCGGTGATGAAGGATGACAAGTTCACCTCCATCCACATCGAGAAGTACGAGGTCGAGGCCCGCGACACGAAGCTGGGCCCCGAGGAGATCACCCGGGACATCCCGAACGTCGGCGACGAGGCGCTCCGCGACCTCGACGACGAGGGCATCATCCGCATCGGTGCGGAGGTCCGCGAGGGCGACATCCTGGTCGGCAAGATCACGCCGAAGGGCGAGACCGAGCTGACGCCGGAAGAGAAGCTGCTGCGCGCGATCTTCGGCGAGAAGGCGCGCGAGGTGAAAGACACCTCGCTCCGCGTCCCGCACGGCGAGCGCGGCAAGGTGATCGACGTGAAGGTGTTCCGCCGCGAGGACGACGACGAGTTGCCCGCCGACGTGAACATGATGGTTCGCGTGTCGATCGCGCAGAAGCGCAAGATCACCGAGGGCGACAAGATGGCGGGCCGCCACGGCAACAAGGGCGTGGTCTCCCGCATCAACTCCATGGAGGACATGCCCTACCTGTCGGACGGCCGCCCGGTAGAGGTCGTGCTGAACCCGATCGGCGTGCCGTCCCGCATGAACGTCGGCCAGGTGCTGGAGGTCCACCTCGGGTGGGCCGCCTCCACGCTGGGCTGGCGCGCGGTGACGCCGGTGTTCGACGGGGCGACGGACTTCGACATCGAGGACGCGCTCGCGCGGGCCTGGATCGCGATCCAGTCGAACGCCGTGGAGACGGGCCGTGCACTCGACGTGCGCGACCAGACCGTCGGCCAGCGCGTCGACGTCGAGTTGATGGAGCGCTACCTCACGGAGGCCGGCTTCGACGCGGACGAGGTGCTGCGCACCGGCGAGCCGGGGACGGCACGCCACGCGGCGCTCTCGATCTGGATGGAAGGCTTCGGCGAGCACAACGTCCGCCGGCTGACCAAGGAGCACTTCGACGCGCGCGTGCAGGAGGTGGCAGACCGCACCAACTCGGCGCCGCCGATCTGGGGCAAGCAGACGGTGTACGACGGCCGCACGGGTGAGCCGTTCGACCAGCCGGTCACCGTTGGCTACATGTACATGCTGAAGCTCATCCACCTGGTGGACGACAAGATCCACGCCCGCTCCACGGGCCCATACTCCCTCATCACCCAGCAGCCGCTGGGTGGCAAGGCGCAGTTCGGTGGACAGCGCTTCGGCGAGATGGAGGTGTGGGCACTGGAGGCGTACGGCGCCGCCCACATCCTGCAGGAAATGCTCACCGTGAAGTCGGACGATGTCGTCGGCCGTGTGAAGACGTACGAGGCCATCGTCAAGGGCGAGAACACCATGGAGCCCGGGGTGCCGGAATCCTTCAAGGTGCTCGTGAAGGAGCTCCAGTCGCTCGGCCTGAGCGTGGAGATCCTCAACGACGATGAGCAGGAAGTTGGGTTCGGCGACGACGACAACGTGCCGCGCCTGGGTATCAACCTCTCGGGCCGTGAGATGGGAGACGATGACTAATGCTTGAGGTCAACGACTTCAACGCCATCCGACTGTCGCTCGCTTCGGCGGCGCAGATCCGCTCGTGGTCGTACGGCGAGGTGACCAAGCCGGAAACGATCAACTACCGCACGCTCAAGCCGGAGAAGGACGGGCTCTTCTGCGAGAAGATCTTCGGCCCGCAGAAGGACTTCGAGTGCCACTGCGGGAAGTACAAGCGCGTCCGCTACAAGGGCATCATCTGCGACAAGTGCGGCGTTGAAGTCGCACGGTCGAAGGTCCGCCGCGAGCGCATGGGGCACATCAGCCTCGCGGCGCCCGTCACGCACATCTGGTTCGCGAAGGGCGTCCCGAGCCGGCTCGGCCTGCTGCTGGACATCGCCCCGCGCACGCTGGAGCGCGTGATCTACTTCGCGCAGTACGTGGTCACCGAGGTGAACGCGGACGCGCGGCAGCACGCCATCGAGCTGCTGCACGAGGAGATCGACCAGGAGGTCTCGCGTCGCGAGGGCGACGTCGGCAACCGCAAGATCCTGCGCGAGCAGATGCTCCAGCACGAGCTCACGGAGATCGAGGGCCGCAAGACCGAGCAGCTGGCCGAGGCGGACAACGAGCTCGCGAGCGAGATCGACGCCGTCATGGCCGAGGCCCGCGCGATGGAGCAGGACCTCCAGGGCCGCATGGAGGAGAAGCTCCGCGGCAAGCTCACGTTCCGCGACGAGACCGTCGCGGCACGCGGCGACACGATCGGCCGCGAGACCATCAAGTCGCTGCAGGACGCCGCACGCGCGACGGTCAGCAGCGTCGAGGAGTCGATCGCCGGCAAGAAGGCGGACATCCAGCTGATGGCTTCGGCCGCGTCGCAGCAGAAGCGTGACGCCGCCTTCAAGGAGCTGGAGCCCCTCAACAAGCAGATCGCCGCGATCCGCAACGCCGTGCGCGACGAGTACGCGGCGCAGATGAAGTGGCTGGACCGCCTCGCCGACCCGGTGGAGTCGGATCAGCTCACCGTGCTCACCGAGGCCGAGTACCGCGAGTACGAGGAGCGCTTCGGGCTGGTCTTCAAGGCCGGCATGGGCGCCGAGTCCGTCCTCTCGATCCTCGAGAAGATGGACCTCGAGCACCTCTCCGAGAAGCTCCAGGTCGAGGTGGCTGAGGCGAGCGGCCAGAAGCGCAAGAAGGCCACGAAGCGCCTGCGCGTCGTGGAGGCCCTGCGCAAGTCCGGCAACCGCCCGGAGTGGATGATCATCACGGAGCTCCCGGTGCTCCCGCCCGACCTGCGCCCGATGGTGCAGCTGGAGGGTGGCCGCTTCGCGACCTCCGACCTGAACGACCTGTACCGCCGCGTGATCAACCGCAACAACCGCCTGAAGCGGCTGCTGAACCTCGGTGCGCCCGAGATCATCATCCGCAACGAGAAGCGGATGCTGCAGGAGGCCGTGGACTCGC
>CAIXBH010000023.1 GCA_903917615.1 uncultured Chloroflexota bacterium | reverse complement strand
GCAGATCGATGCCCGCGAGGCCGATGCGGGCATCGAGCGAGTAGCCCTGCGCGACGAGGGCCTGCGCGCGGTCCGCGGGCAGCGCGCCGACGTAGCCGAGGACGTGCGCGAGGGCGCCGGTGGGGTCGTAGGCGCGCGTTGCCGCGGTCTCGATGCGCGTGGCGGGCACGCCGGCCAGCGCCGCGCGGAACAGGATCGCGTCGACGCCCGCGACGCCGTCGATGACGGTGATCGGCGTGAACGGATCCACGAGTGCGAGGCCGGTCGTCGCGGCGGTGTCGAGGTCGGCCGCAGGAATGCGCGTCACGGCCGCGATTCTCTGGAAGACCTCGATGCGCGCGACAGGATCCTTCGGCAACTCCCCGGGTACGAGCGACACGCGGTACCGCGGCACATTGCTTGCGAGGACGGTGCCGTTCCGATCGACGATGAGTCCGCGAGGCGGCGGGATCGCGTCGACGCGCGGGATGCCGTTGCGTTCGGAGGCCGGCACAGCGGGATCGAGCACCTCGAGGCGCAGCGTCTGAAGGCCCACCAGGGACAGCAGCACGAGCATCGTCGCGGTGAGGATGCGCGGCGTCCACCTCGCCCTGTTCATGCGAAGAGCCCGACGTTCTGCGCGCGGAGGGGCCACATCGCGCTTGTGAGGCACATCGCGAGCGTTGCCGTCCACGCGGCGCCCGAGGCGATCACCGCGAACTCGCCCGGGATCGCGCGCAGCGTGCCGGCGCCCAGCGCGAGCACGACGACATACGCCACCGTACCGAGCAGCCCGGCAACGCCGGCGGTGAGCAATCGACGAGCGATGGTGACCAGACCTCGGCCCTCGGTCTGGCGGAAGAGGATGGTGAGCGCGATCACGGGGAGGAAGGCCAGGACGAACCAGCCCACGCGCGCTTCGGACACCGCGCCCAGCACGACCGCCGCGGCGAGCGGGAGCGGCCACGTCTCGCGTGGGTCGCGCACGCTCGCCCAGCCGGCGGCCAGCGCGATCGGCAGCGTCGGCCCCGCGAGCGGGTCGAGGAATGCCGCCGGGACCGCGCCGATCTGTGCGAGCGCCGCGAGGGTGGCGAGGAGCGCGAGGGCGGCGCGGCTCATCGTGCCCCGCCGCCGGCCGACAGGGTCGCGCCGGGCCGGAAATCGATCAGCACGAGCACCTGCTCGAGGCGAGCGAAGTCGGACAGCGGTTCCACTTCGATCGTCTCGAGGAGGTCCTGCGGCGCCGAGGCGACGCGCGTCACCTTCCCCGCGAGCAGGCCGGGCGGGAGCAGCCCGCCCAGCGCCGACGAGAGCACCACGTCTCCGCCGGCGATGGGCGCGCCGTGCGGGACCAGGTCGAGCCGGAGCGAGGTGCCGGTACCCACGAGCGACGCGGGTGTGCGCGAGCCCTGCACGAGCACGGCGATGGCCGAGTCGCGGTCGGTCAGGAGGCGGATGCGTGAGCGGTGGTCATCGGTCTGCGCGACCACCCCGACCAGCGTGGCGCCGGCGCCGAGCACCGGCTGGCCGACACGCAGCCCCTCCTGCAGGCCGCGATTGATCAGCAGCAGGTCGCGACCGGGGGCCGGGTCGCGCGCCAGCACCGAGGCGGTCACGAACTGTCCGAGGTCGCGGCCAGCCGCCGAGGAGAGGGCGCTGGCCTGCGCGCTCGCCACGCCCTGCTCGCGCAGCGCCGCCAGGTCTGCCTCGTCGCGCTCGAGCTGACGCCGGAGCTCTGCATTCTCCGCCGCGATCTCGTGCAGCTGGCCGGCATGCAGCAGGACGTCCGTCACGGGGCGCACCGCCGCACGCAATGCCGCGGCCACGGGCGTGACAAGGCCACTGGTGGCGGCCTCGAGCCGCGCAGACGGGGGCAGTGGCGAGAGCGCCAGGAGGACCAGCGCGGCCGCCACGAGGCCGGAGAGCCAGACGAGGCTGCGAGTGCCGGTCACGGCTGCACTCGGGGCGCTGGCGGGCGCGCAGAGCCCTCAACGCGGCATCCGCCGCGTCGAGGTGCGCCGTCCGAGCCGAGTGGGAGAAGGCTCGGCGCGCCCGCGGTGACCGTCGAGCGCGTCCACATCCTCGGTGCGCCTACCGCGGCGGCCGGCGCGTGGCGACGAGCGCCTGCACCTTGGCCAGCGTCTCGGCCTCCTCGAGCGCCTCGCCGCAGCCGCGGACGACCGCGCGGAGCGGGTCGGTCGCGACGTACACCGGGAAGCGAGTCTCGGTCGCGATGCGGCGGTCGAGGCCGCGCAGCAGCGAGCCGCCGCCGCTCATGGCGATGCCGTGCATCATCAGGTCGGCGACGAGTTCAGGTGGCGTCACCTCGATGGTCGCGCGGACGGTGCGGACGATCTCGTTCGTGACCGTCGACAGGGCGTCACGTAACTCGACGGTGGAGACTTCGACCGCCTTCGGGAGGCCGGTGGCGAGGTCGCGCCCGCGCAGGTCGACGCTGAACTCTTCGTCGAGCGGGAACGCGGAACCGGCGCCGATCTTCACCTGCTCGGCGGTGCGCTCGCCGATCAGCATGTTGTGGACCTGGCGCGCGTAGTCGACGATCGCCTGGTCCATCGCGTCACCTGCGGCGCGCACGGACTGCGATCGCACGATGCCGCCGAGCGCGATGACCGCGACCTCCGTGGTACCGCCGCCGATGTCGACGCACATCGAGCCCGCCGCGTCCATCACGGGCAGGCCGGAGCCGATCGCCGCCGCCATCGGCTCTTCGATGAGGTACGCGGCGCGCGCGCCCGCAGCCATGGCCGCGTCGTGCACCGCACGCTTCTCGACTTCCGTGGCGCCCGAGGGGATGCCGACGACGACGCGCGGCTTCGGGATGCCGAGGCCAAAGCGCTCGTGCACCGAGCGGATGAAGTACTGCAGCATCTTCTCGGTCACGGCGAAGTCGGAGATAACGCCGTCGCGCAACGGTCGCACGGCGACGATGGTCGACGGTGTGCGGCCGACCATGCGCTTCGCCTCGGCACCGATCGCGAGGACGCGCTTCGTCACCGTGTCGATGGCGACGACCGACGGCTCGTCGATGACGATGCCGCGACCGCGCACGCTCACGAGCGTGTTCGCGGTACCGAGGTCGATGCCGATGTCGTGCGAAAACATCCCCAGGAATGAGGAGAGCGGATTGATCACGGAAATCACGGGCCCTAACGGGGAGAGGGCGGCGTTTGTCGTCGATGGGGATGTCGACGTGCCGGAGTCTAGCAGCCTGTTTGCGAGGCCCGCAAACGCACGCGACATATCAACGAGGCATCAACGCCGTCCACACCGAACATGGCGAATCGCCTGCAATTCGGCCCGATCAGCGGGGCCAGGCGGGCGCTGTTAGATGCCCGTGACGCCCGCGATCAGCGAACCCAGGACGTACGTCAGCGCGGCCGCGACGAGCCCGAGGACGAGCTGGCGCCCGCCGCCGAAGACCGCCGAACGCCCGGTGAGCAGCGTGATCGCTGCGCCGGTGCCGAAGAGCGCCAGGCCGGAGAGGACCGCGCTCAGCACCACCGCGGGGAGGCCGACCATGAACAGGAACGGGAGCAGCGGCACGATCGCACCGGCGGCGAAGAGAATGAACGAGGCGATCGCCGCAGCCCAGGGCGACCCCAGTTCCTCCGGCACGATGCCGAGTTCCTCGCGTGCGAGTGCACCGAGCGCGTGCTCGGGATCGGACATCAGCGTCGCGGCCAGGTGCTCGGCCGCGTCGCGCGGCAACCCCTTCGCCTGGTAGATGAGCGCGAGCTCATCCTGTTCGGACTGCGGGTCGAGCTCCATCTCCTCACGCTCGGCTGCGATCTGTGCCTCGGCGGCCT
>CAIXBH010000022.1 GCA_903917615.1 uncultured Chloroflexota bacterium | reverse complement strand
GTTCCTCGCCGACCACCTCCACCGCTTCACCGAGAGCATCCGGGTGATGGTCGATGCGCCCTTCGCCGAGTACGCGTCGACGACGCTCGTCGTGATCGCGATCGCGGCTGTGCTCATCGCCGCTACCCGCGCCCCCGTGATTGCGGCTGCCGCCGCAGGCTGGCTCGCGCTCGCAGCCACCGGTCTGGCGGGGATCTACTGGATCGGGACGCTGCCGATCAGCTGGTACATCGAAAACTCCGTCAGCCGCGTTGGCGCGACCGTGATCATTACCGCTGCAACGCTCACTCCACTGCTTCTGAGCCTCGCGCTTTCGGACACAATCGCTGAGGAATGACACAGCACCCCGACGTAAACGTTGTGGGCGGAGATCTCCTCCCGTGTTCTACAGCTCCGCTCACCGGCTTCTACCGGAATGGCTGCTGCTCGACGGGCGACGAGGACGTCGGAAGCCACACGGTGTGTGTCGAAACCACCGACGAGTTTCTGCAGTTCAGCAAGGACGTAGGAAACGACCTCTCGACGCCGCATCCCGAATGGGGATTTGCCGGGCTTGAGCCTGGCGACCGCTGGTGTCTCTGCTCGTCGCGCTGGTTGCAGGCGTACCAAGCCGGGTTCGCCCCAAAGGTCGTGCTCGGAGCAACGCACGAGCGTGCGTTGGAGGTCGTTCCGATCGACGCGCTGGTGGCGCATGCGGCGCCGCTCGCGCTCGACGACTCCGAAGTCTGAGCCCCGCACCACCGCTCTTCGGCATCCTGGAGCCGTGATGTCTTCTTCTGACACAGCCGTGCCCGCAATCGTCTCTGACGCGCTGCGCGCGATCATCGACGATGCACGCCGCGCGGTAACCAGCGGTGCCGCGCCCGACATCGAAGCGCTGCGGACGCGTGTGCACGCCGCCGCCGGTTCCGATCCCGCCGCGCTTGCAGCCGCGCAACGAACGCTCGCGCAGCTCGACCGTGTCGCAGCTGTCTACCGCGCGCGTACGACGGTCGGGACGCCCCTCTCCCCACCTGCGGCGGCAGCTCCGTCGACGCCAGAGACACCGCGTCTCGGCGGCCTTCCGAGCTCTGGCGGCTTGCCACGCGCAGGCGGTCTACCGCGTCCAGGGGCGCTGCGGACGCGCCCGACGATCACCGCAAACATGGACGTGAAGCGCGAGGGCGCTGCTGGCGCCGCTGCTCTCGCTTGGACGAGCCTCCCCGCCGTCGCGACGTGGGAGATTCGCCTCAGCGCGCGACCCGACGCTCGTGCGGATTACGAGGTGTTCGAAACGCGGACTGTTGACCCAGCCGCAACGCGCCTCGAGCTCACGCTGAGCGATCGCCCGCTTCGGGTGAACCTGCTCGGTCACCGACGCGACGGCAAGCTCCTCCAGCGTGCCCTCATCTCGGGCTTGACGCTCGAGAACTGGGGCGACCGCTGGGAGAAACGCGCCTCAGCCTCGTAGAACTGCTGTGAGGCGCCGCGGCACCCGTAGGGCACCCGCTGGATGCGATTCCTGACGGAGGGTCGCCTAGGCCGACGTGTGCCGGTACTGGAAGCGCCCGTCGGGCCCAGTCGACCGCACGACAAGACCACGCGCCCGAAGGTGTCGCATCAGTGAGAGGGCCTCGCCGTACCAGAGCACTGCGAAGCGGTTCGGCTCTTTTATGGCATAGGCGGCGACCGTCGCCTCCCACACATTCGTCGCACCGTTGCGGACCGCGTCCTCAAGACGCCGGACGCTGCCTGCGAGTTCGCGCTGCCACATTGCGACCGTCGCGTGG
>CAIXBH010000021.1 GCA_903917615.1 uncultured Chloroflexota bacterium | reverse complement strand
TTCCCAAGCAGAGGGTCGCCGGTTCGAATCCGGTCTCCCGCTCCATCCTCGGATAGTGCGCGAAGCCCGCCTGAGGCGGGCTTCGCGTCACGTGATGTGTTCGCGACGCGACCTAGCGATTCGCTTCCGCCCTCATCCCATATCCGCCGGTCTCGAAACGGCATCCGCTATTGGACGACGATGTCCCCACCGCTAATGGGCACCTCTGCGCCCGTCGAACCAATCTCGTAGAACACGTTGCCATTCGGCGAGTAGATGACGATATGGATGGTGTCGGGCTGGCCGCTCGAGAAGCCGTCTGTCACCTCCATGCGGAACGGGTAGGTGCCCACCATCGGACTGTTAGTGCCCGGCACCAACAGCCTACCGGCACCGACCATCGACGCGTGAGCGCTGCTCAGCGCGAAGGAGCCGAGGTCAACCAAGCTCGCCTGGAAGAGGCGATCCTTGCCTTCTTTCTGGAACTGGAGACGCGGCAGGCTTCCCGTCACGCCGCCCCCGGGCGCTTCGGTTACCAGAAACTGGAAGTTCGCTGGCCCCTGAACGCCCGGTGCCGTGCCGGAGCCATTCGTCCCCTTCGGGACAGCGACCACGCCGGTGCCCGTGAGCGGGACGTTGACAATCTTGCCGCCGGTGAACTTCACAACGAGGGTCGCGGTGACCGCGCCGGCGGCGGTCGGCGCGAACGCCACACCCACGCTACAGGTCGTCATCGAGATGATCTCCTGGTTCACGGCGCAACTGGAAGCTGAGGACGTGATGACGAATGGGACCGTCGCCGGCACCCCGCCACTCGTCGTCAGAGCAATGGCCGTGACTTTCACCGAGGCTGCGCCGGTGTTGTTGAAGAAGACCAGCTGGCGGTCCGACTGGGTCCCCACTTGTTGCGGACTGAAGGACAGGATCGCAGGGCTCGATGTCACTTCTGCTTCGGTGGCCACACCGCTCAGCTTCACTGACGCGGATCCGCCGTTGTTATCGGTTGCGTTCAGGTAGCCCGTGAAGGTTCCGGCGTTCACCGAACCGAAGATGACGCTGACCGTGCACGACGCCCCCGGCTGGAGGACGGCGCCATTCTGCGTGCAGGTCGTCGTCGCCGCACCAAACGGCGCGGTCGTCCTCGGTCCGCCCTGCGTTGTGGAGAAGTACAGCGCCGTGAACGTCAACGGGCTACGACCGTTGTTCGTGAACTTGGCCTCCTGGCGATCTGCATTGGTGCCCTTCACGATTGGTCCAAAGCTGAGCGTGGAAGGAGCGGCAGTCAGGCCGCCGGCAACTGCCGTGCAGGACGCTGCTCCAGTCTGGCTCGTGAACCCCGCTGGACAAGGCAACTCGGCAGTAGCACCAGGACCCTGTGCGTACGAGCCGGGCTGCGCCGGCGTGCAACCCGCGGCGCCCCCCGTGCTGTACGTCCCCGAGGGACACGGCAGGACGCTGGTCGCGACCGGGCCCGTTGCATAAGAACCCGGGGGCGCCGGCGTGCAATTCACGGCCCCGCCCGTGCTGTACGTCCCCTGGGGGCACGGCAGGAAGCCGGTCGCGCCCGGGCCTGTCGCGTACGAACCCGCGGGCGCCGGTGTGCAGGGCTCGCCGCCACTCGCGGTATTGTACGTGCCCGGGGCGCACGCGAGCGCAACCCCGAGTCCGTGGAGCGGAACCGTGAGGTCTCCCTTCGTCGTCTGTACCGTCAGCACGTCGCTCGACGGACCGGGTACCGTCGGCGTGAAGTTCACATTGATCGTGCACGACGCACCGGGCAGCAGACCGCTTGGCGGACCACCAATGAGATCTGCGCAACTTCCAAAGCCGGACCACACGATGTCCTGGTTACCGGGGTCTGTGCCGATCGCGGTGATCCCGGTAACCGTGGCCGCCACATTCGTCAGTGTGAAGACCTTGAACACGCCGGGCTTCCCCACGGCCATCGAGCCGAAGTCGACGGGTCCGGCCGGCGTCAGGGTGAGCAGCGGAACAATGACACCGGTGCCGCTCAGCGGTACCGCGAGATCCTCTTGGTTGGTCTGCACTGTCAGCACGTCATTCGACTGCCCGGGCACCGTCGGCGTGAACGCAACATCGATCGTGCACGACGCGCCGGGCTGCAGGCCACCAACCGCACCGATGTACGCTGCGCAACTTCCGAAGCCGGACCACACGATGTCCTGGTTCCCCGGATCGGTGCTGATCGAAGCGATCGAACGGGGCGCATTCGACACGTTCTTCAACGTCAGGATCTTGACCAGGGTGTCCTTCCCCACGCCCAGCGAACCGAAGTCTACAGGTCCAGCTGGCGTCAGGATCAGCAGCGGCACAACGACACCGACGCCGCTCAGCGGCACCGTGAGATCCTCTTGGTTGGTCTGCGCCGTCAGCACATCATTCGACGGACCGGCTACCGTCGGCGTGAAGGTGACTTGGATCGTGCACGAACCTCCGGGCTGTAGACCGGGCGCACCAGGAGTGCAGTCGCCGCCGGACCAGACGATGTCCGGGTTAGAGGGGTCTGTGCTGATCGATTGGATCGAACGGGGCGTATTCGACACGTTCTTCAGCGTCAAGATCTTGACGAGGCTGTCCTTCCCCACACCCAGCGAACCGAAGTCCACAGGTCCAACTGGCGTGAGGGTGAGCAGCGGCACAACGACACCGATACCGCTGAGCGGCACCGTGAGGCTTCCCTTGGTGGTCTGCACCGTTAGCACGTCATTCGACTGCCCCGGTACAGTCGGTGTGAACGCCACATCGATCGTGCACGGCGCGCCGGGCTGCAGGCCACTGACCGCACCGATGTACGCTGCGCAACTTCCGAAGCCGGACCATACGATGTCTTGGTTACCGGGGTCTGTGCTGATCGCGGCGATCCCGGTAGCCGTAGCCGACAGGTTCGTCAGTGTGAAGACCTTGAGCACGCCGGGTTTCCCAACGCCCACGGAACCGAAGTCCATGGGCCCGGCCGGCGTCAAAGTGAGCGCCGGGCCGCCGACTCCCAGTCCGGTCAACCCGAGCAGATCGGTCGCGCCGTCGCTGGTCCGAAACACGAAAGTGCCGTTCGACTGTCCGGATAGTGACGGTGCAAAGGAAATCTCGACCACACATGACCCGCCAGGCGGAAGCACTGCGCCGATCGCACAGGTGCCGCCCGTCACCGGAAACTCAGGCTTCGTCGCCCCAAAGGACACAATGCTTAGGGGTTCGGCGCCAGAGTTCGAGAATGTCACCGGCCTCGCGAACGGTTGCCCCACGGTGACCGGGCCGAAGTCAATCGGGCCAACGGGGTTGGACTGGACACCCGCGGCGTAGGCGGACGGCGGCGCAGCGAGCGCGCAGAGCGCGGCGAAGACGAGGAATGCAGCAATACGCATGCGTGACACCGCGACGAACCTCGATACGATCATCGTGATGAGTACTCCCTTCGTGGCGCGCCAGAGGTTGGAACGCAGACCTGCGTTTCACCCTACGGAATCTCGCTGCAGCGACAAGCCGCTTTTCGGGCCCGACGGGGCACTTTCATCAGACTTTCATGATTGACGTTCAACGAGCTCATCGCGGCGTCATATTCTGCCCCTGGCCGACGTGGAGCGTTCGCGCTGAGCCCGAGACAGTCGACCGAACCGAGGATTTTCGGCCCAACGATTGGGGATGCCACCTACCGCCGCCCCAAGCGGTGATTCGTATCGTGGAGAGAGCAAGCCTACCCACGCTCAAGTTGAACTGCGTGACTTGAGCGAGCAGTCGACCTACGCGCCTGTGCCCGACTACACCGTCTACGAGGAAATTCTGGAGCGGGCCCGCGCGATCGCGCGGGTGCGAATTGTCATTCTCTGGGAGATCGATTACACGACCCGCACCGCTGTCGCCGTCGCGGGCCGCCATCGCCAAGCGCGGTGGATTGAGCGTGCAATGGGGGCTGCCCAACGCCTGGTGCCGGGCTGGAACTTCTGGGACCACAAGTTCCACATCGATGCCACACCGCTGGCCCGCCGCGCTGTGCTCGAGGCGACGATTGTCGAAGATCTCGCCACCGAAATCATCCAGGACGACATGAACCCGCTGCTGCTCGCAATCCTGCTCAGGGTCGGCGGCGGCGGCTACATACGGATGCACCCGATCGTTGTGGATTCGCGCACTGTGGCAGTGGCATGCTTCAGCCACCGAAAGCCGCTTAGCGAGTCGCAGCGTCTCGCTGCGGCCGGCTTCGCCCGGGAGATCGCACTCACCTGGGAGAGCCGACTGCTACAAGAACGCCTGCGGCAGCAGGAGCAGAACCTTGCGGATTTGCATGCGCGCCTCACTGATGGTGGCAATACCGGTGAGACGCCCACAGATGGCCAGCTGACGTACGACCGAGTCACCGTGGATCCCGCGCGGCGAACGGCCTTCAATGGCGCGAGCGCGATGCAGCTCACTATCTTGGAGTTCGACCTGCTTGCATTCTTCCTCGCGCATCCTGAGCGTCCGATCACTCGAGACGAACTAACGCAACACGTCTGGAAGTACCAGGCAGTCACGTCAAATTTCGTCGACGCCTCGATCATGCATCTGCGGCGGAAGCTTGAAGGCGCCGGGGCGCCGGGGCGCCGCGACTGATCCATTCAGTGCATGGAATCGGATACATGCTTCGACGCGAATAACGCGTGCGAGGACAGGAACGGTGCTGGCACGGACGACGGGCCGCTGAACGCAGCCTTCATCACCCCCCTCGCGGGCGTGCCAGCAGTACAAGCCGACTGGACGGTGTCGCCCCGGCAAGACTGGACGACTCGTTCGATGGCCTAACTGGCAAGGTTGCCACTTCAGATTCGGGGAGGCTTCGTTCGACGACAATTCACCATTTTGTCGTCGTCGAGACTTCTCATCCGCGAGTCAGAAGTTCGAGTCTTGCCGGGGCCCAACCGAATCTGAGAAGTCGCACTAGACTGCGTGCTGATTCACGCCTCATGTGGAGCCCTGTCCGTGTCGCGCAATTCTCGTCGCCGACTCGTCGTCTCGACTGCACTCGCACTCGTGCTCGTGCTCGCGGGTTCAATGGCAGATTCCGTGCGCGCTGACACACCCTGCGCGCCGCGCCCACTCGTGCGTGCTGAGACGGCACGCGCGCGGGTGCATATCCTCGACCCACACGGCGCAGAGCGAGACCGCGCGGAGCGAGACCGCGGAGAGCCAGACCGCGGACCGGGCCTGGCGGAGGAGACGAACATGAGCAGCGACGCGGCCAGCGCGACGATCCCCACGGTGTACGCCAGCGTCGGCCGCCGCCTCGTGCAGTACGACCTCGACCCCGACGCCGCCACCCTCGCCGAGCGCAGCTCGATCACGCTGCCCGCGAAGGTCCAGTACGTGTGGCCGCACGCCTCGGGACGCTTCCTCTACGTCGCGACCAGCGACGGCGGCCCCGGGAGCGCCGGCACGCAGCACTTCGCGACGGCTCTGCGCATCGACCCCGCGTCCGGAGCCCTCGAGCCGCATGGTGACGCCGTCGCGCTCCCGTCGCGGCCCATCCACACCGCGACGGACATCGACTCGACGCACCTCCTCACCGCCTACAACACGCCGAGCAACCTCACCGTCCACCGCATCAACGCGGACGGGACCATCGGCGCGCTCGTGCCGCAGGACGGCCTCGACACCGGCATCTACGCGCACCAGGTCCGCGTCGCCCCCTCGAACGCGACGGCGATCCTCGTGACGCGGGGCAACAACGCTGAGCCCGGCAAGCCCGAGGATCCGGGTGCGCTCAAGGTCTTCGACTACGCGGACGGCGCGCTCACCCGTGGCGTGTCCATCGCCCCGGGCGCCGGCTACGGCTTCGGCCCGCGCCACCTCGACTTCCACCCCGCGCGCCCGTGGGTCTTCGTCTCGCTGGAGCGCCAGAACGAACTCTACGTCCACCGCCTCGACGCCGGCGTCCTGAGTGAGGCGCCGGTCTTCGCCGCCAGCACCCTCGCGGAGCCGGAGCACCTCCGCGTCGGCCAGATGGCCGGCACGCTGCACCTCCACCCCAACGGGAAGTGGCTCTACCTCGCCAACCGCGCCTACGCGACGCGTGACGTCGATGGCCACGAGGTCGCCGTCGGCGGCGAGAACAACATCGCGTGCTTCGTGATCGACGAGGACACCGGCGAGCCGACGCTCGTCCAGACCATCGACACGCGCGGCTACTACGCCCGCACGTTCGCCATCGCGCCCGGCGGGCGCCTCATGGTCGTCGGCAACATGCAGCCGCTCGTGGAACTCGACGGGACCACGCTGCGCACGGTGCCCGCCAGCCTCGCGCTGTTCCGCATCGGCGACGACGGCTGCCTCGACTACGTGCGCAAGTACGACGTCGAGGTCGGCGCGGACTCGATGTTCTGGAGCGGCATCGTGGAGCGCGCCGCCCAGTAGGCTGAGCCGGTGCGCGCGTCGTACACGCGCGCTACCTCACCTCGACGAGCTCGATCGCCTCGCGGCTCGGCCCCTCGATCATCAGCGCGCGGGTGTCGCCGAGCGCGTACGTGTCGTGCAGCAACGTCACGCCCTCGCCTCGGAGCTTCTCGCGCCACGCATCGAGGTCCTCGACGCTCAGCGCGACGTGGTCGGAGACGTGCCCCTGCGAGGGCGCGAGCGGCTCGTCGCCGGGACGCACGTACCAGTAGAAGGCCACGTCATCGAACTCAACCGCGGACGAGGGAGCGCGATACATCCCCTGCGGTTCGAGGGCCGGGAACGTCCGGTCCACCGCGCGCGGCACCACGCAGTCGTCCGCCGGGATCGAGGTGATGCTGCGGCCCTCGATCAGCGGCGCGTTGAGGTGCGTCTGGTACCAGAGCTGCGCGCAGTGCGGGTCGTCCTGGTACATGTGCACGTGGTTGAACCGCTCCACCGGCTGGTTCCCCGCGTACTCCACGATCGCCCCGTCCGGGCCAGCGATGTAGCCGAACCCGCCACTCCGCACCGGCTGTACGCCCGTCGCCTTCGCCTCCGCGATCTCCGGCAGCGAGCGGCCCAGGAGCCCGTTCGCGCCCGGCCACGTATCGCTGCTCACATGCACGCTCCCGCCGCCGTCGCCCGTGTAGAGGGGCAGCAGGGTCACCTCGTCCTGCGCATGGAGGCGGCGCATCGTCTGGTGCGTGTCCGTGACGTGCCAGCCGAAGTGCCAGAGCGCCGTCTGCGGTGCCGTGGGCGGCGGCGCCTCGACCTGCGTGAACAGGATGAGCACGTTCGTCACGGCGCGGACCGCCGGGCTCCCACCCCACGTGGTGCGCGCGGTCGTGTCCGGGAACCGGCGCAGGTAGAACGCGATCGCCGCCTCCGGGTCCACCGTGTTCAGGTGCAGGTGATGGAAGCCCGGCGCAGCCAGCATGTCGTCCCCTCGCGGCGAGCCCTCGGTCTTGAGTGCGCGGCCGAGTCTACCAGCCCCGCTGCCGCCCTCGAGGGCTCGCGATCGCACACGCTCGCGTTGTCTGCGTGCGCGCGTCCCGGTAACTTCGTCCGCGCACAGGAGGCTCGCATGTCTGACTGGTGGACCGAGTTCAAGTTCGTCACGAGCGCCGAGGCGCAGGCCCTCGACTGCAACCTCTGCGGCCAGTGCTGCTCCTCCGTCGTCGCTGGCACCCCCCTGTGGCACTGGGGCCCGATGCCGCCCGGCCGGTTCCGCGGCCTGCTCACCCTCGTCGACGAGCGGCTCCGGGTGAAGAAGGACCAGACCCCCGGCCCCGTCATGAACCCCTACCACTGCACCGCCCTCACCGCCCGCGAGGACGGCACCAACATCTGCTCCATCTACACCAGCCCGCGGAAGCCGGGGGCCTGCGGAGACTTCCCCCTGAGCGATCTCCGCGGGGCCGGACGGCCGCCCCTGCCCTTCGTCCTCCGGACGTGGCTCCTCGAGAAGTGCACCTGGCACAACATGATCGTCGTGCCCAACAGCTCGGAGATCCTGACCTTCCGCCACCCCACGAAGTTCACCCTGCCGAAGCGGCTCACGAAGCGGCAGCTCGAGGTGACCCGGGCGGCCTGCGACAAGGCCTGCCCGTGGGACGACGACGACTAATTCTGGCCGAATCCCGCCCCGGCACTCGGTGAAACCGGAGCGCGGTGGTATCGTCCCGGTGCGAAAACGTTCCGTAGGAGGAAGACATGGCTGGCCCACTCGCAGGCATTCGAATCATCGACGTGACCGAGGGTGCGCAGGGCCCGTGGGCCGGAGCGCTCCTCGCTGACCTCGGCGCCGACGTCATCAAGGTCGAGAAGGCCGAGGGCGAGATGATGCGCAAGGGCGGACCGCGCAAGCGCGGACAGGCCCTGCCGAACATGGGGATGAACCACGGCAAGCGGAACATCTCGCTCGACCTGAAGGACCCCGCCGACCAGGCGATCCTGCACGACCTCGTCCGCACCGCCGACGTGTTCATGGAGAACTGGCGCCGTGGCGTGTCGAAGCGCCTCAACGTCGACTTCGAGACGCTCTCCTCGATCAACCCGCGGCTCGTCTACGCCTCGGCGAGCGGCTTCGGCGAGACCGGCCGCTACGCCCACAAGCCGACCGTCGACAACATCTCGCAGGCGATGGCCGGCTACTACTCGCTCAACGGCCCGAAGAACGGCCCGTGGGAGCGCCCCCGCTTCATCGCCATCGACTTCACCTCGCCGCTGACCTTCGTCCAGGCGATCCAGCTCGGCCTGCTCGCCCGCGACAAGAGCGGCCTCGGCCAGCACGTGCGCTGCTCGCAGCTCGAGACGCTCATGGCCGTCGGCCAGGTCCGCGCCGCCGAGTACTTCGAGTCCGCCGACATCCCGCAGCCGATGGGCAGCGAGTCCTCGTGGGCTGTGCCGAGCCAGGCCTTCAAGACCGCCGACTCGTGGGTGATGGTAGACGTCACCAACGAGGACCAGTGGCACGCGCTCTGTCACGCGCTCGGCCTCGACTCCCTCGCCGACGAGCCGGACTACGCGACGAACGCCGCGCGGGTTGAGCACCGCGACGCCCTGAGCGAGCGCCTCCAGCCGGCGTTCATTCGCTACACCGCGCACCGCTGGGACGAGATCCTCGGCGCGGCCGGCGTCCCCGCCAGCGTGATCACCGTCGACATCGAGGACATGTACACCGACCCGCAGGTCGTCGCGAACGACCTCATCGTGAAGCGCGACCACCCGTCCGTCGGCTGGGTCCGCACGAACGCGGTGCCCTGGGACCTGAGCGACACGCAGGCCGTCTACGGCCCGCTCGCCTCCGGGCTCGACGAGGACCGCGACTCCGTCCTCACGGAGCTCGAGAGCCTCAAGGGCAAGGAGACGGCGGACGTGCCGGGCTCCATCTCCAGGGGCGGCGCCCCGCTCGCCGGCCTCCGCGTCCTCGACCTCACGCAGGGCGACGGCGCCCCCTTCGCCGCCATGCAGCTGGGCGACGCGGGCGCGGACGTCATCAAGGTGGAGCCCGTCGGCGGCGACTGGGCCCGCCCGCTGGGCACCGCCAGGATCTCCAACCACGGTGACGGCCCGCTCTTCATGAGCATGAACCGCAACAAGCGGTCGGTCGCCATCGACCTCGAGACCGAGGACGGCCGCGCGCTCGTCCGCGACCTCGCGAAGGACGTCGATGTCGTCCTCCACTCGTTCCCGAAGGCCGACGACGCCAGGCGCCTCGGCCTCGACTACGAGACGCTCTGGCAGGACAACAAGGCCCTGATCTACTGCGACATCTCCACCATCGAGCGCGTCGGGCCCGACGCCGACAAGCCCGCGACCGACCTCACCGTGCAGGCCCGCACCGGCCTCCCGCGGTTCCTCGGCCAGCGCGGCGAGGCGCCCCTGCGCTTCGGCTCGAACTACGCCGGCGTCACCTCCTCGATGTACGCGGTGCAGGCGATCCTCGCCGCGCTCTACGTCCGTCGCCGCACCGGCCGCGGCCAGTCCATCTCGACCTCCTACCTGCGCGCGATGATCGCCACGCAGCAGAACTACCTGACCTCGTTCAGTGACGCCGACGACCTGAGCAACCCGACCGGCTTCCACACCAGCCACCTCGACAAGCCCTCCGGCGGCACCCCGACGAAGGACGGCCTGATCGACTTCAACCTCTCCTACAGCCGCAACCCCCCGACGGTTGTTCGTGAGCTCCTCGAACGCGTTGGCACGTGGGATGATTTCGCCAAAGCCCACCCCGAAATGGAACACCCGACGACGAGCTACGCCGACCAGGCGCTCGCGCGGCCGTTCATCAACGCCGGCTTCCTCCGGCTCTCGCGGGACGAGGTGCTCAACATCCTCGACGCGAAGCTCGGTGTGATGTGCGCACCTGTGCACGACTACGGGTCGCTGTTCGCCGACCCGGGCGTGCTCGAGCAGGAGACGCTGGTCACGGTGAACCACCCGACCCGCGGGGCCACGAAGCAGGTTGGCCTGCCGTGGAAGCTCACGGACAGCCCAGGGGCGATCCGCCTCGCGCCGCCGACGCTCGGCGAGCACACGGAGAATGTGCTCGCTGGCATGGGGCTGCCGACGGGGCGCATCCAGGAGCTGCGGGCACAGGGCGTGATCGCCTAGCCACGCGGACGCGACCGCTGTAACGAAGACGCCGCCTGCGGGCGGCGTCTTCATATCCGGCGAAATATCCGGCTGCACTGTCGAGTCCCACCACCGGCCCCTGCGGCGCTCGGGGTGCGCTAGGATCGAGGCGCTTCCCATATCGCAGCCTCCGATGCCACCTCGAACCGTCACGGCGCCGCCAGGCCCGCGGGCGTCACGTCCAGGCCCTAGCCGCGGAGCTCAGCGCACCACATGACGTCGCAGTCGACCACCCCGAGCGCCGAGACGCCGCCTCCTCCGCCGCGGGACCGCTGGCGCTGGCTCAGGCGCGCGCTCGGCCCGCTCACGATGGCTCTCCTTGGCAGCGTGGCCGGACTGCTGCTGTTCGCAGCTTTCCGCGCGGCTCCGCAGCCGCTCACGAAGGCGGACGTGCGGGAGGCCGTCGCGACCGCGATCGCAACCGCCGCAGCCGCACCGCCGCGCTCGACGGAGGCGTTCAAGACGATCCTCCCCTCGTTGGTCTTCATTCGAACCGAGGGAAGCGACGGCCAGGCGGATTCCTCGGGCATCGGCAGCGGCGTCATCATCAGGGATGACGGCACCATCCTGACCGCGAAGCACGTCATCGACGGCGCACGCACGATCTCGATCACGTTCGTCGACGGCACAGAGTCGAAGGCCGAGGTGGTAAGCACCTTCCCGAACGACCTCGCCGTGCTCCACGCCAACCGCGGACCGGAGCTCATCGTCCCGGCCGTGCTGGGCGGCGGCGCGATCCAGGTTGGCGACGAAACGTTCGCCATCGGCAATCCGCTGGGGCTCACCGCGTCGTTCAGTTCGGGGGTGATCTCCGGGCTGGATCGCACCATCCCGACCGACCGCGGCGGAGGGACTCTCACCGGTCTGATCCAGTTCGATGCGGCGGTGAACCCCGGAAATTCGGGCGGACCGCTGCTGAATCGTGACGGCCAGGTCATTGGCATCGTCACTGCGCTGGCGAACCCCGGACGGGGACGCTCGTTCAGCGGGATTGGCTTCGCGGTCCCGCTGGGCAGCGCGGGCGGCCCCGGTGGGATCCAGAGATAAAAGGGGACTCGATGACGGCGTCACACGCGGACACGCACGGGCCGATGGAGCAGATGCTCTACGAGATCAAGAAGGTCATCGTCGGCCAGGACGAGCTCCTGGAGCGCCTGCTCGTCGCCCTGCTCGCGCGCGGCCACATCCTCGTGGAAGGGGTCCCCGGTCTCGCCAAGACGCTCGCGATCAAGACGCTGGCGGCGGCCGTCGGCGGCGACTTCAAACGCGTGCAGTTCACACCCGACCTCGTACCGGCGGACCTCACCGGCACACGCATCTACAACCAGCAGTCGGGCGAGTTTCAGACCTCGTTCGGGCCGGTGTTCACGAACCTCCTCCTCGCCGACGAGATCAACCGCGCGCCCGCGAAGGTGCAGAGCGCGCTCCTCGAGGTGATGCAGGAGCGCCACGTCACGATCGGGCGCGAGACCTACCCGGTGCCGAACCCATTCCTGGTGCTCGCGACGCAGAACCCGATCGAGTCGGAGGGCACCTACGCGCTCCCCGAGGCTCAGCAGGACCGGTTCATGCTGAAGGTCCTCGTGGGCTATCCCACGCAGACCGAAGAGTTCGTGATCGTCGAGCGCATGACGCGCGCGGTCGAAGCCGCACAGCAGGTCGTCAACGCCGACCAGTTGATCGCCCTGCAGCATGCGGCGGACGAGGTCTACGTCGACCCCTCGCTCATCGAGTACGCGGTCAAGCTCGTGCGCGCGACGCGTGACGCGGCCGCAGCGGGCACGGAGGACAGCGGCCGGCTGCTCGAGTTCGGCGCGAGCCCGCGCGCCTCGATCAACCTCATTCTGGCAGGACGCGCACTCGCGTTCATCCGCGGGCGGAACTACGCGCTGCCACAGGACGTGCGCGACCTCGCGTATGACGTCATCCGCCACCGCCTCGTGCTCTCGTACGAGGCGCTTGCCTCGAACGTGAGCGCGGACGACGTGCTGGACCAGATCCTGCCGAGCGTGGCCGCCCCAGAAGCCTCGCTGATCGAAGCCAGGAGCACGAATGCCGCACCCAGCGGTCGCTGAGGCTACCCCGGAGCAGATCCTCCAGCGCCTCGACTGGCAGGTTGTCCGACGTCTCGATGGCCTGCTGCAGGGCGACTATCGCACGCTCTTCTACGGAGCCGGCGTCGACTTCGCGGATCTGCGCGAGTACCAGCCCGAGGATGACGCCCGGTACATCGACTGGAACGTCACGGCGCGAATGCACACGCCATACGTCCGCCAGTACTTCGAGGATCACGACCTCACCGCGTGGATGCTCATCGACCGCTCCCCGTCGATGGCGTTTGGGCCGGAGGAGCACACCAAGGGTCAGGTGGCGATCGACCTCGTCGCGACACTGGCGCGCCTGCTCACCCGCCGCGGCAACCGGGTCGGCGCGATTCTCTACAACAACACGGTCGAGGAGACCGTTCCCCCGCGAGGCGGACGGCGCCATGTGCTCCGACTGGTACGCGAGATGCTCAAGCCCGCACCGCATGGAGCGAACACGGCCACGAACCTCGCCGGATTGATCCGGAGCGGTCTGAACACGATCAAGCGCCGGTCACTGGTCTTCCTCGTCTCGGACTTCCTCAGCGAGCCCGGCTGGGAACGCGCCCTCCCACTGCTCTGCACGCGGCACGACGTGGTCGCCATCCGATTGTGGGATCCGAGCGAGGTCGAGTTCCCCGACGTCGGGCTGGTCGTCCTCGAGGACTCCGAAACCGGTGAGCAGATGCTGGTCAACACGAGCGACCCCGTGCTTCGCGCGCGACTGGCGGAGAGCGCCCGTGCGCGCGAGACGCGTGTGATGACCTCCTTCCGCCGAGCCGGTGTCGACGCCTTCGACGTCTCGACGGACGAGGACCTCGTGTCCGCCCTCGTGCGCATCGCCGCGCAGCGGAAGCGCAGGCGGCGCTGATGACCTTCACCTGGCCGATCATGCTCGCGTCGCTGGCGCTCGTCCCGGTGCTGGTGGTGACGTACGTCTGGGTGACGCGCCGCCGAGACGCGTCGGCCGCGCAGTTCGGGCTCCGGCTGAGCGACACCACGCCGGGGCACGCGATCTTCTCCCGCAGGCACCTCGCACCGGCGATCTTCCTCGGAGCGATCGCGTTGCTACTCGTGTCGCTCGCACGACCCAGCGTGGTCCTCGCACTGCCGCGCCTCGAGGGCACGGTAATCCTCGCGTTCGACACCTCCACAAGCATGAAGGCCGAAGACCTCAAGCCAACGCGCCTCGACGCCGCGAAGCGGGCCGCGAGCGCCTTCGTGCGCAAGCAACCGCGCACGATCAAGGTCGGCGTGGTCGCGTTCAGCGACAACGCGTTCGTCCTCGTGCAGCCCACCGACGCGCAGGAGGAGATCCTCGCCGCGATCGACGGGCTGAACGCGCAGGGCGGCACGTCGCTCAGCAGCGGCATGTACACCTCCCTCGGCGCGATCGCCGGCAAAGTGCTGCGCATCCCCGACAACGCGACCGAGGACGACCTCGCATCGCTGGACATCGGGCATTTCAGCTCGTCCGCGATCGTGCTCCTGTCGGACGGGGAACAGACCTCGCGCGTCGATCCGCTCGCGATCGCCGACCTCGCAGCCGGAGCTGGTGTCCGCGTCTTCACGGTGGGCATCGGCAAACCGGGCGGCACGACGCTGACCATCGACGGCTACCACGTCGCGACCACGTTGAACGAGGCGCTGCTCAAGCAGATCGCCGCGGCGACGGAGGGTACCTACCTCCGCGCTGAGGACGAGCAGCAGCTCCTGGAGACCTACAAGAAGATCGACCTGGGGCTCACGACCAAGGGAAAGCCAACAGAGGTCACGTCGGTGCTCGCCGGAACAGCGCTCGCCCTGCTGGTGGTCGGCTCCGTGCTCACGATCCGCTGGTTCGGACGCGTGCCATGACCTTCGAATGGCCACTGGCCCTCGGCCTCGTCCTCCTCGGACCGCTCGTGGTGGGGTTCTACCTGTGGATGCTCCGCCGACGGCGACGCTTCGCCGTGCGTTACGCGAGCCTGTCCCTGATCCGCGACGCGGTACCCGGCCGCTCGCAATGGCGCCGCCGCGTGCCGTTCGCCCTCATGATCCTCGCCATCACGATGCTGGCGATCGCCGCCGCGCGGCCACAGGCGGTCGCCGCGGTGCCGATCAGCCGCACGACTATCATCCTCGCGCTCGATGTCTCTCGCTCGATGTGCTCGACGGACGTCGCGCCGAACCGCCTCGCGGTGGCGCAGGAGGTTGCGCGAACATTCGTTGCGGATCAGCCGACGGGAACGCGGATCGGCATCGTCGCGTTTTCCGGGGGAGCGCAGTTGCTCGTCCCGCCGACGACCGATCGCAAGGCCCTCGTCGCGGGAATCGATGGACTGCAAACGGGACGGGGCACGGCAGTGGGGACCGCGCTGCTCCGGTCCGTGGACGCCATCGCGGGCATCAACCCGAACGTCGCCCGCACGGACGTGGACCTGAAGGTGACGGCGGGCAGCGCCTTGCCCCCCGGCGCATACCAGCCCGACATCGTCGTGCTGCTGACCGACGGCGCGACCAACCAGGGCGTGGCACCCCTGAAGGCCGCGCAACAGGCGGTCGATCGCCGGCTGCGCGTCTACGCGATCGGCTTCGGCACCACCACGCCGGCAACGCTGTCATGCTCCCGCGAGCAGCTCGGCTCGGACGTGTTCGGGAACCAGTTCGGTGGCGGCGGACGCCCGGGCGTCGACGGTCCCCCTCGCGGGGCGCTGCGCATCGACGAACAGACGCTGCAGGCGATCGCCGATCTCACCGGCGGCAACTACCACCGAGCATCCGACGCGCAACAACTCGTCGAAGTGTTCCGCAACCTCCCCAAGGACATCGTGCTGCAGAAACAGCACGTGGAGATCAGCTTCGCGTTCGCGGCGGCAGGCGGCCTGCTGGCGCTCGCCGCAGTGTCGTTATCGCTCGCCTGGAACCGCTACAGCTAGCCAGCGTCGACGTCTGCAGGAAAACACGTGCGCAGTGGCGCGGTGGGCCGCGGGTGCCATACCGTCCGCTCATGCCAACATCGCACCCGCGCATCTTCTACGGCTGGTGGATTGTCGCCGCGGGGTTCGCGAACCAGTTGATCGCGGCCGCGCTGCTCCAGCGCTCCTACGCCGCGTACATCACACTGCTCCGCCAGGAGTTTGGGTGGAGCAACGCGGAACTCTCCGCTGCCTACTCCATGCAGCAGGTCGAGAACGGCATGCTCGGGCCCGTCCAGGGCTGGCTCGTCGACCGATTCGGCCCGCGTGCCAGCACGCGAACGGGCATCGTGCTGTTCGGCGTGGGGTTCATGCTGTTCAGCCGGATCAGCACGCTACCCGAGTTCTATGCCGCCTTCCTGATGATGGCGATCGGCTCCAGCCTTTGTGGGGTGTTCCCGTTCACCGTATCGATCGTGAACTGGTTCAGCCGCAGCCGCGGCCGAGCGCTCTCGACGTTCCAGATGGGCGGTGCTCTGGGCGGCCTGATGATCTCGGGGGTGACCTTCGCGCTCGTCACGATCGGGTGGCGACAGACTGCCTTCGCGTCCGGGCTGATCGTCCTCGCCGTCGGCTTGCCGCTCGCGCAGATCGTGCGGAGCCGCCCCGAGGACTACGGGCTCGAGGTGGACGGCGGGTCGCCGGCCGAGGGTGCCGCGAGCGGACATGCCGCAACCCCGGAGGCGGGCGATGGCTTCTCGCTGGGACAGGCGCTGGTCACGCCCGCGTTCTGGCTGATCTCGCTGGGGCACGCGTCGGCGTTGCTCATCGTCTCCGCGGTGAACGTGCACGTGGTCCTCTACCTGACCGAGGACCTCGGCTACTCGCTTGGATTCGCCTCAGCGGTCATCACCGCGCTGACGCTCGCCCAGGTCGCGGGAATCGCGACGGGGGGTGTGGTGGGCGACCGCTGGGATCGGCGCCACATCGCGATCGGCTGCATGGGATTTCACACGGCGGCCCTGCTGACGCTGGCTTCCGCAACGCAGCCGCCCGCGATCTTCGCCTTCGCGGTCATGCACGGCGCTGCGTGGGGGCTCCGCGGACCGATGATGCAGGCCATCCGCGCCGACTACTTCGGTCGGCGCGCCTTCGGCTCGATCATGGGGGTGTCGTCCCTCCTCGTCATGGCAGGCACGATCTCCGGCCCCCTGGTCGCGGGCATCCTCGCTGACCGCACGGGCGACTTCCGCCTCGGTTTCACGATCCTCGCGATCGTGTCGGGCATCGGCTCCGTGTTCTTCATGCTCGCTCGCCGCCCGGTCCGACCGATCGAGGCCCCCCAGGCCGATGAGCCCGCGCTGGAGCCGAGCCCGCGCTGACCGAGGCCCCTCGACGCAGCCCCGCTCAACTTGGACAGCCGGTGTGCCTCAGGTAGCATCCGACCAGCAGCTGACCAACGGCGTGGCATTCGGAGATCGAAGGAGCCCCCATGCGACTCGTGACCTACACCTCCCGCGGCACGACGCGCGCCGGCGCGATGGTCGATGCCGAACATGTCGTGGACCTCGCACGCGGCTTCGCGAACCGCGCCGCCGGTGGCGCCACGCACGCGCTCCGCGAGCTCCCTGCCGACATGCTGGGCATCCTCGACCTCGGCGACGAGGGACTCGACGCAGCGCAGGCCGTCGTCGCGTGGGCCGGCTCGCGCGTGGACGACACCGCGCTGCGCGATGCCGGGGTGATCTGGCGCACCGACGAGGCCGGGTTTCAGCTGGACGCACCGATCCCGGAGCCGCGCACGGTGTATGCGATTGGCCTGAACTACCGGGCACACGCGGCGGAGATGGGCGCCACGCTCCCCACCCGCCCGATCGTGTTCGCGAAGGTGCGCACCTGCATCGTCGGCACTGGGGACGCGATCGAAATCCCGAAGGCGAGCGAGCAGGTCGACTGGGAGGCCGAGCTCTGCTTCGTGATCGGCAAGGCCGGCCGGCACATCTCCGCGGAGCACGCCCTCGAGCACGTGGCCGGATACATGAACGGCAACGATGTCTCCGTCCGCGACTGGCAGATGCACTTCCCCACCTGGATGATGGGCAAGGGGTTCGATACCCACGGCCCCATCGGCCCGTACCTCGTCACCCGCGACGAAGTCCCCGACCCGCACGCGCTCAAACTCCAGCTCTGGGTGAACGGCGTCCTGAAGCAGGAATCCTCCACAGACGACCTGATCTTCAACATCCCGCAGATCATCGAGTACGTGTCGGAAGCGATCACGCTGCAGCCGGGCGACATCTTCTTCACCGGCACGCCTGCCGGCGTGGGCATGGGGCGCACACCGCAGGAGTGGATGAAGGCTGGCGACCTTGTGAAGGTCGAGATTGGCAACCTCGGGGTCCTTGAGAACCCCGTGGTGCCCGAGGCCTAACACCGGCGGGACCGTGACCCCGGTCGCCGCGGAGGCCGGGGTACGCTGAGCGCATGCGATTCCGTCTCTCGGCTCTGGCCGCCCTCATCGCGCTGTCGATCGCGTGCGCGACCGGGGCGACGCGCGAGACACCCGCGGCCACCGGCACGGTGGCTGCGACGGTGACCGGCACACCGGTGCGCACCGCGAGCGCAACCGGGACGGGCACGCCGACGGCGGCGGCGTCACCGAGCACGACGCCGCTCGCCCTCCGCGCACGACGGCTCTCCATCCCCTCGCTCCGCATCGATGCCGAGATCCAGTTGAGCCACGAGATCCCGGATACCTCGGTGCCGGCGCCGGGCTGCCCGGCCCGGCCTCCCGGCGGCACGACGCTCACGGTCCCCGACCACGGGATCGTGACTCCCGACGATGCCGTGCAGGGGCTGGAGAACAAGACGTGGATCTTCGGTCACAGCCGCTGGCAGAACGTGCCGGGCGTGCTGTACCCCCTGCAGGACGTCACCATCGGCGACGAGGTGTACGTCGACGGGATCGACCGGCGCACCGGGCAAGCGCTGGGGCCGCAGCGATTCCTCGTCGACGGCATCTACCTCACGGACATCGACTCGGGCGGGGCGCTCGTTGGCGGGGCGGTTCCGGAGAAGCCCGAAGTGCTCTTGCAGACCAGCGTGCGAGAAGACGGGGTCAACCGGCCATGGCTGCTGGACCAGCAGAAGATCGTCGCGAAGTCCCGCAAC
>CAIXBH010000020.1 GCA_903917615.1 uncultured Chloroflexota bacterium | reverse complement strand
TCCTCGAGGTCGGCCGGGCGGACGGCGGTGCCGTACTGCGCGCGGAGCGCGGCGGCCGGCATCTCGACGATCTCGTTCGTGTCGTCCATGCGCATGCGCACGGTCTCCGCGATCGCGTTGATCGAGATCACGCGCGCGCGGCCCACGGGGGTGGTGATGCGCTTGCCGACCTTCGGCAACGTGCCGAGGATCTCGCGGTACGCATCGATCTCGAACGACAGGCAGCAGAGCAGCCGTCCGCACACCCCCGAGATCTTCGAGGGATTCGGGGCGAGGCCCTGGTCCTTCGCCATCTTGATCGAGATCGCGGGGAACTCCACCTGCCACGACGAGCAGCAGAGCGCGCGCCCGCACTGACCGAGGCCGCCCAGCGACTTCGCGCGGTCGCGGTCGCCGACCTGCTCCACCTGCACGTTGCAGTCGAGCTGGCGCGCGGCCTCGCGGCGGAGCCACTCGCCCTCGTCCTGCTCGCGCGCGACGAAGGTGATGTCGGCGTGCGAGCCGTCGAGGTCATAGATCAGGCTGGCGACGCGGATGCGTGCGTCGCGCTTCGTCGCGATCGCCTGCGCGCGGACGATGTCCTCCTTCGCGCGCTCCTGCTGGGCGCGGTACGCCTGCACGTCCTCCTCGCATGCGAGGCGGTCGACGACGCGGATCGGGGCGTCGGCGATCGTCAGCACCTGATCCGCGGCGAGCACGACCCAGCCGAGGCGCTCGCCTCGGTCGGTGCGCACGACGATGTAGTCGCCCGTGCCGAGGCTCAGACGGCCCGGCGAACAGTAGGAGATCGGACCGGCCTCCACGAAGCGGACGCCGACCACCCCGTCACGAATCGATGTCACCATGTTCGTCCGCGTCGAGGCGCCACAGCCGGTCGAGGGTGAGCCGTCCGAGGACGGCGCGATTACTCGCCGACGGTCGCCGCGACGCGTTCCTCCGTTTCCGTATCGCGGCCCGCGATGCTGCCCGGAGGAAGCATCGGCAGGTCGAGCATCATCACTTCCAGCGCGAGCTGCGCGCTGGTGTTGGCGAGCAGGTGCTCGCGTGCCGTCTGCACCGCGCGCAGCGCGCGCAAGGCATCCTCGGCGTTGCAGTCGATGTGGGAGCGCGCACCCTCGACGCCCGCGCCCGCGAGGAGCGCGCCGCGCCACCACTCGCGCCACAGGTCGATCGTCGCGAGCACGCTCTCGCGCTCGCGGTACCACGCGTTGCCGAGGCGGTCCGCGACGTCGAAGCGGTCGTTGCGGTCGCCGGTCGCGAGGCGTGCCGCCTCGGCCTCGGCGCTCTCGCGCAGCACGGCCATCGTCGGGTCGGCGTGCATCGTCATCGCGAGGCCGTACCGTCCGTGCGCGAGGTCGGCGAGCGAGGTGGCCTCTTCGGCGGAGAGCCCGGCGTCTTCCTGCAGCGCGGCGGCGAGATGCATGTGCGGCAGCGGGCGCAGCGTGAACTCCTGGCACCGCGAGCGGATCGTCGGCAGCAGCGCGTCGGGATCGGCGGCGACGAGGATGAACAGCGCGCTGGCGGGTGGCTCCTCGAGCGTCTTGAGGATCGCGTGCGCCGCCTCGTTCTGGAGG
>CAIXBH010000019.1 GCA_903917615.1 uncultured Chloroflexota bacterium | reverse complement strand
CGGGGGCCAGCGGCGCGGCCGCCGTGCCGGCGGAACAGCCGACGATGAGCGAGGCGTTCGTCATGATCATGACGCGCGACTCGCCGAGCAACGACCCGCTCGACTCGCAGTCCTACACCGTGCCCGAGCGCGGCGACATGGCCTACCCGCGCCTCCTGGAGGCGATCCGCGAGCCGAAGTCGGACCGCGCGGACACGCGGTGGATCCCCACGTACGCCACGGAGGGCTGGGAGCTGGGCGACGGCGGGAAGCAGATCACCTTCAAGCTCAAGAAG
The DNA here is from genome assembly GCA_903917615.1 of uncultured Chloroflexota bacterium. Lineage (GTDB taxonomy): Bacteria > Chloroflexota > Dehalococcoidia > UBA2979 > UBA2979 > SHYQ01. The sequence continues at coordinate 1,614 of CAIXBH010000019.1, read as the reverse complement.
GGCCTGAAGTACCAGAACATCGCGCCGGTCAGCGGCCGCGAGTTCGTCTCGTCCGATGTGAAGTTCGCGATCAACCGCTACATGACGGACGCGAAGAGCGCCTTCAAGCCGCGCTACTCGGACATCGCGTCCATTGAGACGCCGGACGACTACACGGTGGTCTTCAAGCTCAAGCAGCCCTCGCGCTACCTCATGTACGCGCTGGCGGCGGAGCCGTCGCTGATCACGCCGCCCGAGGTGGCGAAGGCCGAGGGCGACTACAAGGCGAAGATGATCGGCCCGGGCCCGTTCATCCTCGAGAGCTACCGCGCCAACGAGGGCGCGACGTTCAAGAAGAACCCGGACTTCATCAACGCCAGCAAGATCTACTACAACCAGTACCTCTTCAAGGTGATCACCGACGCGCAGACGCGCAGCGCGGCGATGAAGACCGGCACGGCCGACCAGGTGGACCTCGACACGCTGAACGCGAGCGACCTGCCGGGCGTGCAGAGCCCGGCGGCGACGACGTACGAGACGCGGCCGGTGAGCCTGGCGAACGTGACGTTCAACATGCGCAACCCGAAGTGGGCGGACTACCGCGCCCGCCTGGCGATGTCGAAGTCGATCGACCGCCAGCTGTTCATCGAGCAGATGCTGCAGAACAGCGGGACGTGGAACGGCATCGTGCCGGTGGGCTTCGGCAAGTGGGCGCTGAGCCCGGACGAGCTGAAGCAGGTGAACGCGTACAAGTACGACCCGGCCGAGGCGAAGAAGCTCTGGGACGCCGCGGGCAAGAAGCCCGGGCAGGTCAACGAGTTCTACATCGCGACGCCGGCGACCAGCCCGAGCGCGGGCCCGCAGGCGGAGTTCCTCGCGCAGAACTGGGAGAAGATCCTGGGCGTGAAGACGAACATCAAGTCCGAGGACTACGCGACGTTCCTCTACAAGTCGTACAACAACGGCTACGAGGACATGAACACCACGGGCTACATCCTGCTGGACGGCCTCGACAACCTGATCCAGGGCTACTACCCGGGCGGCACGCGCAACGGCGGCGGCCTGAACGACCCCGAGGTGACGAAGAAGCTCGACGACGTCCGCGCGACGCTCGACGACGCGGCCGCGGTGGAGAAGGCGCGGGCAGTACAGCGCTACATCCAGGACAACGCGCTCTCGATGACGCAGCTGCCGAACGCGCTGAGCTGGGGCGTCTACAACTCGAAGCTGCGCAACTTCCTGCCGGGCGTGTACCCGCCGGGCCTGGCGTACACGCTGCGCTCGTGGAAGGTGAAGTAGCGAGGGCGCGTCGACCGCTCGCACACGAAGAGGGGCCCCCGCGAGGGGGCCCCTGCTCGTTGCCGGTGCGCGTCGTATCGCCCTATCGCCCCTGCCAGCGCGGCGGGCGCTTCTCCGCGAACGCGGTGGCGCCCTCGATGCGGTCGGCGGAGGTGACCCAGGCCTCGAAGGCGGGGTAGGTGGCCTGCCGCGCCATCGCGTCGCGCACGCTCGGCTCCTCGAGGCCGCGCATGACCGTCTGCTTCGAGGCGCGCGTGGCCAGGGGCGCGGCGCGCAGGAGCTTCGCGCACCACGCGTCGATGGTCGCCTCGAGCTCCGTGTGGTCGACGAGCTGGG
>CAIXBH010000018.1 GCA_903917615.1 uncultured Chloroflexota bacterium | reverse complement strand
TCATGTGTCTGCTCTGTGAGAAGCGCGCTGCGACGCCCGACGCGGAGCGCGAGAACGTCGCGCTGCTCGTCCGTGGGCGGGCCTCCCGGTGGATGGCCGAAGACGCCGCGCTGCTCCTCCGCGTGGAGGAGGAGAAAAAGCGCGGGGAACCGCTGCGACCGCTTCCCCCGAGCATCAAGGAGGAAGGCCCCGAGAAGCTCGCGGCACGGCTGCGCGCCGAGGAGCGGCAGCGTCCCCTACGCTTCTGCGACACCTGCCGCGCGAACGCAATTGCGGCGCGGCGCGTCATGGAGCTGCCGCTCTTGCCGGAGGTCACCGGCGACGAGCTGCTCGTGCTCGACGCGGCGCACGTCGTCGGACTCGACCCCGTGGAGGTGCTCTGGCGTGAAGTGCAGTTACAGAACGCGCGGCTCCAGAGGAAGCGCCTCGTTCTCCCCGGTATCCCACGGAGTCTCGTCGGCAAACTCCTCCGCGATGAGAGCGCCCGCGCCATCGTCGAGGGCGCGAAGGACGAGAAGGCGGCGGCGGAAGCTCTCCGGCGCGGGAAGAAGCCGTCGGCGGTGCGGATGGCCCGCAAGCGCGCGAAGGACCGGCTGAGGTCGAAGTGATGGAGGCCAGCGAATGACACTCGAAGAATTCGTTCAGACGGTTCGCGCCGGTGCGCCCATCGGAATCACCGGCGGGATGCAGGACGGCGTCTGCATGGACGTCCCGCTCTACGTCGACCCCACCGACCTCGACGCAATCACTCGGGCCGCGCTCGACAAAGGCATCCTGCCGAAGGACACCGAGTGGAGCGAGGCGCTCCGCATCATCGACGAGGCGTTCCAGAACACGCCGTGAGCGTCCTCGCCTTCGCCGTCACTCATTCGCGCGCACGCCGACACGAACCCGTGACGCTTCTTGAAGCACGCTCCTCGACGCCGAGGACGTTCGGCGAGGAGGTGCCCAACGATGGAACCGCTCAAGCTCACAACCGAAGCCGCCGAGCTGGTGCGGCTCAAGCCTCAGACGCTCCGCGCGATGCGGTCACGCGGCGGCGGACCGAGGTTCGTGCGGCTCTCCGCGAACAAGTGCGCGTACCGCGTCGAGGACCTTCGGGAATGGGTCGAGAGCCGCACTCGCCGGACGACGTGCGACCCCGGCCCCGGAGCCGCGTGAGGAGACGATGGAAATGACCAGAAGCGAAACGGCCGCTCCCGGTTGCACCCGAGAAGCGGCCCGCGAGACCCACCCAACGACACCGCAAAGTATTGCCGAACGAACCCCGCCGAACAAGTCTACGCCGTGCGCGTGCGGCTTCGGGCCGCTCCTCGCCGCCGCGCAACGCCGACTCGACGCGCTCTCGCCCGAGGAGCGCGAGGCCCGGTGCGAGCGGGCCGAGCGCCTCCGCTTCGATGCGGCGCTCTACCTCCTCCACGGTCCGAACCCGGACACCCGCCGCCTCGGAGCCGAGTACCTCATGCGGCTGGAGGGCGCGGCTTGAAGCCCGCCGAGATTGCTGCCGCTCAGCGCGAGGCCGCGCTCCAGCTCGTTCAGGACGGCGCGGAGCTGCCGTGGTCGAAGCGGTTGCCGCTCCCGCCGCTTCACGCGGAGGCACCTTCGATGCCTGCCGACCTCGTGCCGCCCGCGCTCCGCCCGTGGATGGCAGACGAGGCCGCGCGCCTCGGCGCGTGCATCGAATTTCTCGCGGTTCCGGCCGTCGTCGCCGCCGGTTCGCTCCTCGGGCGCTCGCTCACGATTCGGCCGAAGGCGCGGGACCGCTGGACCGTGTCGCCGAACCTGTGGGGCGCGAACGTCGGTCGCCCTTCGGCGCTCAAGACTCCAGCTCAGTCCGCCGCCCTCGCCCCCCTTCGGCGGCTCTCAAGCGAGGCGTTCGAGGACTTCAGGACGGCGCGCGATATCGCCGCCGCCCGCGTCTCCATCTTCGAGAAGAAGCGAGAAGGACTCTTGCGGAAAGTCGCGTCCGGCAAGATCGCGGACGCCGCCGCCGAGACGCTCCTCCGCGACATGGAAGGCGAGATCGCGAGCGCGAAGGCGTCCGCGCGGCGACGTCGCCTGACCGTGAACGATGCGACGGTGGAGGCGCTGCAAGTAACCCTCGCGGAGAACCCGCGCGGCGTTCTTCACGTCCGTGACGAGCTGAGCGGATGGCTGCGGCAGCTCGACCGCGACGGGCACGAAGGCGACCGGCCCTTCTATCTCGAAGCCTATGAGGGCGGTCTATACGGCGACTTCGAGAGCGACCGCATCGGCCGGGGGAACACGCGCACCGTCGGGCCGTGCGTCTCCATCCTCGGCACGATTCAGCCGGGGCGACTCGACCGCTACGTTCGCGGGGCCGTCGCAGGGCGCGAAGGCGCAGACGGCTTCCTTCAGCGGTTCCAGCTCATCGTCTGGCCGGACGACTCCTCAGCCCGGGGCGAGGACCGGGCTCCGGACGCGCGGGCCTTCGAGGAGGCTCTCCGGATATTTCGGGCGCTCGACTCCGGCACGCCCTACACGTTCGGGGCGGAGGAGGAGGACGGCGTCCCGCCGTTCCTTCGCTTCTCGCCGGACGCACAGAGACTCTTTGACGAATGGCAGGACGTTCACTACCGCGAGATACAGGCCGACGCTCTCAAGTCCGCGCCCGCCTTCGAGGAGTACCTCGTCAAGATGCGAAAGACGGTGCCCGCGCTCGCGCTCATCTTCCACGCCGTCTCCGTCGTCTCGGGCACCTCGGCCCCCGGCCCCGTGAGCGCCGACGCTCTGGACCTCGCGCGGAATTGGGGGGCGTTCCTGAGAGCCCACGCCGAGAAGGTCTACGCAGTCGAGCTGCGGTCGAACGTCGCCGCTGCCGAGGCGCTGGCCGTCAAGCTGGAGGCCCGCGCCGTGCCGGACGGGGTGAGCGTCATGGACCTCGGAGAGCGGGATTGGGCTGGGCTGGAGGAACCCGCCCTCGTCCATGCCGCCCTTGATGTTCTGGAGCCCGCTGGATGGGTCCGCCGCATCTTCGAGCCGACCGCTGGACGCACCCGGACCGTCGTCCGGGTGCATCCCGACTTCAGGGGGGGCGCGGCATGAGCCTGTTCGTCCCGACGTGGTCCACGAAGAATGCAGGGGTAAACGGCCCCACCTCCGAACCCGACAAGCCCGATAAAGCCTTAACCGGGCTAATCGGGGAAGAAGGCGGGGGCATTTACCCGCACATTTTGCCCGCCGCCCCCCGTCTCCCCGGCAGGGCCGCGCGCCCGTGTCTCGGGTGCGGGGTCGAATGCCCGGAAGGCGTCCTGTTCTGCGCCGGGACGTGCTTCGAGACGTGGAGAGCGCGCCGCGCTGCCGGACGAGCGGCGCGAGGGGGTGCCGCGTGACCGAGTCGATGCTGCTATGCGTGAGCCTGAAGCCGGGGGTAAGCGCCCGGACCTTCAACCACGCGGGCATCCGGTTCGCCGAGGAACAGACCGCGCTCACGAACGACAGCCGGGACCTCGCCCGCATCGCCCGGATTCTCGGCGTTCGGCGAGGTCACGTCCTCTCGGCCGTCCGGCGGCTTGTCAGGGCCGGAACGACCGGCCCGAGAGGCACCCGATGAGCCGTCCGTGCTCCGCGTGCGCTGACCCTCGCCGCCCCGAGCTGGACGCGGCCATCGTCCGGGGCGACTCGTTGCGGGACATCGCGGGACGTTACGGGACATCAAAGAGCGCTCTCGACCGCCACCGCGCCCACGTCACGAAGGCGCTCGTCAGGGCGCGAGAGGCGCGGCAGGACTCCGAGGCGGAGAGCCTGTACGGGAAGGTCCTACGTCTCGAAGCCGACGCCCGCCGACTCCAGCGGAAGGCCGAGGAGCAGGAGGACGTGAGGGCCGCGCTCGTGGCCGTGGACAAGCTCCTCGACTGCGTGAGGCTCATGCACGAGATGGCTCCGGCGACGAGCGCCCTACCGACCGGGGAGGGGCTGTACGCCGTCCTCCGCGCTGCGGCCGACCGGGCGCGGGCAGAGAAGGCCGCGCGCCTGACCGAGCCTCGCCCCGCCCTACACGTCGTGCCCGCTGACGCGGGAGAGGGGGACGCATGAGCGCGCGTCGCCGCACGAAGTCAGAGAACGAGAGCGAGCTGCGAGAGCTGGCGGAGATTCTCGACCTCGTCGAGCGCAAGGGGATGAAGGCTCGGCTCGACGAGGCGGGCCGCGTCGTGTTCAGCGGCGTCCGGAGCCGCCCCGAGGCGGCGGTGGCGCTGGACACGCTCACGGGCAGAGAACGCGCCCTCCGCCGCCTCCTCGCGCGGGGCGCTGACTTCCGCGAGACGCTGAAGGCCGAGCGCGACGAGGCCCGCGAGGCGGCGGGCACGAGGCCGAACACCAAACGAGACATGAGTGCGCAGAGCGCGCAAGGAGGAACACCATGACGAACCCTCTCGACCGTCACACCGAAGCCGATATCAAGAGCACTCTCGACCAGCTTGACGGCCAGCTCGGCGGGCAGAACCCGACGACGCTCGACTACCGCCCGTCCTCGACCGGCGAAGTCGTTCAGGCGGATATCGAGCGCGGACTCGAACCTCTCCACCCGGCCGGGATGCCGCCGACGCCCGACATGCCCGAGGACGAGCGATGAGCCGCCGCCTCGAACGTGCCGCCCTTGCTGGGCTGGCCCTGCTCGTCGCCGCCGTGTTCGTGCCCTCGGCGCAGCGGGACGAAGGCGTCGCGGTCGCCGACAAGTCGAGCGTGACCCTGATGTCGGCTCAGACCGCCGCCGGTCCCGGCCTCGCGTCGGCGACCACGGCGACGACGCCGGTTGAGGGCGGCTCCGACCGCTACGTCTTTCAGTTCCACGCCTCCGGGAGCGGGGCCGACGTTCAGCTCCAGCAAAGCAACGACGGCTCGACGTGGGCCGTCGTGCATTCGTTCGCCGGACTTGACGAAGTCTGGAGCACGGCGACGTGCGGGGCCTGCTCGTTCCGACCCTACAAGCTGAACACCGGGACGGCCACGGCCACGGTCATCCTGACCATGAGCGGCGCGAGCGTGGCCCTCGCGCCGACCTACACCGCGACGAGCACGCCGACGGCGACCCGGACGCCGACGGTCACGCCGACCCACCCGTGAGCAAGTCCAGCCGCCTCGCTGAGGTACATGAGGGCGCGGGTCACGGGTTCGTGGCTCTCGCCCTCGGCGCTGTCGTCCCGTCGGTCGAGGTCCACGAGGACCACGGCTTCACGCGCGTCGGGAAGCTGTCCCGGCGGAAGCGGCTCATGGTGGCGGTGGCAGGGCGGGTCGCCGGACGCATCTTCGGTGCGGAGGTACGTCCCGACGCCTGCCGCCCGGACTACGTCGCCGCGTTCGAGTGCGCTCTCTCCATCGTTGACGCTACCGAGGCCGTCAGGGCACGACGGTTCGGCTCCCGCGCGCCGGAGGAGGCCGAGCGGCGACGCCTTGAACGGGCACGGCGGCTCGTGGACCTTGCAGAGGAGCACGTCGGGGAGCTGCTCACGGCGAACCGCGCCGCGTGCGAGCACTTGGTGGCGGTCCTCGCCGAACGCGGCCGACTCGACGGCGACGACGTCGTGAACACGTTCAACGAAGCGATGAGGTTGCAGGAGGAGAAGGCGTGAATTTCCTGAAGCGGTCCCCGGCATCGCTCTCCGACAAAGAACTCGAAGAAGTCCGACTCCGGCGCGAATGGGAGGCGGAGGCCGAGCGCGAGCGGGAACGCCGCGCCGAGGCGAAGCGCGCAGCGGAGGCGGAGAAGGCGGCTGCGGCCGTCGCCCGTGCGAGACAGAAGCGCGTCGCCGAGCTGCGCCGCGAACACGGGCGAGCCGCCGAGGAGGCGCGGCTCGTCCACGTCCGGCTCGGCGCGGCCGTCGTCGAAGCGGGCAAGGTGCTCGCGGAGCGCGGCGCGGCCCTCGCTCGCGCACGGAAGGCCGAGGAGGAACTCGCCGGGATGGGCGAGCCGAGGCCCGCGCTCCCGCTCCCCGACTTCACGCGAGAAGCGGAACTCGCGGCGCAACGCCTCGCGCCCGTGCTCCACGGGATGAGGGTCAACCCGCTCCGGGGCGTCATCGCCGCCTCCGCGAGCGCGCCGCATTGGGCGGACCCGCTGGACCGATGAGCGGCGAGCCGGAGTCCGAGGAGGTCCTCGTCGAGTTCGAGCGGCAGTCCTCGCGCGCGCGGGTCCTGCTCGTGCTCTGGCCGGACGGGCGGCGGAGCATCAGCTTCGCGTTCATGGGGTTCCGGGCGGTCGTGCCGCACTGGACGTTCGTGGCCTTCTCGCCCTCTGAGGCCCGTGCCGTCGTCGAGGCCCTGAAGCCCGTCCTCGACGAGCTGGAGCGGCCCTGAACGCCCTCCTCCGGCCCTTCGCGTACCACGAGGCGGGTCACGCCGTCGTGGCGGCTGCGCTCGGGGGCGTCGTTCGCGGCATCGCGCTCCACGCCTTCCACGCGACGACGGACGCGGCGCTCGTCGGTGCCGAGGCGCGGCTCCTCGTCGCGCTCGCGGGGCACGAGGCCGAGGTCGCCTTCCTCGGGAGCGCGGACCCGAGACACTCGCTCGGCGACTTCGCCGCCGCGCACGGGGCCGCTATGCAGCTCGTCGCGGCCGGGGAGCACGCTCGCCTCGGGACGTCAGAAACGGCCTCACACCCGGCGCTCACCTCGTCGGCCCTCCCGCTCGTCCGGCGGGCCGCTGAGAGGCACGTCGCGGCGCTGACCGAGCGATGGGCCGCGCGGGCGAGTGAGCGCGTCAAGCTCGCCGAGGTCGAGGCGCGTCGTCTCGTCCGCGCGCACGGCGTGGCCGTCGCCCACCTCGCGGCAGGCTTGGAGCGGTTCCGCACCTTGAGCGCCTCCGAGGTCCGCGACATCGTCGCCGAGGGAATGCGGCGGCAGTCCGTGTCTGACCACGGGTGGACCTCTCGGCTCTGACTCGGCGGGACCTGCAAGGTCTCCTGCAAGGAGTCCTGCAAGGTCTCCTGCAAGGAGCGGCGGACGGCCGAAAGTCGTGCCGGGTGGGCCGTCCGTGGGCCGAGCGGCTGCGGGACGGGACGCCCGCGCTCACGGAACCCCTGTATTCATTGGTGGGAGGTGCCGGGATCGAACCGGCGACCTGCTGCGTGTAAAACACCGGGTCGAGCGTAGACGAGACTCCCCGCAAGCGTAGAAACACCGCTCCAGAAGCGGTGTTTCTTGTCGTTCACCCGTTCGCGAGAGTAGAGTACGGCGTGGGCCGACGTGGGCCGCTCGCTCTCGATGGGCCGCAGGTGGACCGCCGGGGGAGGTGCTCTTGAGAATCACGAAACGAACGCTCGCCGCGCTGAGGACGACGAACCCGAAGGGGGTGCGCGTCTACGACACAGACCTCCGGGGCTTCGCGGTCCGTGTCATGCCGGACGGCTCGAAGCACTTCGAGGTGCGGTACGGCGGGCGGAAGAACCGACGTCGCCTGACCGTGGGTCGCCTCGGCGTGCTCACCCTCGACGAGGGCCGCGCGAAGGCGCGCGAGATTCTCGCCGCCGCCGAGCTGGGCGGTGACCCGGCCTCCGCCCGCAGGAAGGCGCGGGAGCTGCCGACGGTCGGCGCGTGGGTCCGCGAATACCGCGCCCGCATCGAGGGCCGTCTCAAGAGCGCGAAGGCCATCGGGCGGTTCCTGAAACGCGCGGAGAAGCGGTGGGGGGCGCGCGGCCTCGACACCGTGACGCGCGGGGACGTGGAGGCGCTCATCCGGAAAATCGGCGAGGAGCACCGGACCGCCGCGAATCGCACCCTGACGACTCTGCGCTCCTGCTTCGAGGCGGCGGTCCGGGATGGACTCATCGGGACGAACCCAGCGGCCGGTGTCCGCCCTTTTGAGGAGAACCCGCCGCGCGCCCGCGTCCTGACGAACGACGAGCTGAGCTTTCTCCTCGCAGCCGTCCTAGAGGAGCCGGACCCGCACGCCCGCGCCGCGTTCGCGCTCCTCATCGAGACGGGCGCGAGGCTGAGCGAAGTGCTCCGGGCGCGGTGGGAGGACCTTGACCTCGACGGCGGACTCTGGCGTCTCCCGAGGCCAAAGAGCGGGCGTCCGCAGGTGGTCCCGCTCGCCCCTTCGATGGTCGCTAGGCTCCGGCGGCTTCCTCATCTCGGGCCGTTCATCGTCGCCGGTCGGCACGACGAAAAACCGGACGTCGCTCCGAAGCCTCGGCACGACCTCAAGGGGCCGTGGGAGCGCGCCATGTCGCGCGCCCGCGCGACGGCCAAGAAGGACGAGCGCCCGACCGACTTCCTCGCGGACGTTCACGTTCACGACCTCCGGCGGACGTTCGGACTCCACGTCGCGAGAAGCGCCGGACTCCACGTCGCGAGCAAGCTCCTCCGCCACCGCGACGTCCGCGTGACCGAGGCCGTGTACGCGCCGCTCGGCATCGAGGAGCTGCGCGCCGCCGTCACGAAGCGCACGCTCCCGCTCCCGTTCAAAGCGAAGGCGAAGAAAGGAGGCCGCTGATGCAACCTGTCATGTGTCTGCTCTGTGAGAAGCGCGCTGCGACGCCCGACGCGGAGCGCGAGAACGTCGCGCTGCTCGTCCGTGGGCGGGCCTCCCGGTGGATGGCCGAAGACGCCGCGCTGCTCCTCCGCGTGGAGGAGGAGAAAAAGC
>CAIXBH010000017.1 GCA_903917615.1 uncultured Chloroflexota bacterium | reverse complement strand
GCTCCTCGACGCCCCGCTCATCGACGCCGCCCGCCGCGAGGCGGAAACGCTCCTCGACGAGGACCCCGACCTCAAGCGCGTCGACCACCAGGCCCTCAAGCTCGCGATCGCGTCGAGGACGGCCTCGGTGGTGGCGGAGATGCACTAGCACGGGGAATTGTTGAAAGGCCTACTCAGGAGAACGATAGTTCTGAACGGGAGGGGCTTCGCGTGCCGTTCGTGCAGAACCACCCCGCACCAACCCCCGACTCGTGCGAGGTATGCCGCTACCTGGCGGAGCATCCCGAGCACGACCGACAGCTGGAACACACGCTCACACAGATGGCGCAGGGCATCATCTGGATTGATCTCGAGACTGCGGACCAGCCGCTGCGCATGCGGAGCGTGTATCAGGAAACCATCGGGTATCCAGGACCCGAAATCCGGATCGACCCACGACACTGGACGCTCGCGTTGCTTGAGTTGCCGGAAGTTCGGCTCACGGCCGAAGGAGACGCGCACGATGGTTAGCGAAGAGAAGCCGCTCAACGTGAAGCAGCTCTACATCAAATACCTGAAGGGCGAGGCCACCTTCGAAGAGGTCGAGGCCGCGTCCAACGCGTTCGCCGAGGAGTACAACGCCCGATACGCAGCCCGGCTGGCGGCGGCTGCGGCGAAGCAACCCAAGTAGCAACGCTCCTCGATGCCGCCCGCCGCGAGGCGGAGACGCTCCTCGACGAGGACCCCGACCTCAAGCGCGTCGACCACCAGGCCCTGAAGCTCGCGATCGCGTCGAGGACGGCCTCGGTAGTCGCGGAGATGCACTAGCCTGCGTCCGTAGTGGAGGCAGTGTGTTGGCCCAGACATTCGGTGGGCGATGGGAAGTGATCGCGTCGATCGGCGAAGGCGGCCAGGCGCACGTGTTCGAGGTCCGGGACTTACGGCATGAGGTCGAAGGACGGATCGTTCTCAAGCGCCTGAAGAATCCGCATCGTCTCGGGCGATTCGCACAAGAGATCGCGGCGATGCAACAAGTCGATTCGCCGCGGGTAGCGCGAGTAATCGACTTCGCGGTCGCCGAACCGGCGTACATCGTGTCGCCCTTCGTCGGTCCGACACTCGAAACGTTTCTCGGTGACGACCGAACCTTGGACGAGCGCCTATCACTCATCCAGCAGGTGGGCTTCGGACTCATGGCAGCGCACGATCAAGGCGTTGCGCACCGCGATCTCAAACCCGACAACGTTCTCGTTCGGAACGAGCGCGAGGCGGTACTAGCGGACTTCGGCATTTGCCAGATCGTCGCGAATGAAGTCGTGCTGACCACCACGGACGAGTTGCTCGGCAACGCGAGCTTCGCCGCCCCAGAGTGCCAAGGAGCCGGTGGTGATCCCGGAACCTGGAGCGATATCTATAGCCTTGGGAAGCTGGCTTACTGGGCTGTGACCGGGAAGATCATGTTCCGGGAGACGATTCCGGAAGACACCCTACCGAACCCGACTGGCGTCGAGCGCGCGCACTTGCGGCGCCTCATTAGTCAGCTTGTCATCGCATCCCCCGTCGATCGACCAGCAATACGACAGGCGATCCGATTGGTCAGCGCAACACGCCGGCGAATAAGACTCGGCGTTAACGCGATCGGCGTTCGTGACCAAGTTTGCACGGCGTGCCGCGAAGGAACTATGCACCGCGAGCGCCATTTCGAACCGTACGGACTTACGCGCCGCGGTAATCCCGATGTCGACATGCGGGTGCTCCGCTGCGACAACTGTGGACACATTCAGTTCTATTACATCGATGGGGCACCAACTGCACCGCTGTGGGAGATGTAGGGTAAAACCTACTTCTTCGCCGCCAGCGTCTCTGCGTATGCGACCGCGCGCTGCAGCCACTTCCGCAGGTCGGCGGCGCGCAGGGTCGAGGCGTCGAGCAGGACATACTCCCGCATCGGGCGGCCGGGCATCGGAGCGAACTCGCGCGCGGTGTTCGAGGCGATGAGACGCGCGGCCTCCTCTACGCCGACGCGCACGTTGATCTCCTCGCCCCAGACGCCCGCAAACATCTGCGCGTTCGACTCGAGCCACCAGGCGACGGTGCCGAACATCGGGCGGCGGTAGGCGGGCAGCGGTTCCATCGCCGCGTCGAGGCGCGCGATCAGCTCCGGGCTCGCCTTCGGCATCTTGCCGCCGCCCGCGGACTTCGTCTCGGGCTTCGCGACCGCCCTCGACGCCTTCGGGGTCGTCGTCATCGCGCGCGTCGTGGCCGGCACGACGGCGCGTGAGGGCACCTTCGCGACGGCCTTCGACACCTTCGAGGCCGTGGTGACCGCGCGGGTTGTCGCCTTCACGACCGCGCGCGAGGGCTGCTTCGCTACGGCGCGACTCGTGGCCTTCACCACCGCGCGCGAGGCGGGCGCGGCGGCGCTCTTCGAGGCAGGCTTGCGGGATGCGGGCATGGACGGCTCCTCGACTGATCGAGCACAGAATACGGCGGCAGCGCCGGAACCCTCACCCAACCTCTCCCATGAATGGGAGAGGAGCCGAAATCTTGCTCATGACATTCATTTCGCTCCAGCATGTGGAGAGGACAGGTGAGGGTTCCGCTTCTGGCCCCCTCGCCCACACTGTGCGAGAGGGTTGGGGTGAGGGCGATCGAGCGCAGATATCGACGGCGCGTTGAGGCGTCCAGATCGGGACCCGTCACCAGGCTCGCCGTGCCGGGAGAGGAGCCGGAATCTTGAACGGGCCCCGGCATTCGTTCCTCTCCCACTGGTGGGAGAGGACAGGTGAGGGTTCTGCTTCCGGCCCCCGCCCCCGCCCCCGCCCCCGCCCTACTGGGCGACGAGCTTGCCGGCGACGACGGTGAGGCGCTTCGTCATGCCGGCGGACGGCATCATCGTCATCGGCTCGCCGGCGTTGCGGTCGGCGTAGTTCACGATCAGCACGCCGTCGCGGAACTCCGTGGTCTGCGGCGCGATGCGGTCGCCGAGGAGCACCGCGTTCGTGCCGATGTAGCCCGCAGCCGTCTTCAGCGCGACGACGGCGTAGTAGAACGTGCCGCTGCCCCCGCTGCTCTGCGTCAGCACGAAGCCGACATCGGGCGTGCCGTCCTTGTTGAGGTCGCCGGTCGCCTCGTTGCCGAAGTACCTCGTCGTGACCTTCGAGGCGGAGCCGGGCGCCGCCGCGACCTCGGCGAGGCCGTTCACGAGCGTCACCGGGCGTCCCTCGACGATGTAGGTCGCGTCCTTCGGGCCGGCGGCAGCTGCCGACGCTGGCGCGGCCGTGGGCGTCGAGGCCGCTGCGGTCGCGGTGGGCGTGGCGGGGGTCGAGGTGACCGTGACCACGGTCCCGGAGCTGGCCGGCGTGGCGACGGCGGCGGGCTGCGTGGTGCAGGCGGCGAGCGCCAGCGCGAGCGGGACGACGCCGAGGACGGTGAGGATGCGTGGCACGGTGGGCCTCCTGGTGCAGCCCGCAGCGGATCCGGAGAGCGAAGACGCCCCTCGACCGCCGCGGCATGCACGTGAGCGTAGGCACGCTGCCGTCACGGTGGCGGTGCGATAGTAGATGCATGACGACACGCATCCGCACGGTCCTCGGCGCCTTCCGGTGGTGGCACTGGTTGCTGGCGGTGATCTTCGTGATCGCGCTGGCCGCTGCCGGGCTCTTCGCGGTGCGCGCGGTGCGGTACTCGCTCTACTGGCGGCAGCACCGCGACCAGCCGATCGCGGGCTGGATGACCGTCAACTACGTCGCGCACTCCTACGACGTTCCTGCTGACGCCCTCTGGGGCGCCCTCGGCCTGCCGCCCCCGCCGAAGCCGCCCGCGCGCCCGGACCGCCGCCCGCTCAGCGCGATCGCGACGGCGCAGGGCAAGAGCTTCGACCAGGTGCGCGCGGCGCTGCAGCAGGCGATCGCGCGAGAGCGTGCCGCCCACCCGCCGGGCTCGCCGCCGCCCCCGAGCCAGCCGCCGGGGTCGCCACCAGCGCCCCCGCCCGCCCGCGGTGATCGAGGCACGCCCTGAGCGACCTCGCCTTCTCGTGGTTCGCGGCGTACGGCCTCGCCGCCGCCTTTGCGATCTTCGTCGCGACGTCGATCGGGGTGCCGTTCCCGGCGTCGCTCTTCCTGCTCGCGCTCGGCTCGTTCGTGGCGCAGGGCGAGTTCGACGCGTGGAACGTGATGCTGCTCGCGATCGCCGCGTCGATCATCGGCGACATCGTCGGCTACGCCGTCGGGCGCATCGGCGGGCGCGCCGCCCTCGACGCGATCGCGCGCCGCACCGGGTGGGTCGACCAGATCAAACGCGCCGAGGCCTTTGCGGTGCGGTGGGACGCACCGGGCATCTTCCTCAGTCGCTGGCTGATCACGGGGCTCGGCCCCTCCATCAACCTGACCAGCGGCGTCGCGAACTACCCCCTTGGGAAGTTCCTCTTCTGGGACGCCCTCGGTGAAACGGTGTGGGTGGGGCTCTACGTTTCGCTCGGCCGCATCTTCCACGACCGCATCGAGGACCTCGAGAGCCTGATCAGCAGCGTCGCGTGGTTCCTCGTCGCGCTGGTCGTGGCGCTCGTCTCCGGCTGGGTACTGGTGTGGCAGATCCGCCACGCCGCGGAGCGAGGCGAGGCGCAGGCCGAGTAGCGGACGAGGGAGCCCCCGCACCGAACCTCCCCCACGAGGGGAAGGGAGCGAGCGGCGCTACCGCCGCGTGAAGATGGCCGAGTCGCCGAAGCCGGTCCCCCACTGCAGCACCTCGGCGCCCGCGATCTGGCGGGGGCCGCAGTCGCCACGCAGCTGCTGCACCATCTCCGCGAGCTGGTTGTAGCCGGAGTAGTGCCCGTCTGAGAGCGAGCCGCCGTTCGTGTTCACCGGCAGCGCGCCGCCCAGCTCGATGCGGCCGCCCTGGATGTACGCGTGCGCCTCGCCCGCCTTGCAGAACCCAAAGCGCTCGAGGTTCATCCACAGGTTCGTGCTGAAGGAGTCGTACGTGTAGAACCCGTCGATGTCCTCCTGCTTCACGTCGGCCATGTCGTAGACCATGTGGTGCGAGGGCGCGACGAAGTCGTACTCCGTCTGGAACTTCGAGGGCAGCCCCGGCCGCGCGTACGGATTCGAGTTGTCGCGGCTGGTCGCGACGCCCTGCAGGCCGCTGACGTAGACCGGCGCCTGCTTGAGGTCCTTCGCGCGCGCGGCGGTCGTGACGATGAGGCAGATCGAGCCCTCGTTCACCAGGCAGTAGTCGAACAGCCGGAACGGCGGCGTGATCCAACGCGACTCCATGTAGTCGTCGAGGGTCATCGGGCGGCCGTACATCGTCGCGTGCGGGTTGAGCTGCGCGTGCCGGCGGAACGTCACCGCGACCGTCCCGAGTTCCTCGCTCGTCGCGCCGTACTTCGTCATGTATGAGCGCGCCACGAGCGAGGTCGCCGCGCCCGGCGTGTCGAGGCCGTAGACGTTGTTCTCGCCGTGCCCGCCCGTGAAGTCGCGCATCCCCTCGGCCGAGCCCTCGCGCTCCCCGGAGGGCAGGTGCCGGCCGTAGCCGCGGGCGCTGGTGCGCGTGATCGAGATCGCGACGTAGTTGCACAGGCCCGCGCTCAGCGCGAGCGCCGCCTGCGCGACGCACGTGGCGCCCCAGCGGCCGTGCGTCCAGCTCTGGTTGGCCCAGCGCAGGTCCAGCCCGGCGTGGTGCGCGAACTCGTCGTAGTCCATGCCCTGCGGCGCGCCGAACGCCGTCGCAAACCCGTCGATGTCGTCGCGCTCGAGGCCGGCGTCCGCGATCGCCCGGCGGAACGCCTCCACCTGGAGGCTCGCGGGGCTGCGGTCGAGGATGCGCGCGAAGTCGGTCATGCCGACGCCCACGATGCAGGCCTGGTCCTTGAGGTTGAACGCCGCGTCCATCGCATCCTCCGCCCGCCGGCCGCCGGATCATCGAGACCCGGCGCGCCCGGCCCGTTCCGCCGGGATGGTACGACTCCCGGCGCGGCGCCGCAGGGCGCCCTCCCGCCTCTCCCCCGAGGCCGGGCGGACGGGCCGGACTGCTTCAACCGCCCCCCGGCGATACACTGACTGCTCGCGCGGGCAACGGCCCGCGGAAGCAGGGGCACCGCCCCACGAAAGGGTCCACGACCCTGATCAGAGACGACATCGTTGCCCTGACCGAGCAGGCGCTCGCCGCCGCGCAGAGCGCCGGCGACCTGCCGCGCTTCGCCGCGCCCCCGATCACCACCGAGCACCCCGCCCGGCCGGAGCATGGCGACTTCTCCGCCAACCTCCCGCTGCGCATCCAGGGCCTCGCCAAGATGAAGGCGATCGAGGTCGCCGAGGCGCTCCGCAAGCACGTCCCCGCGCACCCCGCCGTCGAGAAGGTCGTCGTCGCCGCGCCGGGCTTCCTGAACTACTACCTCGCGCCCGGCTGGGCGGCCGCGCAGGCCGACGCCATCGCCGCCGAGGGCGCCTCGTACGGCGCCGAGAACATCGGCCAGGGCAAGCGCGTCCAGATCGAGTACGTCAGCGCGAACCCGACGGGCCCGATCCACGTCGGCAACGGTCGAGGCGCCGCGATCGGCTCGACGCTCGCGAACGTGATGACCGCCGCCGGCTACGAGGTCGAGCAGGAGTATTACGTCAACGACGCGGGCACGCAGGTCGCGATCTTCGGACGCACCCTCTACGCGCGCTACGAGCAGCTCTTCGGCCGCGAGGTCGAGATCCCCGAGAACGGCTACCCCGGCGAGTACGTCATCGACGCCGCCCGCGCGCTGAAGGACCAGTACGGCGACAAGTACCTCAAGCCCGAGGGCGAGGAGCCCGACCCCGAGATGGGCCGCGTCGGCCTCGACGTGATGATCGCGGGGATCCGCAAGGACCTCGAGCGCATGGGCGTGCGCTACGACCGCTGGTTCTCCGAGCGCTCGCTCATGAGCGACGGCGGTCCGTACGCGGAGTCGATGGCGATCCTCGAGAAGCAGGGCCAGGTCGTGCAGCGCGACGGCGCGACGTGGTTCACCTCGACCGACCTCGGCGAGTCGAAGGACAACGTGCTCGTGCGGTCCGACGGGCAGCCGACGTACTACGCGACGGACATCGCCTACCACTACGACAAGTTCATCACGCGCGGCTACGACCGCGTCATCGACATCTGGGGCGCCGACCACCAGGGCCACGTCAGCCGCGTGAAGGCGGCGGTGCAGGCCGTGGGTGGCAACCCCGACGCGCTCGACGTCCTGCTCTACCAGCTCGTCACGCTGAAGCGCGGCGACGTCGTCGTGCCGCTGTCGAAGCGCGCCGGCGAGATCGTCACGCTCTCCGACGTCATCGACGAAGTCGGCGTGGACGCGACACGCTTCTTCTTCCTGCTCGCGGGCGCGAACCAGACGATGGACTTCGACCTCGACCTCGCGAAGAAGCAGAGCGACGAGAACCCCGTCTACTACGTGCAGTACGCGCACGCGCGCATCGCGGGCGTCCTCAAGCGCGCGGTCGAGGACGGCCTGTCCTCGGCAGGCGCGGACGTCGCCCTGCTCACGCACGAGGCGGAGCAGACGCTGATCCGCAAGCTGCTGCTGCTGCCGGAGACGGTCGAGAAGGTCGTCATCGAGCTCGCACCGCACCACCTGACGCACTACGCCCAGGAGTTGGCGGGCGCGTTCCACGTCTTCTACACGCAGTGCCGCGTGATCCAGGCCGACGAGCCCGCGCTGACGAAGGCGCGCCTGCGCCTCCTCGACGCGACGCGCGTAGTCCTCGCGCGCACGCTCGGCCTGATGGGCATCTCCGCGCCGGACTCGATGTAATGACCTCGGAAGCGGAAGCCAGAGCCCCCCACCCCAACCCTCCCCCGCAAGGGGGGGAGGGGGTTGGCGAGCGGAAGCGCATCTTGACTGGCGTGCGCCCCACGGGGGCGCTGCACCTCGGGCACTACGTGGGCGCGCTGGAGAACTGGATCCGCCTGCAGCGCGAGTACGAGTGCTTCTTCCTCATCGCCGACTTCCAGGTCTCCGACCACGCCGACGACATCTCGCGGGTGAAGGGCAACGCCTTCGAGGTCGCGCTCGACTGGCTCGCGGTGGGCCTCGACCCGCAGGGCTCGCACTTCGAGATCGAGAGCCTCGTGCCGCAGCACGCGGAACTGACGACGTGGCTGTCGTGGTGGGTGCCGCTCGGCATGCTGCAGCGCAACCCGACCCTGAAGGCGGAGATGGCCGGGCTCGAGGGCGACTCGGTGCCGGTGGCGTTCTTCAACTACCCGATGATGCAGGCCGCGAACATCCTCATGCCGAAGGCGCACCTCGTGCCGGTGGGCGAGGACCAGCTGCCGCACATCGAGCTGACACGCGAGATCGCGCGGCGCTTCAACCGCACCTTCAACGTGGACCTGTTCCCGATCCCGGAGCCGTTGGTCGGCCGCGTACCGCGCCTCGTCGGCGTGGACGGCAACGCGAAGATGAGCAAGTCGCTGAACAACGCGATCTACCTCGGCGATGACGCAGCAACGGTCACGCAGAAGGTGCGCGGCATGTACACCGACCCCACGCGCCTGCGTGCCACCGACCCCGGCCACGTCGAGGGCAACCCGGTCTTCATGTACCACGACGCCTTCAACCCCAACGTCGAGGAGGTCGATGACCTCAAGGCGCGCTACGTCGAGGGCAAGGTTGGCGACGTCGAGGTGAAGACGAAGCTCGCCGCCGCGCTCAACGCGTTCCTCGACCCGATCCGCGAGAAGCGCGCCTACTTCGCCTCGCACCCGAACGAGGTGCGCGAGGCGCTGGCCGCCGGCACCGCGCACGCGAGCAAAGTCGCCGATGCCACGATGCGCGAGGTCCGCGACGCGATGGGCCTGAACTACCTCGGCTAACCGGCCGTGACGAACACGCCTTCGTCCCCCGGCGGCTGGCAGCCCCCCGCACCGCCTCGACTCTCCTGCGCTGACTGCGGGTTCGTCTTCGGCAAGGACCCACGTGGCCTGCCGTGGGACGACCGGTGGCCCTGCCCGCGGTGCGGTTCGCTGAAGCGAGCCGTGCTGGATGACGACCCCGAGGCGGACGACCCCGCGTAGCCCTGCCGCCCCGCGCGTACAATCGCGCCGGACGGATCTGGTCAGCAACTGGGGTGGCAATGAAGACCGACAAGACGACCGTCTTTCAGCTGTTTGATCAGAAGCGCCGCTTTGTTGTCCCCCTGTTCCAGCGCGGATATGTGTGGAGCCTAGAGAGCCAATGGCAGCCTCTTTGGGCGGACATCCTTGATCTGGCCGCCGCCGTCGGTTCATCCACGGGAAACGCATCCACGCCCACGCATTTCATGGGCGCCATCGTCTTGAACCAAACTCAAGCTGGCGTGAACTACGTGCCGATCATCGAGATCATCGATGGTCAACAGCGACTGACCACGCTCTTCGTATTCCTGACCGCTCTGCGTGATGAGGTCGGAGAACAAGCGAACCGCTTCATCGCAGCCGAGCTAGACAAGCTCACCCGGAACGACGATCCGCTGAAGGAACATGTCGAGCGTTACAAAGTCTGGCCAACGGCGGCATATCAGAAGGACATTCAGGACATTGCGGAATCGGGCTCTGTCACCGAACTCCTGCGGCGTAACCCTTCGCAGTTCCGCTACCGAAAGTGGGATCCGCCTCGCCCACCTCTGGTGGAAGCGTATGAGTTCTTCGCAACACAGATCCGCTCGCTGATCGCGGGGACGATGGACGAGGCACCAGAAGTATTCGCGTCCCTAAATGTCGCGGAGCGCATTGAGTCACTCCACCAAGCCGTGACACGTGGCCTCCAACTGGTCACGATCGAACTCGAGGCGGACGACGACGCGCAGGTCATTTTCGAGACCTTGAACGCTCGCGGTGCGCCACTTCAGGCTGGCGACTTGGTGCGGAATTTCGTGTTCCTCGATGCGCTTCGGCGCAACGAAGATATCGATACGCTCTATGCCAGTTCGTGGCGGGAGTTCGACGAGGCGCCCGACCCTGCACAGCCCCGGAAGGTGTTCTGGAAACAAGAGGAACGTCAGGGCCGCCTCAAGCGGAGTCGCTTCGATCTATTCCTCTTCCATTTCGTGAGCGCCAACACGGGCGACGAGTTCACCATCGAGCAACTTTACGGTCGCTTCAAGCAGCTATGGGACCGCTGGGGAGACCCGCCGACGGCTCTGAATGAGCTTGTCACGAGCAGTCAGGTGTATTCGCGACTCTTAGCGCCTGAGACATCAAACCGGTTCGGTCAGTTTGCTTCGAGGATGCGAATCCTCGATACCACCACGATGTACCCCCTGGTGCTGTGGCTGGCCAAGGAGCTTGGAGTTCACTCCCACGCGTTCGAAGACTGCGTGGTGGCGCTGGAATCCTTTGTTATCAGGCGAGCCGTCTGCGGGCTGACACAGAAGGCGTACAACCGCGTGTTCCTTGAGCTACTCCGGGCCTTGCGAGAATCGGACGTGCCGCCAAGTCGAGAGATGATCGAGATGGAGCTCGGCAGTCACAGTGGCGAGAGCGTCTCGTGGCCCGACGATGACACGTTCTATCGCCACCTGAGCACTGCTCCGACGTACCTGCTCCTGCGGCCACGGCAGACCCTTATGTTGCTTGAGGCCATCGAGCGCCACAACAAAAGCGCGTTCGCAGAGGACATCACAATCAGAAGCCCGCTGTCGGTGGAACACGTCCATCCGCAGCAGGGGACTGAAGAGGATTGGCCGCTCGAAACACTTGATGGGGAGGCTCCCGACGCGGCGCGGCTGCGAACTGACCTGACAATTCAGGGCCTAGGGAACCTCACATTGCTAACACAGCCGCTGAACAGCTCCGTGAGCCGCGGAGCATATGCGCTGAAACGGCCTGCGATTACTCAACAGAGCTTGCTATCTCTGAATGCTTACTTCCAGAACCAAGACGTCTGGTCACTTGCTGACATTCAGAAGCGCGCCGCCGTGCTGGCAAAGTCGGCTCTCGAGATCTGGCCGGCTCCGAAAGCGTCCTAGCTTTCGACTGTCGCCACCTCGACCTCACGATCGCGGCGAAGCGCCCACGCGGCAAGGATCGTCAGCGTCGAGGAGGGGAGCATCGCGAGCGCGACGCTCGAGGTGATGTCGTCGCTGCCGGTCTCCACGCGGAGCAGGCGGCCGATCACCTCGAACACCAGCAGCACGACGGCGAGCGCGGCGGTGGTGCCGCCAAGGACGATGAGCAGCAGCGAGAGCGCGTCCTGCAGGCGGTCGATGGCCGAGCGGGTGGCCTCGACCGCGCGCGCGAGCAGGCGGCGCAGCAGCACGCCGTGCACGGCCAGCGCCGGCAGCGCGATGACGAGGATGGAGAGCGCGAGCGCGATCTGCTCGCGCAGCGCCTGGTTCGGATCGGAGTCGAACGACTGCAGCGGCCTCGACAGGCGCAGGTAGTGGATCACGGCGTACAGCGCGACGCTGATGCCGAAGGCGGAGAGCCCCCAGTACGTCAGCACGGAGATGTGCAGGTACTTCGCGAGCCGCGTCGACGCCTCGACGCCCCCGCTCGACGGCGTGCGCATGCGCATCACGAGGTACGCGACGATCACGATGACGTTGAGCCACGGCACGAACGCGAGGATCGCCCACAGGTACGGCGACTGCCCGCGCTCGGAGGCGTCGAAGTAGATCGCCGCGGCCGGGATCCAGACGAACAGCGTCGCAAAGAACAGGAGCAGTCCGACGACCGCCATCGCGTGTGCCTCCTCGACGTGGGCGCTGCGGCGAACCCGGCGCCGCAGCCGCGGCTCAGGCCGTGAACACCTCGATCGGCATGCCCTCGGGGTCGAGGAACATCACCTGGTAGTACGTCGGGCCGAAGTCCTCGCGCGCACGCGGCGTCTCGAACTGCGGCGCGATCGCGTGCGCCTCGAGGTACTCATGCACGAACGTGTCCACGTCCGCGCGGCTGTCTACCTTGATGCCGACGTGCCCGGCGCCCGTCGCGTCGCGGTCGAGGGGCGTCCGGTGGCCCTCGGGCGTCGCGGTGAACCACAGGCTCACCTGGCCGTCGCCCATGCCGAGGCCGCCCGGCCACTCGCCCGCAACCGTCCAGCCGAAGTAGCCGAGCAGCTCCTTGTAGAACGGCAGCGTCTCGTCCGGCTTCGACGCGTGGAACTCCACGTGATTCGCCATTCCGCGCATGTACTCACCTCCGTGGCGAGCGGTGCCGCTCGCCCATGAACGAGGCCGCCCCTCGCGAGGCGGCCCGTGTGGTCTCGATCCGCTGGTCGGGGTGGCTACGCCACCTCGAGCTTGTACGGGTAGTCGCGGGACTCGACGCGCATCTTGCCGTCGGAGCCGGCGGCGTGGACGCGCGTGCTGCGCTGGCCGCCGCCGGTGAAGCGGAGGAAGTACGCGCCCTCGATGAGGGGCTTCGCGGGCTTCAGGAGTCCCTCGGTGCCGACGATCTCGAGGACACCGTCCGTCAGCGGCTGGCGGTTCTGGTCCAGGATCTCGACCGGGTGCGTCGCGCTCGACGTCATGTACTGGCTCCTCCCATGCGTGTGCGGTGCTGCCGGTGACATTTCTACACGGCTTCGGCCCGCGCGACCAGTGCCGCGTGGATGCGGCAGCAACCCTCACCCCCCGCCCCCTCCCGCCTCGCAGGCGGGGGGCCGGATCTCCCAGCGCGTGGAATCACTCGCACCGAACTTCGCGCAGGCAATGTGGGTCCGCCGGGGGTTTGGGGGCGCAGCGCCCCCATCTAATGAATTGAACTCCCCTCCCGCGCAGGAGGGGCCGGGGTGGGCCGCCTCTCGTAGACCTCGACCCCCACGGCGCAACTCGCGCGCCGTCTCCTGCTTCGGAAGCAAGGGGTTCCGAGTCTTCCCGGCGCGAGGAATCACTCGCACCGGCCTCATCGCAAGCAATGTGGGTCTGCCGGGGGTTTGGGGGCGCGCAGCGCCCCCATCTACTGGATTGAACTCCCCCTCCCGCCCCGCGGGAGGGGGCCGGGGGGTGGGTTCCCCTGACATACAGAAGGGCCGCCTTGCGGCGGCCCTCCCACGCTCTGCGAAGTGACGCCCTCGACCTAGCGGGTCGAGAGCGGCTTGTACTCGCGGATCGCCGGGCCCTTGTAGATCTGGCTCGGGCGGAAGATCCGGTTGCCGGACTCCCACTGCTCCTTCATGTTCAGCACCCAGCCGACGGTGCGCGACGCCGCGAACAGCGTCGTGAAGAAGTCGGTCGGGACGCCGATGGCCGCGAACACGCAGCCCGAGAACAGGTCCACGTTCGGGAAGAGGCCGCGGTCGCCGAGGCGGGCCGTGGCGACGTCCTCGACGGTGAGGGCGATGGAGTAGAGGTCGGCCAGCTCGGTGCCCGGCTTGATGACCTCGTCCGCGAGCTTCTGGATGACCTTCGAGCGCGGGTCCTTCACGTGGTAGACACGGTGACCGAAGCCCGGGATCTTGTAGCCGTCGTTGAGCATCCGCTCGATCTGGGCGTTCGCGCGCTCAGGGTCGCGGATGGTCTCGAACAGGCGCAGCGAGTGCTCGTTCGCGCCGCCGTGGGCCGGGCCCGAGAGGGCGCCGATGGCGGACGAGACGACGGCCTCGGGCTCCGCCTTCGTCGAGGTGACGACGCGCGCGGTGAACGTGCCGGCGTTGCTGGACGAGTGGTCGGCCTGGAGGATCAGCAGCGCGTTCATGACGCGCGTGTCCAGCTCGCTCGGCTCGTTGCCCGTGATCATGCGGAGCAGCATCTGCGCGTGCGTGTCCGTCGGCTTCGGCGCCTCGTACGGGCGGCCGGCGACGGCCTGCGCGATGACGCCGACCAGGTGGCCGACCTTCGCGACGAGGTTCATGCCGCGCTCGTCCGCCGTGTCCACGTGCGGCTCGAAGTCGTTCACCATCGGGCCGAGGACCGCGACGGCAGCCTGCAGGGCGAACATCGGGTGGGTGATCTTCGCGGCGTTGCGGGCCAGCTCGATCTGCTCGGGGGTGAGGCTGCGCTTCGTCTGCAGGTCCTTCACGACCTCATCGATGCGCGCCTGCTTCGGGAGCTCGCCGTCGTGGAGGAGCGCAATGATCTCCTCGAACGTGTTCTGCGGCCCGGTGATGTCCTCGATGGAATACCCGCGGTACGAGAGACGGCCAACCGCCCCCTCGACGAGCGAGAACCCGGATTCCGCGATCGGAATCCCCTCGAGGCCCGGAACCAACGTCGGCGCAGCGGTCATGGTGAACTCCCCACCTGCATCCGCGGCAGCCGGCACCCGCCGCCCCGCGGAACCCTGGGTTTTGGCCCTCGAAAACGCCCGGGTTCGCGGTAGTGCCCACGAGGCTCCCGGCACGCCCCGTTGAGGGCGGCCCGAGCATAGCACCGGGAAACAATGCGGGGTTCAACGAGGCGTTAGCGAGGATGCATTACATTCGTGCTCGCGCTGACGAGGCCGCAAGCGCCCCGACCGCCGATCACGACGCGAGGAGCGACCAGAACACGTCCACATCGACGTGACCTGCCGCGTCCGGATCGCCGTACACCTCCCAGTGAGGCCCGGCGAGCGCGTAGCCGCGCGCCGCGCTCCAGGCCCGCACGGCTTCGTGTGTGCGACCGATCTCGCCGATCGACCCCGTGTGCGTGGCCGTCGCGACCAGCCCACCGGGGAGCGTCGACGCGAGCACCCGCCCCGCTCCGTCGAACGAGCGCGTGACCTGCACACCGACCTCGACGTTTGGCACGTCGTCCCGATAGAGCATGACGTTGTGGCCATCGGTGTAGAGGCCCGGCGGCGCATCCCCGCGCAGGAAGCCCCACACCTCGTCCAGCATCGGTCGCCAGATATGGGGGAACTCCGCCCAGGTCGTGGAAGCGCGGACGACCGCCGTCGAAGTCGGCTCGATGATCCTCGCGGTCACCTCGACGGTCATCGTGCGGCAGGCGCTACCCGAGTGCGGGCGGGCGGCGCTGGTGCCAGTCGGTCACCTGGCCGTAGCCGTGCGCGACACCCAGCAGCGTCGACTCCTCGAAGGGGCGGCCGATGAGCTGCAGCCCGACGGGAAGGCCCTCGACGAGGCCGCAGGGGATGCTGATGCCCGGGTTCCCCGCGATGTTCACCGGGATCGTGTAGAGGTCGTTCAGGTACATCGCGAGCGGGTCGTCGACCTTCTCGCCGAGGCGGAACGCAGTGGTCGGGCTCGTCGGCGTGAGGATCACGTCGTGCGACTCGAGCGCGGCGTCGAACTCGCGCTTGATGAGCGTGCGCACGCGCTGCGCCTTGCGGTAGTAGGCGTCGTAGTAGCCCGCCGAGAGCGCGTAGGTGCCGAGCATGATGCGTCGCTTCACCTCTGGCCCGAAGCCGCGGCCGCGGGTGAGCGCCATTTCTTCCTCGACGCTCGTGCCGTCGGTGACGGAGAAGCCGTACTTCACGCCGTCATACCGCGCGAGGTTCGCGGACGCCTCGGACGGGGCGATGATGTAGTAGACAGGCAGCGCGGCCGAGGCGCTCGGGAGCGCAATGTCGCGGTCGATGATCGCGCCGTTCGACGCCATCGCGTCGATGGCCACCTCGATCGACTGACGCACAGCGTCGTCGAGCCCCGAGCCGAAGAACGACTCCGGCACCCCTATGCGCAGCCCCTCGAGGCCACGCGCGAAGCCCTCCGTGTAGTCCGGCACCGGCACCGGTGCGGTCGTGGAGTCCAGCGGGTCGACGCCGGCGATGGCGCCCAGCAGGCTCGCCGCATCCTCGGCATCGCGCGAGAACGGCCCCACCTGCTCCAGCGACGAGGCGAACGCGACCACGCCGAAGCGCGAGACGCGGCCGTAGGTCGGCTTCAGGCCGAGGATGCCGCAGAGCGCGGCCGGCTGGCGGATGGAGCCGCCGGTATCCGTGCCCAGCGAGAGCGGCACGCCGCCCGCGGCGACCGTCGCCGCAGAGCCGCCGGAGGAACCCCCGGGCACCCGCGAGAGGTCCCACGGGTTGTGCGTCGGGCCGAAGGCGGAGTGCTCCGTCGAGGAACCCATGGCGAACTCGTCGAGATTCGTCTTGCCGACGATGACCGCGCCCGAGGCCTTCAGACGCTCCACCACGGTGCAGTCCATGATCGGCACGAAGCCGGTGAGCATCTTGGACGCGGCGGTGGTCTGGATACCGCGCGTCGAGAGCAGGTCCTTCACGCCCACCGGGATGCCGGTCAGCGGCCCGGCCGTGCCCGCCTTCAGACGCGCGTCGGCGGCGTCCGCCTCCTCCAGCGCGAGAGCATCCGTGAACGTGATGTAGGCGTTGAGCGCGGGCTCCTGGGCGTGCAGCAGCGCGAGCGTCGCCTCCGTGAGGGCGCGCGACGTGTAGTCGCCAGCGCGCAGGTGCGCGGCGTGCTCGTGGGCGGTGGCGTTGAGGTCGATGGAGGGCATCAGGAGTGGCTCAATCGAGCACCCCGCGGACGCGGATGTAATCGTCCTCGCGGCGGGGGGCGTTCTTCAGGACCTCGTCAGGCGCAAACGACGGCCGGGTCGCATCCGCACGTGCAACGTTATGGAGTGCAAACGACTGCGCGGTTGGCGGAACGCCTTCGGTGTCGATTTCGTTCAGCATCTGGAAGTTGTCGAGGATGTTCGACAACTGGTCGCCCAGGCGCGCGACCTCGTCGTCGGTCAGCGCCACACGCGCCAGTTTGGCGATGTAGCGCACCTCGTCGGCGGACAGGGCCATGAATGCTCCAGGCGGTGTGACACGGTCGATGAAGTTATGCGAGCCAGTGGCCTATTCTAGAAGCCGCTCCACCCCCGAGGCCAGCGGGCCCCGGATCACGGCTCGACCGCAGGCGCGGCAGCCCGAGCGCCGCCCCGGCTGATACGAGGAGCAACGATGTCCGACGGCCCCGCGACCGCGATGATCGGCGAGCCCGACGCCGCACGCCTCGGCAACCCCTCGTTCGTGTGGCGCTCCGGCCAGGAGCGCCGGCTGGCGCTGATCGAGCGCTACGTCCCCCTGCGCGGGCGGCGCGTGCTGGATCTCGGCTGTGGTCTGGGCGAGTACGTCCGTGCCTTCGCGCGGCGGGGCGCGCGCGCCGCGGGCACTGACGTCGCCGCTGACCGGCTCGCCGAGGCGGCGCGCCGCGTCGAGGAGACCGGCACGCAGGGCGTGGACGGGTTCATGGTCGCCGCCGGCGAGGCGCTCCCGTTCGCGGACGCCAGCCTCGACGTCATCGTCCTCAACGAGGTCATCGAGCACGTCACGGACGACCGCGCCACGGTGCGGGAGATCGCGCGCGTGCTCCGGCCCGGTGGCACCTCCGTGCTCTTCGCGCCAAACCGCCTGTTCCCGTTCGAGACGCACGGCATCTACTGGCGCGGGCGGTACATCTTCGGGAACATCCCGTTCGTGAACTGGCTGCCGACGGCGCTGCGCAACCGGCTGGTGCCGCACGCGCGCGCCTACCGCCATGGTGACTGGGCGCGCCTCGTGGACGGCACGCCGCTGCGCATCGTCGACCAGACCTACGTGTACCCGGGCTTCGACAACATCGAGGCCCGTGCGCCGCGACTCGCGCGCGTCGTTCGCGCGGCCTGCTACTGGGCGGAGGGCACCGCGCTCCGGCGCTTCGGCCTGTCGCACCTCGTGGTGCTGCGGCGCGCCGATGCCGCCCTGCCGGCCACGACGCCCGCCGCTTCTGGGGGTGCGCGATGAGCGCGCTCCACGTCGCGCTCCGCCGGCGGCTGCGCCGACGCGGCGCCGGCGGCGAGGAAGGCGGCGCGCCGAGTCCCTTGCGTCGCGTCGGGCTGACGCTCGGCATCATGCTTGCGGCCGGGCTGCTCGCGGTGGGCGGGGGCGGCATCTACGTCTTCGCCCGCTACGCGGACGCGGCGTCACAGGTGGTCCCGCCGGAGCAGCTCCTCGCGAAGTACTCGCGCGGCGGCGCCCGCATCTACGACCGTCACGGCACGCTGCTCTACGAATTCGTCGACGAACTCGCCGGCCTGCGCCGTCCCGTCGACCTCGACCAGGTCTCGCCGTTCCTCGTGAAGGCCACGGTCGCGGTCGAAGACCCGGACTTCTACACGAACACCGGCGTCAACGTGCGCGGTCTGCTTCGCGCGGGTGTGGAGAACTTCACGCCGTTCCTCGGGGGCGACCTCCTCTCCGGCTCGGGCGGCTCGTCGATCACCCAGCAGCTCGCGAAGAACGTCTACATCCCGCGCGAGGAGCGCACGTCGCGCTCCGTCGACCGCAAGGTCACCGAGACCGTGATCGCCCTCGAACTGACGAAGCGGTACTCGAAGGAGCAGATCCTCGGCTGGTACCTGAACTCGATTTCCTACGGCGGTATCTACGTCGGCATCGAGGCAGGTGCGCAGGGCTACTTCGGCAAGTCCGCGAAGGACCTATCGCTGCCGGAGGCGTCGCTGCTCGCAGGCATCCCGCAGTCCCCCGCGCTGTACGACCCGTTCAGCGGCGCGAACCTGGACGCGAAGACCGGGCAGCTGAAGCCGGACGGCTGGGCCAAGTACCGCCAGGGCGAGGTCCTCGACCTCATGGTGAAGCGGGAAGCGATCACGCAGGCCCAGGCGGACGATGCGAAGAAGGCGTCCCTCACGTTCCAGGCCCGCCGATTCGACATCGAGGCGCCGCACTTCGTGCTCGGCCGCATCGCAGACGAGCTCCGAACGCGCTTCGGCGAGCGCGCCCTCCTCGACCAGGGTCTCGAGGTCACAACAAGCCTCGACCTCGACCTCCAGCACGAGGCCGAAACGCTCCTGCAGAAGAACCCCAAGGACTTCGGCGACCGGACGGGCGACCACAACGGCGCGTTCATCGCGCTCGACCCACACACGGGGCAGATCCTCACCTACGTGGGCAGCCGCGATTACTTCGACGACGCTACGCAGGGGCGCGTGGACAACATCGTGTCGCGGAACTCCCCGGGGTCCACGCTGAAGCCGTTCACGTACATGACGGCGTTCATGCACGGCTGGGGCACGGGCACCGGCATCATGGACACGCCGCTGACGATCACGGACGCATCGACCGGCGACGGCTTCACGCCGACGAACCCGGGTACGGGCTTCCAGGGACCGATTCGTGCAGACCGCGCACTCGGCAACTCGCTCAACATCCCGGCGATCAAGACGATCATCTTCGCCGGCGTCGAGAACACGATCGCGATCCTGAAGCGGGTCGGTTACACCACCTTCGACGACCCACGCGGATACGGACCTGCCCTCACCACGGGGGGATCCGAGATCACGCTGATGGACCACATCTTCGCCTACTCCGTGCTCGCAAATAACGGCGTCATGCGCGGGCAGGACGACGTGGTCACCACCAAGAAGGACGCCCAGACGCGCCCGCTGGAGACCGTCGCTCTGCTCAAGGTGACGGACGCGGACAAGAAGACCCTGTACGAGTTCAAGCAGCCGCAGGAGCGCCGCGTCGTCCCCGCGGAGTACGCGTACCTCGTGACCTCGATCATCTCGAACGGCGAGAACCAGTGCATCACGTACGGCGTCTGCAACGCGCTGGGACTCTCGAACGGGTTCCCGGCCGCGGCGAAGACGGGCACGAGCGCGCCCTTCGAGGACCTGTCGAAGATCGGCGAGACCTGGACGATGGGCTACACGCCCGAACTCGTCGCGGGCGTGTGGTCGGGAAACGCGGACAACGCCCCCATCACCGGCATCGACTCCACCACGGTCGCCCTGCGGACGTGGAAGGAGTACATGGTCTACGCGCTCGCGAAGTTGAAGCTGCCCGCGACCTCCTTCACGCGTCCCCCCGGGGTGGTTGATCGCGAGGTCTGCTGGCCCTCCGGCAAGCTGCCCACGTCGCTCTGCCCGAACATCAACCGCTACACCAGCCTCTACGCCGCGGAGCAGATCCCCAGCGACCCGAAGGCGCTCGCCGCGATCAGCGACTCCTGGTGGCAGAACGTGAAGATCGACACGCGGACGAGCCTCGTCGCGGATGCCGCGACGCCACCGGCGTTCGCACGCGAGGAGGTACGGCTCGTCTTCCCGCAGGCGGAGATCGCCGGCTGGGGCGGGCTCCAGGACTGGGCCGTACGGAGCGGTGTGATCAATCAGCTCGGTCCGTACAGCAACACTCAGGGGGCACTCGCCGCCACCATCACGAACCCGCAGGCCAGCCAGCACGTCAACGGGCTCGTGCCGATCATCGGGCGCGCGAACTCGGACGGGTTCACGCGCTACACCCTCGAGTGGGCCCGTGGTGTCGCGCCGACCGCATGGTCGACGATCAGCTCGTCGGTCACGCCGGTCACGGGCGGCTCGCTCGGCTCGTGGGACACGCGCGCCCTCGCGAACGGCACGTACACGCTGCGCATCCGCCTCGAGGACAAGAAGGCCGGCATCAGCCAGTACGCGATTCCGGTCGTCGTCGAGAATGGCGGCGGCGGCGCGATCGACTCCGCCCCGGTGCTCCAGATCTCCGCGCCCACCGACGGCGCTGCAGTCTCCGGTCACGTGGCGATCACAGGCCTGGCGGCGAGCGGGCACTTCATCGATGTGCGTACCGAGGTCGGCAAGGGGCTCGGGGCAACGACGTTCACGACGGTCGAGGCGAAGACGACGCCGGTCCTGAGCGGCGCCATCGCGACGTGGGACACCACCGCGCTCGAGGACGGGCCCTACACGATCCGCGTGACGGTGCGCGACTCGCAGTTCGGTGACACGACGGCGCAGTTCGTGGTGGTGGTGCGCAACAAGGGCGTGGCGACACCGACTCCCACGCCAGCGGCCGCCGCACCCCGGTAACGGGGAGGGGGGGGCGCGCGGGCCGGACTAGCGCCCCGGCGTGCGCATCGCCTCCACCTGCCGCTGCACGTCGGCGCGTGAGGTGAGTCCGCCGACGATCCGCAGGAATCCGGCGAGCGAGCCCGCTCGCTCCCGGATCTCGCGCAGCTGGGCCCCGACCGGATCGATCGAGTCGGCGCGCGCCGCGTAGGTGCCGTACCACGCGAAATACGCCTGGTTGATGCGGCGGATGCGCACCCCGTTGCTCGCGAGTAGCTGGCGCACCTCTTCCATGCGCGCCTCGGCCTCGGCCACCTTGCCGGCGGCGAGCATGCCGTCGACCTCGCGGCGCAGGTCACGCAGCACCGCGTTCACATCCACCGCACGCGCCGGACGGCCCGGGACTCCCGCGGGAGCCGTTGCCGTCGGCGAGGCGGCCGGCGCAGTCGGATCACCCCAGCGAGCGAGCACCTCGCGTGCAACCTCGTCCCCGACGAGGTCGGCCACGGTCTCGTTCAGCGCCGCCGAGCTCTGGTTGTCGAAGTAGTGCAGCCCGAGTGGATAGAACGCCAGGTAGTGGTGCGTCCATTCGTGCGCGGCCGCGGCGACGGTATCCGCGTAGCCGCTGTCGTCCGCGACGATCGCCGGGAACGCCGCCACGCCGCCGGAACCCACGACCAGCGCCGAGACCCCGGCGTCACGCCCTTCGATTTCGCGCTCGATCCCCGCGGCGCGAGCGGCGTCGATGCCGGGGCGCAGCAGTTCGGTGCTTCGCCGCTCGATCACGTTGCGTGGCGACTCGACGAGCACGCGCGGTGACGCCGCGAGCTCGAAGTCGACCGGCGGGAACACGGACCGCGGGAATGGGATCGGCCCGCGCACGCCCAGCGACTCCAGCGCGGCGTCGATGCGCCCCGCGAGCGCGGCTTCGGCGGCGTTCTCGAGGTGGAGGCGGTCTGCGCTCCCGGCGGGCGCGCCGAAGTAGCGCGCAAGCGCCTCCTCAGGCGGTGGGTCGCGCCGGAAGGGCGCGCCGACGACCGTCAGCACCTTCCCGGCGAGCGTGAGGCGCTCCCAGCGGAGCAGGTCGAAGCGGTCGCCGAAGGATCGGTCACGCGAGGCGCTGGCCGCGATCAGCAGTGCGGCCGCCACCGCACCGACGCCCAGGAGGAACGCCGCATCACGAGCGAAGTGGCGGGAAGATGGCGACATGGCGGTCCGGTCCGGCGCGGTGGGCCGTCCCAGTGTGCGCGATATGATGCCCTCGATGCGAACGGCGGGCGTCATGGGCTTCGCGGCGACGGGCGACGCGGGCTCTCCCGCCGCACCCGATGTCGGCGCGCGCGCGTCCATCCGACGGCGGCGCGCGATGGCCTTTGCCCGCGACCTCTCCCGGCTGCTCCTGATGCTCCTGGCCGCCACGATCGTCGCCCTCGGCTGGCTGCTGGCTCGCACGGCATGGGGGCGCGACGACGCGCTCGATGGCGACACGGCCGTCGCGTTCGCGCTCATCGGCGCGATGCCCCCCGTCTGGCTGGCCCAGCTCGCCCTGTCGCTCGCGCGCGACGGTGCGACGCCCGGACAGCGCGGCGGTGGACTCCGCATCGAGGTGCGGCGCGTCGAGGACGCACGCAGCGCAGCGATGCGCCGCGCCGCTCGGCTCGCGCTGCATCCCGCAGGCGTCGTCGGCTGGCTCTGGCTCGCCGGCGCGACGTGGGTGGCCGCACTGCCGGTCGTGGCATGGCCACTGACACTGTTCGCCGCTGGCGGCATGCTCGCGAGCCTCGTCACCGGGCTGCTCTGGCTCGCGCGTCCGTCAGCGCTGCCCCCGCACGACCGGCTTGCGGGGACGCGCCTGGTGAGCGCATGAGCACGGAGCGCCACACGTTCCGTACCGGACCTGCTCCCGTGGTGACGGACGAGGGCGCGTTCGGCCCACTGCCGCCGAGGGCCGATCCGCGCGGGCACGCCCGACGCCCACGAAGTCGAGTGCGCCGCGCGACGGCCCAACTCGCGCTCGTGGGCACGGTCTGGCTCCTCGTCATGTCCGCCGCGCAGATCTCGACGCCGGCGACCGCCCTGCCGGCGCTCGGGCGCATCGTGGCAGCGCTCACCGACATCGACGGTCTGATCGCGCTCCAGACCCCCGCGATCCGCGCGGCGGCGGCGCGTCCCGGGGTGACGGTGATCGAGGTACCTGGTTTCCCGGTGAAGGCCGCGACATTGACGGCCGAAGCGGCGCGCAGCGGATCGCCCGACCAGTGGCGCTCGACGTTGCTCTCTGCGAGCGCCGACGCGATCTACGGGCACGGCATGAGCGCGTTTGCGCAGGAGGCCGAAGGAAGCGACGGTCAGCCGCTCTCCACCCCGGGCAATACCGCGCTGGTGATCGAGGCGCTGACGGCCTCGCGACACACGTTTGCGGTCGTCCTCACGCTCATCGTCGGCATCGGCGTGCTGGCGCTTGGTGCACGTGTGGCACTCCTCGGCGAGGACGCGAGCCGGTTCGTCGCGATCGGGCTGGCCATGCTCGGTGCTGCGGTCCTCGCCGCCGCGGCGACGGTCGTCGCCGCGATGTTCCTGCTCGTCGCAGCGTTGTTCGGCTCAAGCCAGCTCGCCGACGAGGTTGCCGCGGTGGCACGCACCCTCGCGTGGACGCCGTTATGGGACGCACTGCGTCTCGGCGTGGCGGGTCTCGTCATGACCCTCATCTCGGCCGCGGTCGCGGTCTGGCTCGGGACGCGACTCGAGGATGCGGACTTCACGCACGACGCGTAGACCGCGTCACGCCTCCAGCGTTGGCCGCCCGAACTCCGCGATCTCCATCTCCTTCTCCAGGCGACGCAGCGCCTCGCCGGAGCAGCCGAGCGCCCGCAACTGTCGCTCGAACATCTCGCGCTCGTGGACGGCAGCGAGCACCTGAGCGCGGGTGAAGCGGCCGGATACATCGAGGACGACCGCGTGGTTCTGGCGCCACTCCGCGTAGAGCTGGGCACACTCCTCGGTGTGGAGGTGGCCCTCGACGAACTGTGGGAGGTCGGCCATGCGCGGAATGCCCCTCCGTACAATGGATGTAGCACCAGCATATCGACAGGAGACTGGCATGGGACTGAAGGAACTCGAGGCGCTGAAGGCGGTCATCGAGAAGGAGATCGCGAAGGGCCGCGAGAACCACGTCCAGGGGACGTGGCACATCCACTTCGAGAAGCGCGGCGAGACGCCCGTGTTCTCGTTCAACAAGTGCGAGTCCGAGGTCTACTGCGAGGAACGCCCGACGGTGTTCGCAGTGGACGGCTCGCTGGTCGATGCGGGCGGCCCGCTCTTCTAACGGCAGTCGAGCTCTGCCATCGAGCCCCGATACGCAGCGCACACGACGACTGACATCCGCCCGACTGAGGGAGGACGTCACAACCCTGGCGCGCCCACGTGGCGCGATAGCGAATGCGAGTTCAGATGAACGACATGAATCAGAAGATCATCGAGGAGTTCCGTGGGAACCACGGCAAGGTGGGCGGGTGGTTCGAGAACAGCCCCGTCCTGCTCCTCACCACGACCGGCGCGAAGAGCGGCCGGCCGTTCACGACCCCGGTGATGTATCTCGCCGACGGTGACCGCACGCTGATCTTCGCCTCGAAGGCGGGTGCGCCCGGGCACCCGGACTGGTACTTCAACCTCGTCGCGAACCCGACGGTGACGCTCGAGGTCGGCGACGAGAAGTTCCCGGCCAAGGCCACCGTCATCACGGGCGCCGAACGCGACGAGCTGTACGCGCGCCAGGTTGCGCTGTACCCGCAGTTCGGCGAATACGAGCAGAAGACGACGCGGAAGATCCCCGTCGTGGCGCTGACGCGCGCTTAGCCCGACGCCGCGCACAACAAACGGGGTGGCTGCTCGCGCAGCCACCCCGTTTTCGTATCCGGGTGCTCGTGTTCGGGGCGAAACCTAGCGGTCGAGGAGTGCGAGCGCGGCCGCGCTGGCCTGCTCGCCCGCGTGGTACGAGGAGCGCACGAGCGGCCCCGCCTCGACGTGGCGGAAGCCCAGGGACATGCCGAGCGCCTTGAGGGCGTCGAACTCCGCGGGCTCCACGTAGCGCACCACTGGCAGGTGCTTCGGGGACGGGCGCAGGTACTGACCGATGGTGAGCAGGTCGACGTCCTGCGCGCGCAGGTCGCGGAGCACCTGCTCCATCTCCTCCATCGTCTCTCCGAGGCCGACCATCAGGCCGGTCTTGGTGGGCATCGACGGGTCGATCTCCTTCACGCGGCGCAGCAACTCGAGGGTGCGCTCGTAGCGGCCCTTCGGGCGCGCCCGCGAGTAGAGACGCGGCACGGTCTCCGTGTTGTGATTCAGCACCGCGGGTCCCGCTTCGACGACGGTACGGAGCGCTTCCCAGCTCCCCTCGAAGTCGGGAATCAACACCTCAACGCGCGTGTCCGGGCGGCGGTGATGCACGGCGCGGATGCACGCCGCGAAGATGCTCGCGCCGCCGTCCTCGACGTCGTCGCGGTTCACCGAGGTGATGACCGCGTAGTCGAGGCCGAGCGTGTCCACGGTCGCAGCAAGGCGCGCGGGCTCGAGGATATCGAGCACACCCGGACGCCCAGAGGTCACGGCGCAGAAACCGCATGCCCGCGTGCAGGTGTCCCCGAGGATCATGAACGTCGCCGTGCCCCGGTTGAAGCACTCGCCGATGTTCGGGCAGTGCGCCTCCTCGCAGACCGTGTGGAGCTGGTTCTCGCGCAGCAGGTCCATCACGTGCGAGAAGCGCTCGCCGGAGGGGAACTGCGCCTTGAACCAGGGCGGCTTGTGTTCGCGCTGCGGCGCGGGGCGTGTCGTCATCCGGAAACCGCCATCCCTACCGGGGTGCGCAGAGCATCCGCCGGAGCATCCACGAATACGCAATCGAATCGCCGCTCGAACGCCGCGCGCATCGCGTCGGCGACCGTATCGAGGTCGGGTGCCGCACCCAGCACGCGCGCCATCGAGGTGACGCCGGCATCCTCGAGCCCGCAGGGGACGATGGGCGCGAACCAGCCGAGGTCCGGCGCCACGTTCAGAGCGACGCCATGGTTGCTCACGCCGCCCTGGATGCGGATGCCGATCGCGGCGATCTTGTCGTTGCCCACCCAGACGCCCCGACGCCCCTCAACCAGGCTGGCCTCAATGCCGAACGCGGCGAGGGTATCAAGCAGCATCCCCTCGAGCCCGGCGAGGTACTCCCCCGCCCCGACGCCGCGGCGGCGCAGGTGGAGGATGGGGTACATGGTCAACTGACCGGGGCCGTGCCAGGTGATGTCGCCGCCTCGGTCGGTGTCGACGAGCGGCGCCGGCAGCTCCGCGACCGCGCCGCGCACCGTGGCGCGACCGCCGCGTGCGCCCATGGTGTAGACCGGTGTGTGCTCGATCAGGGCGACCGCCTCGTCCGCGAGGAGGTCGTTCGACGAAGCGCGCAGGGCGTCAGCGGTCGCGTGCTGCCACGCCAGAGCGACGCCGTATTCGACGTCACGCGCGCGCAGACACCGCACCGTTTCCATGACACGAGTGTACCGCCGCGGAGGGGCCGCTCTCGTGCGCCGACCACCCGCTGAACCGCCGGCGAGGTTAACGACCACGTCCGCAGGGCTATCCTGATGCTGATACGCTGACTGGCCGATACCCTGTCGAACGGCCCTTGACGGCGCGGTTCGCGCGCGCTCGGGGATGCGATACTGAGGGCAAGATGACGATCGAAGAGCTGGTACCCACCGACTCACCGGAGACCCCGGACTGGGTCGACACCCAGGATTGGGTGGATTCGCTCCGCGCCGTCGTCCGCACCCGTGGTGCGGACCGCGCCAGCCGTCTGCTCCAGGCGCTTCAGATCGAGGCTCAGCGCACCGGCGTCCCGCTTCCGGTCACCTCGCGCACCCCTTATGTCAACACTATCCCGATCGAGCACCAGGCGCCCTACCCCGGCGACGTCGCGCTGGAGCGGCGGATCAAGAGCATCGTCCGCTGGAACGCGATGGCGATGGTGACCGAGGCCAACGGCAAGTCGTCGGGCATCGGCGGTCACATCTCGACCTTCGCGTCGGCCGCTGCGCTGTACGAGGTCGGCTTCAACCACTTCTTCCGCGGCTACGACCACCCGGATGGGCCCGATCTCGTCTACTTCCAGGGCCACGCCTCCCCCGGCATGTACGCGCGCGCGTACATGGAGGGGCGCCTCACCCCGCGCGAGTTGCACAACTTCCGCCGCGAGTTCGCCGAAGGCGGAGGACTTTCGTCCTACCCGCACCCGCGCCTCATGCCGGACTTCTGGCAGTTCCCGACTGTCTCCATGGGCCTCGGCCCGCTGACAGCGATCTACCAGGCACGGTTCATGAAGTACCTGGAGAGCCGTGGCCTGAAGCCGAAGAACGGCCAGAAGGTCATCGCCTTCCTCGGCGACGGCGAGACGGACGAACCGGAGACGCTGGGCGCGATCTCCCTCGCAACACGCGAGGGGCTCGACAACCTGATCTTCGTCGTGAACTGCAACCTGCAGCGCCTGGACGGCCCGGTGCGCGGGAACGGGCAGATCATCCAGGAGCTCGAAGGCGTCTTCCGCGGCGTCGGCTGGAACGTCATCAAGGTGCTCTGGGGCGCCGACTGGGATCCCCTGCTTGCCGCCGACCGCGAGGGGCTCCTCGAGCGGCGCATGGGCGAGGTCGTGGACGGCGAGTACCAGAAGTACACGGTTGCCGGCGGCGCCTACATCCGCGAGCACTTCTGGGGCGTGGACGAGCGATTGAAGCGCATGGTCGCGCACCTGAGCGATGACGAACTGTGGCAGCTGCGCCTGGGCGGACACGACACCGAGAAGGTGTACGCCGCGTATCACGCCGCCTACAACCACAAGGGCTCCCCGACGGTCATCCTCGCGCGCACCATCAAGGGCTACGGCCTGGGCGAGGCCGGCGAGGGCCGCAACGTCACGCACCAGCAGAAGCACCTCAACGAGAGCGAACTGATGTCGTTCCGCGACCGGTTCAACATCCCGCTGACGGACGAGGAAGTCATCGGCGCGCCGCTGTACCGGCCCGGACCGGACAGCGCCGAGATGACCTACCTGAAGGAGCGCCGCCGCGTGCTGGGCGGACCGCTGCCCGAGCGCCGGGTGAAGCACACGAACTTCGAGCCCGTGCCCACCTCGATCTTCACGGAGTTCGACGCCGGCAGCGCCGGACGCGAGGCCTCCACGACGATGGTCTTCGTGCGCATGCTCGCCGCGCTCATGCGCGACAAGGAGTGGGGCAAGCACGTCGTCCCGATCATCCCGGACGAGGCGCGTACCTTCGGCATGGAGGCGTTCTTCCGCGAGTTCGGCATCTACTCCAGCAAGGGGCAGACGTACGAGCCGGTCGATCGCGAGAGCCTGCTCTACTACAAGGAATCGCAGGACGGGCAGGTCATCGAAGAGGGGATCACTGAGGCCGGTGGGCTCTCCTCGTTCGTCGCCGCTGGCACGTCATCGATGACCTACGGGGTCACGACGATCCCGCTCTTCATCTTCTACTCGATGTTCGGCCTGCAGCGCGCCGGCGACCTCGTCTGGCTCGCCGCCGACGCGCGCGCACGTGGCTTCCTCGTCGGCGGTACCGCCGGCCGCACCACGATCAACGGTGAGGGCCTGCAGCACGAGGACGGCCACAGCCACCTCCTCGCATCCGTCATCCCGACGCTGCGCGCCTATGACCCGGCCTACGCCTACGAGATCGCCGAGATCCTCCGCGAGGGGATCCAGCGCATGTACATCGACCGCGAAGAGGTCATGTACTACCTCACGGTCGGCAACGAGAACTACGTGCAGCCGCCGATCCCGGAGGGCGACAACGTCCGCGAGGGGATCATCCGCGGGATCTACAAGTTCCGCACGATGGGTCCCGCGAACGCGCCGCGCGTGCACCTGTTCGGCAGTGGCTCGATCCTCAACGAGGCCGTGAAGGCCCAGGAGATGCTCGCAGAGCAGTTCGGCGTGGCCTCCACCGTGTGGTCAGTGACCTCGTACACCGAGCTGCGACGCGATGCGATCGAGGTCGACCGCTGGAACTGGCTGCACCCGTCGGAAGAGCCGCGCGTCCCGTACCTCGTGCAGCAGCTCACCGCCGAGGACCCGCACCCCGTGATCGCCGCCTCGGACTACCTGAAGGCGCTGCCGGACGCGATCGCGAAGTGGGTCAACATGCCGTTCACGTCGCTGGGCACCGACGGCTTCGGCCGCAGTGCCACACGCGAGGAACTGCGCGACTTCTTCGAGGTCGACTCGCGTCACATCACCTTCGCCGCGCTCTCCGCGCTGGTGCGGGACGAGCAACTGCCAGCCAGCGTGACCCTGCATGCGATGGAAACGCTGGGCATCGAGCCCGAGCGCCCCAACCCGGTCACGCGCTAGCGCGCACACTCTCTAGGAAGGCGTGGCTGCATGCCCGATTTCGCGCTCCCGAACCTCGGCGAAAACATCAACGAGGCCGACGTCCTCAAGGTGCTCGTCAGTGAAGGCGACATGGTCACCATCGACCAGCCTGTCGTCGAGATCGAGACGGAGAAGGCCACCCTCGAGGTGCCCTCCGAGGTCGCCGGTCGCGTGACCCGGATCCACGTCGCCGCTGGCGGGACGATCAAGCCCGGC
>CAIXBH010000016.1 GCA_903917615.1 uncultured Chloroflexota bacterium | reverse complement strand
GCCCTGCGCGTGCGTCTCCTTGGAGTGCATGACCGCGCGCGGGTTGAGCGTCGCCCAGTCGCGGGTGGTGACGGCGATCTGCGCAAAGTCACGCTTCGTGGAGCCGTACTGGTACATGTGGCGCGTCATCGCGTGCGAGTAGCCCGAGGGCGCACCCGCCACGCCGTACGGCGTCTCGAACATCGGGCCGTAGGACCACGGGTCCGGGCTGCCGGTGCGGTTGGTGCCCTTGCCCTGGTTCTTGCGCGCCGAGTACCCCGCCTCGCCGTGCGAGATCAGGGCGACGTCGATGATGCCCGCGTGGATCGCGGCAAGCGCGTGGTGGACGTGCATCTCGAACGAGCAGCCGCCCACGGCCGTGGTGTCCATGTACTTCGGGTGGATGCCGAGGTGCTCGGCGAGCTGCGGCGAGAAGCCGGTGGAGAAGATGCCGTCGATCTCGGACGGCTTGA
This sequence comes from uncultured Chloroflexota bacterium, assembly GCA_903917615.1. GTDB lineage: Bacteria > Chloroflexota > Dehalococcoidia > UBA2979 > UBA2979 > SHYQ01. Next base: position 4,850 of record CAIXBH010000016.1, on the reverse strand, counting down.
TGCCGGTCTGCTTGCAGACGTTGGCGATGGCTTCGAGGTGCAGGAGGGTGGCGGTGGTGCCCTCCTCGATGTAGCCGATCTTGTTGGACTCGGCAGCGCCGACGATCGCGGCGGCCATGGACGGGTTCGACATCAGGTGCTCCTTGTTCGAGGTGTCGTGTAGCGGTTGGCGTCGGTTAGACGACGCGCCAGAACGGGATGCTGACCTCGTCGGAGGCCTTGTCGAACTCGACCTTCACCTTGCGGCCAATCCACGCGAGGTCCGGCGCGTTGGGGTCGACGCCGCGGAGGACGGTGAAGATGCGGTCGCCCTCCTTCATGTCGATGTAGGCGGTGACGAACGGGGTCTCCTCAGCCCAGCCGCCGAAGGCGCGGTGCTGGACGGCGAAGGTGTGGACGTAGCCCTCGCCGCTGGCCTCGATCCACTCGAGGTTGGTGGAGTGGCAGAACGGGCAGATCGCGCGCGGGTAGAAGTGAACCTTGTTGCAGGTCGTGCAGCGGGGAAGCATCAGCTTCCCCTCCTTCGCGCCGTCCCAGAACGGCTTGGTGATGTACTGCTCGGGGTCGGGAATCGGCTTGTTGTACGCCACCATCTGGAACTCCTCTGAATGCAAACACGGGCTGCCTGGGCGCCTGCGCGCCCACAGCAGTGCGACGTTACCGCCTCGCGTTGTCTATGAACATGTCACCGAGACCCGCGCAGCCGCGGGTCGAGTGCATCGCGCAGGGCGTCCCCGAACATGTTCATCGAGAACACCATGATGCTGATCGCCGTACCTGGAAGAATCGCGAGCCGCGGATTCGTCTGGAAGAACGTGGAGCCCGACTGCGTGAGCATCTGGCCGAGCGAGGCGGTCGGCGGCTGCGCGCCGATGCCGAGGAATGAGAGCGTTGCCTCCGTGATGATTGCCTGCGCCAGGACGTAGGAGCCGAGGACGATCATCGGGGCCATGACGTTCGGGAGGATGTGGCGGTACATAATGCGTCGGTCGCTACAACCGATGCAGCGTGCGGCCTCCACCCACATGTTCTGCTTCGCGCCGAGGACGGAGCCGCGGATGACGCGGGCGGGGCGGGGGATCGAGAGGATCGCGACGACCCAGAAGCCCTGCCAGATCCCCGGGCCGAGGATCGAGACGATCGCGATCGCGAGGACGATGAACGGGAACACCTGGATCGCGTCCATGACGCGCTGGATGTAGAGGTCGACCTTCCCGCCCGCGTACGCAGACGACAGCCCGATCGCGCTGCCGAGGGGAATCGATACCGCGGCGACCCCGATCGCGAAGAACACGGAGATCTCCGTGCCCTTGAGGATGCGGCTCAGCATGTCGCGGCCAAGGTTGTCCGTGCCCAGCACGAAGAACCGTGCGCCATCGCGCGAGTGCGCACCCATCGGGAGCAAGCGGTCGGCGCCCTTGAAGACGTCAGGGTCGTAGGGAAGGATCGTGCCGGTGAACGCGCCGATCGCGATTCCGACCGACATCAGATAGAGCACGCCGCAGAACGCGCCCATCGGGTGCCGCTTCGCGAACTTCCACAGCGTCTGGGCGAAGCCCCCAAGCCGCGAGGGTCCACCGAAGCGTGCTCCAGCAGCCCCGATCGTTTGTCCCTGTGCTGCCATGGCAGTGCCTCCGGTTCGCGGTCGTTGACTAGGAGTAGCGGATCCGCGGGTCCAGCCACGAGTAGCTGAGGTCCACCAGCAGATTGGTCATCAGGGTCGCCATGACGAGCAGCAGCGCGATGCCCTGCACGAGCGGGTAGTCCCGCTGTGTCACCGCGTCGATGTACGTCCGTCCGATGCCGGCGATGCCGAAGACCGACTCCACCACGACGGAGCCGCCGATGATCGTCGAGATCTGGAAGCCCAGGACGGTGACCACGGGGATCAGCGCGTTGCGGAACGCGTGCTTGAAGATCACGTTCATCTCGGTGAGGCCCTTGGAGCGGGCGGTGCGGATGTAGTCCTCGCGCTGGGTCTCGAGCATGGTCGTCCGCAGGATGCGCATGATCTGCGCCGACTGCGCGGCCCCCAGCACGAACGCGCCCGGCAGCACCTGCTGGATGTTTCCCCATGGATCGTCGAACAGGCTGTGGGTGCCCAGTGGTGGGAACCAGCCGAACCAGATGCCGGAGTAGACGATCACGAGCAGCCCGAGGAAGAAGTTCGGCACCGAGATGCCGAGGATCGAGATGCTTCGCAAGAGGTAATCGAGCGGCTTGTCCTGATAGACGGCGGACAGCACGCCGATGGGGATCGCGATCAGGAGGCCGATCGTCGTGGCCATGATGCCGAGCTCGGCGCTGATCGGCGAGGCCTTCTGGATGACCTCAAGCACGGGCTTGCGCTGCCAGAACGAGGTCCCCCAGTCGCCGTGGAGGAGGCCGCCCATCCAGCGGACGTACTGCACCGGCGCGGGCACATCGAGGCCCAGCTCATGCCGGTAGAGTTCCGCCTGCTTCGCGTCCACGCCCCGCGCCTGCGCCATCTGCGCGACGACGAAGTCGCCCGGCATGATTCGGAGGAGGCTGAACGTCACCATCGTGAGGATGATGACCGTAGGGACCATCAAGGCGAGTCGGCTCAGGACGTAGCGCTGCATGCGGACTCCATATGGGAGGGCAGCTAGCGGCCCTGGCGCGGGAACGGGCGACACCAGAGGTAGTCATCGACCGCCGCGGTCGCGGAATCGTAGGGGGCAGAAAAACGCATGTAAAGGGCGCATCACTAGTGCGTTTCGTCACAAACACAATCGTATTGACGCCCCTGATCCCACCGCGTACGTTCCACCGATGCTGGGGGCGGTGGATTCGGATCGCGATTGATCCGACACCGTTGAGGGACCGCCAGCACGCATCGCAAAGGGGCGCACATGCCGACCGCCAACTACTGGGGACAGACCGGGATCAGCCGTCGATCGGTGCTCCGCGGAGCCGGGGTGGGGACCCTGGGTCTGACGGCCGCCGCGCTGATCGGCTGCAGCAGCGGCAGCAAGGCGCCGGCCTCGTCCGGTGGCGCCGCGGCCGACGGCTCGAAGCCGCTGTCGGCCGACCAGGTGCGCCTGAAGGCGGGCCAGACCTACACGGGCATCTTCCCGACCGCCGCCGAGCAGGACCCGCTCAAGAACGGCAAGAAGGGCGGCACGTACAAGTTCCGCATCTTCGACTCGCCGACGATGGACTTCAACAAGATCCTGTCGAGCACGGTCAACACGCCGAACGACCTGACGAAGAGCAAGCTCTTCCGCCTTGCCCTTGGCCCGAAGGTGGACGCCGGTGCGATCGGCATCGAGAACGACCTCGTCGAGGCCTACGAAGTGTCCAAGGACGCCACGCAGTACACCCTGAAGCTTCGCAAGGGCGTGAAGTTCCACAACGTGAAGCCGGTCAACGGCCGCGAGTTGAACTCCGAGGACGTCAAGCTCTCGATCGACCGCTACAACGCGGGCGGCGTCCAGAAGGACGTCTTCGCGCAGGTCACGTCGATGCAGATGCCCGACCAGTACACGATCGTCATCAAGCTCGACCAGCCGATGGTTGAGTTCCCCCGCGTCGCGGCCTCGTGGTCGTACATCGACGCGAAGGAGATGATCGCCGACAACAAGTACCTCAGCGAGCACGCCGTCGGCACCGGCCCGTTCATCCAGACTGCCTGGGTGCCGAAGGACGGGCAGGACTTCACCCGCCACCCCGACTACTTCGAGAAGGGCCTGCCCTTCCTCGACAAGATCGTCGGCAAGGTGATCGACGACGACAACGTCCTCCAGTCGGCTTTCGCGACGGAGAACATCTTCAACTACGAGGCCGCCACCGCGGACGTCGCGAAGCAGCTGCTGAAGCAGGCGTCGAAGTCGGTGCTCTTCGAGTACAAGGGCGCGCAGGGCGCCAACGTCAACGGCTTCCACTTCCAGATGAAGAACCCGAAGTGGCAGGACGAGCGCGTCCGCCGGGCGTTCTCGATGGCCTTCGACCGCAAGGACTGGGCAATCGCCCGGTTCGGTGCCGAAGACGCGGCGGCCTCGGGCAACGGGTACTCCATCGGCCCGATCGCGTGGAGCGCGCTCTACGACAAGGTCCCGGACCTGTCTTCGCAGGGCCCCTGGTACCAGTTCAACCCTGGCGAAGCGACCAAGCTGCTGGCGGCGGCGGGTTACACGAAGGACAAGCCGATCACCGCGGAGATGTCCGCGTGGTTCGCACGCCTCGACTGGGGTGACATCCTCGTGCCGGCGCTCAACAAGCTCGGCCCGATCAAGGCGACGTTCAAGTCCGTCGACAACCCCACGGCTGTCACGATTCTGAACGACCGCAACTTCCAGGACATCACCAACGTCACGTGGGGCCCGCCGGCGTACGCCGTGGACCAGACGCTGTTCCCCTGGTACTTCTCCAAGGGCGGCCTGAACCACAACAACCACAACGACCCGACCATGGACAAGCTGGTGACGGCCACGCGGCGGCAGCGTGGAGGCCGGCCGACGGGGGCTGCCGCCGGACGTGGAGTGCCTGCCGGGGAGCAACGTGCCGCGCGCGGAGCCGGCGGACGCGTGCAGCGCCGCTGCGCTGCGTTACGTCAGCGGCGGCGGCTGAGCGCGGCATTTATAGACGCTGGCAGTGTGGCGACGGCGCTCTGAGCTCTACTGGCTAGCGCTCGGCAGTACTGTGCGAAGCGAGCGCGTGCACGAGCGCGGTATCTGAGAGGGTAGAGCTCTATGGCTGCATGGTATGTCCAGCAGCATGATTTGGGTGTGAATTACAAGCAGAGCGCGCTTTAGCTAGTGCTGCAAGACCGCACGCGATTTCGTCCGTGCAAGAGGTCGGTCTAGAGAGGCTCTAGGGCGCTCTAGAGG
>CAIXBH010000015.1 GCA_903917615.1 uncultured Chloroflexota bacterium | reverse complement strand
GCCGATCTCGCGCTGGGCGCGGTGAGCGACGCGTGCAAGGCGGCGGGACCGCTGCTCCAGCAGTAGCGAACGTCGAGGCGCGCACGGCGTGGGCTCGAGGCGTTAGCTCTGGAGCAGGATGCGGCCCGCGGCCACTTCGACACCGGCCGACGCGAGGTGCAGCGAGAACGCGGAGAATGTGGTGCCGCCGGCGGTGCGCCGGCTGAGCAGGCAGAAGCGCACGACGATCTCCGCGTCAGCCTCGACGGCGGAGCACCAGCTCATCTCCTGGCCGACGTGGACACAGGTCGCGGGCAGCGGCATGCGCTCCGTGATCGCCGCCAGCGTCAGCGCCAGCAGGTGCATCGCTGCGATCTTCGAGCAGGCGCTCGGGTCGGCGCCCGGACGGGAGCCCACTGAGGCTCGGTAGTCCTCGACATCCGCGCGCGTCACGAGGAACGAGATGGGCGGGAGGATCTGCCCGACCACGACGTCGTCGTAGCAGATGCGGGCGGGTGACAGGGGAGGCGCGGGGCTCTCGGTGGTCACGGGACTCCTCAGCGGCCGTAATGCTTCCGCAAGGATATGCCCCGCGAGGACAGCGTGCGCGGGTGATCGGGTGAGGACGGCCCAGAGTTATCCGATTGCCACACTTTTCTCAAACGTTCTTTGCATCTCGCTGCCTACTGTGAGAGTGGCGAGCCGACCGCTCGTACGTTCCAGAGGAGCGACCGATGTACACCACCCACCCCACTCGATCCGCCCGGCGGATCACCACCCTCCTGCTACCCGTCATCGCCGCCGGAGTGCTGCTCGCGGGCTGCAACAAGCTGCCTGGGGCAGTGAGCTCGAGTCCCACGAGCAGCGTCGCCGGAGCCACGAAGGCGCCCGCGGCGCCGGTGACGCCCGGCCCCGTCAGCGCCGGCGACTTCACCACGGCGGTCACGCGCGTCGCGGCGGCCGTGAAGCCGACCGTCGTCCAGATCACCACCGAGCAGGTCCGCGGCAACCGCCTCCAGGGCACCGCCGTCCCGACCGGCGTCGGCTCCGGTGTGTTCTTCGATGACCAGGGCGACATCCTCACCAACAACCACGTCGTGGCCGGCGCGAGCCAGCTGCGCGTGCTGCTGACCGATGGACGCACCTTCCCCGGTACCCTCGTCGGCACCGACCCGCAGACCGACCTTGCGGTGATCAAGGTGCAGGGCACGAACCTCCCGAAGGCCACGCTCGGCGACTCGGATCAGCTCCAGGTCGGCGAGTGGGTCGTCGCGATCGGCAACGCGCTCGCCCTCGACGGTGGGCCGACGGTGACGACGGGCGTCGTGAGCGCGCTCAACCGCACCGTGCAGGAGCCGGGTGCGACGGCCAACGCCGCCGGCCCGTTCCTCTTCGGCGCGATCCAGACGGATGCGGCGATCAACCCGGGTAACTCGGGCGGTCCGCTGGTGAACCTCAGCGGCCAGATCGTCGGGCTGAACACGCTCGTCGCCGGATCGGCGGGGAGCACCGGTGAGCAGGCACAGGGCATCGGCTTCGCGATCTCGATCAACAACGCGAAGGCGATCGCGCAG
>CAIXBH010000014.1 GCA_903917615.1 uncultured Chloroflexota bacterium | reverse complement strand
CCCTTCCCGCGGCGGGAAGGGGGAGTCAGAGGAGAACAAGACGCGAGGGGGCTGCGCCCCTCGCGCTCCCGGCGGAACTCGATTGCTTCAGCAGGGCTTGGTGCGAGTGATTCCTCGCGCCCTACCGACCAGGCGCAGCCAGACACGCACCCGCAAGCGCAGGGCGGTTCGCCGCGATGAGCGCGCGCGCGTGCTCGCGCGAGTAATTCCACGAACGCACGTCGTGGTCGCCCTCGGCGTGGTCGAGGATCGCGGTTGCGACCGGGCATTGGCTCGCCGCTGGAACTGACGCGAGACGGTCGAGCAGCGCCGGGACCGCATCGGCGCTGAGCGTGGTCACGTACTGTGCGTCGAACTCCTTGCCGAAGTCGGCGCGCGTCGCGTTCGTCGCAGCGATGATGCTGTCCGGGTTCACGGCGTTCAGCAGGATGCCCATCAGCAGCGCGGACGCGACCGCGCCCGAACAGAACTCGCGCGGGCGGTTCAGCGCGACGGTGACGAGGAACCACAGCAGCGTCACGCCGATCCACGGCAGCGTCGCGGCGGTGTAGAAGCGAAGCTCCGTCAACCCGAATACCTCGCGATACAGGCCGAGGCGTTGCCACGCGGACACCATGATCACGAACACGAGCGCGGTCAGCGCCGCGGACAGCGCCAGGAACAGGCGCGTGGCCGCGGCATCCTGCTCCCGCGCCCAGTTCGCCGTCGCGAGCACGCCGAGCAGCAGCAGGGACGCAGCCACGAGTTCGAAGAACCCTCGACGGCCGTACTCGGCATACGTCAGGTTCACGGAATGCTGCACCACGTCCTCGCCGCCGAACAGGTACCGCACCTGCACACCGACAAAGGCGAGGAACAGCACCGTCAGCGAGCCCAGGATGATCGTCATCTCCGTGCGCTTCAGGCGGTGACGTGCGGGCACCTCGATGTCCGCATCCGCTGGCGGCACGACACCGACGACATTCCACAGGACGGCGGTCGCGATCCAGAGTCCGAACAGCACCCACGCGACGTGCGGCACGACGCCACTGACGTCGAACTGGAACAGTCGCCCGAACGCCTCGGCGAACACGGCGTCCGCGGACGCAAAGAGCGCCGCAAAGACCGCGAACAACGGGAGCGCGATGAGCACCCCGCGGGCGATCGACCGGGACCGGGTGCTGCCCCGGAGATGGACATGCGTGCCCCATGGCACCCGCATGCCGAGGCGCAGCTCGCTCGTGAGAAAGCCGCTGCCGGCGCGCGCGGCGGCGACAAGGAATGACGTCGGGCTGAGCCGGCGGAGACTCGCCGCCTCGGGAAGCCCCATCCCCACACCCAGCAGACCGATCGCGCCGAGGAGGTTCAGCAGCTGGAGGATGGGCGAATCGCGCCACGCGGCGCCTGCCGCCATGACAACCGCGCCCGCGAACGGCAGGAGCCGCGACCGAGCCGTGCCGGGGGCGCATCGCCGGGTGGCGTACGCGACGACCGCGGCCACGCTCGCGAGCCAGATCGGCAGGTTGATCCCCAGGTGCCCGGCACGGAACAGCGCATCGAGCAGGATCCCGAGGCCGAGCGCCGCGACGGCAAGGAACCCGACGTCGGCAGGCCTGAGGGTGACCTCGGGCATGAGCAGGCGGTCGATGTAGCGCTCAAGGTCGCTCTGGACCGCGGGTGTGACTGCCGGGAGCGGCGATCCAGAGGCGGATTCAGCGGTCACAGGGTCCTCCGTCAGCACTGAGCTTCCCCGCCCACATGCTCGACAGGCGCCTTGAGGCTAACACAGGGCCGACGCCGTCCCGCCGGCCCGGTCAGCTCACCCCGAACGGCGTGCACCGGATACGATCCGGCCAGAGACACCTCGCGCCTATCGGAGATGCCCAGCCATGACCGCCACCACGCGATCGATTCACCGCGTCCTCATCACCGGCCTCGGGGCCGTGACCCCGATCGGCAACACGACCGCCGAGTTCTGGGAGGGCCTCCGCACGGGGCGCAACGGGATCGCTCGTGTCGCCGAGTTCGACCCGTCGGAGCTCATCGTCCAGATCGCGGGCGAGGTGAAGGACTGGAACGCCGAGGAGTATCTCGAGCGCAAGGTGGCGCGCCGCACCGGGCGCTTCGCGCAGTTCGCGCACGCCGCCGGCGTGCAGGCGCTCGCGGACGGCGGCCTCGAGGTCACCGACGCGAACCGCGACGACATCGGCGTCGTCATCGGCACGTCCGGCGACGCGTTCAACATGGGCCCGGAGTGGGACATCCTGACGCAGCGCGGGTCGCGCAACGTGGACCCGTTCATCATCACCCGCATGGGACAGCACATGGGCTCCGCGCGGCTCGCCCGCCAGATCGGCGTCCGCGGCCCGAACACCACCATCAACACCGCCTGCGCCTCCGGCACGGACGCGCTCGGCCACGCGCTCAGCCTCATCCGCCTCGGCCACGCGAAGGCGCTGCTCGCCGGTGGCGCCGAGGCGATGGTCACCCCGCTCGCGCTGTCCTCGATGGGGCGGCTCGGCGCGCTGTCGAAGCGCAACGACGACCCCGCGCACGCCTCCCGCCCATTCGACGCCGAGCGCGACGGGTTCATCCTCGGCGAGGGCGCCGGCGTGCTGCTGCTGGAGTCCGAGGAGTCCGCACTCGCGCGCGGCGCACGCATCTACGGTGAGCTGGCCGGAGTCGGCTGGTCCTTCGACGCAACGGACGACACCGCACCCGACCCCACCGGCCAGGCGCTCGCCATGACGCGCGCAATGCGCGACGCCGGCATCGAACCGCGCGACGTCGACTACATCAACGCGCACGGCACGAGCACGCCCTACAACGACCGCACGGAGACGCAGGCGATCAAGATCGCGTTCGGCGAGGAGCAGGCCTACCGGGTGCGCATCTCCTCGACGAAGTCGATGACGGGACACCTCGCCGCGGGTGCGGGCGGCATCGAGGCTGTCGCATCGGTGCTCGCGATGCACCACGGCTGCATCCCGCCCACGATCAACTACGAGGTGCCCGACCCCCAGTGCGATCTGAACGTGACGCCGAACACCGCTGAAGCCGCCTCGATCGACATCGTCCTGTCAAACTCGTTCGGCCTGGGCGGGCAGAACGCGACGGCGATCTTCCGCCGCTACGTCGGCTAGCTCCTCGCCTGGCAGGTACCTCGACTGGCGGGGAATCGAGAGGGGCGCCTCGCGGCGCCCCTCCTTCGTTCACTCATGCCGCCGACGATTGCCGGCGGGCGGCGAGTTCTTTCCGGATGCGACGACGATGCACCTCTTCGCGCGACAGCGCGGTGGGCAGCGGTCGTTCCTGCGTGCCCGCGGGCTGCACGAGCGCCCGCGTGAGCCGGTACACCACGTGCCCGCACTGCAGGCAGGAGTAGTACGAGTCCCCGATGTCGTCCACGAACGCCAGGTCCCCCTGGCAACGGGGGCAACTCTTTCCGATGACCATTTCTGGTGCCTCCCCTCGGGCTTCTCGCCCAACCGTGAGAACGATGATGGCGGACGACCGTTGCACAGGGATTGTGAGGTTGTTGCGTAGGTGTGAACGTTTTGGACGGTCGTAACGGTTACCCGCAGGCCCGCCACGAATCTGACATGCGGCTGTGGATAGGACTCGCGCAACTCGGTTCGGCACCGGGCAGCCGCCCACGCGACCCCGACGTATCGTTCCAACCACGACCGCCCGCCCCGCTTGCATGCTGGCCCGCGCGTGCGAACATACGTTCCGCAGAGGGGAGCCGCTCGTGACATCGGATGCGCAGCCAACCGCCGGGAGCCGCACCGCGCTGACCGCGGAGCAGCAGGCGGACATCGACGCGATGCGCGCCACGACGGCGACGACGCGCCGGGCGACCGTGCCGGCGCTCGAGGAGATCCTCTACTCCGCCCTGCCCGTCCTCGACGAGGGGCGCGGCTTCGTCCGCGTGATCGACTACATGGGCGACGACGACGCGATCGTGCAGGCCGCCCGTGTCTCCTACGGCCGCGGCACCCGCCGCAGCCGCGACGACCAGGGGCTGATCAACTACCTCATGCGCAACTGGCACACCTCACCGTTCGAGATGTGCGAGATCAAGCTCCACGTGAAGCTGCCGATCTTCATCGCGCGCCAGTGGATCCGACACCGCACGGCGAGCGTGAACGAGTACTCCGCGCGCTACTCCATCCTCGACAACGAGTTCTACATCCCGCCGATCGAGCAGGTGGCCGCCCAGTCCTCGTCCAACCGTCAGGGCCGCGGCGCGACGCTGGACGCCCCCGAGGCGCGGCGCGTGCAGGAGCTGCTGCGCGAGGACGCGGAGCGCGCCTACGCGCACTACGAGGAGCTCCTGAACGAGACGGCCGCCGGAGAAACCATCGACGAGGAGCGGACGGGCCTCGCGCGCGAGCTCGCGCGGATGAACCTGTCGCTGAACTTCTACACGCAGTGGTACTGGAAGATCGACCTGCACAACCTGATGCACTTCCTGCGCCTGCGGGCGGACCCGCACGCGCAGTGGGAGATCCGCGCGTACGCGGACGAGCTCATCAAGGTGCTCGAGCGCTGGGTGCCGATGACGCATCAGGCATTCATGAACTACCGCCTGGGCGGCGCGCAGCTGTCCCAGCAGGCGCTCGACGCGGTGCGTCGACTCCTCGCTGGCGAGCAGGTGGACGCGGCGAGCGCGGGCATGTCAGCGGGCGAGTGGCGCGAGTTGCAGGCGCTGCTGGCGCGCGAGCCGCAGCACTAGCGGCATCGGACCGCGCGACCTAGCCAGCACCGCCGGCCGCATCCGCGGCGAGATCCTGCGTGGCGCCGGTCGGGGCGGGGAACCCATACTCGCCGTCGCCGGAGGGAACGGCAGCGGCGAGGTCGACCGGCGCATGCAGGCGCGTCGCGGCAACTCCGCCGCGAACGGTCACAGCGGACGGACCGCGATCTTCGAGCCGCCACGCGGGCAGCGGCATCGCGCCGAAGGTGTACTTCCGATTCACGACGGCGGCGATCGCCATGCAGGCGAGCACAGTGCCGCCCATGATGATGAACAGTTGGCCGCCGCCGATGTGGTCCGCGAGCGCGCCCATCGGCGCAGTCATCAGCGGCATCATGTTGAACGCCACCATGTTCATGCTCATCACCCGCCCGTAGTACTCGGGGCGCGAGGTGTTCATCAGCATCGTGTTGTTGAGCGTCTGGTAGGCCGTCACCGAGAACCCCAGCAACACGACCGCGACCGCGGTGCCAGGCAGCCCGAACGAGCGCGAGGCGAGCGTCAGCAGGATCAGGCCTACGCCGCTCAGGACGCCGCACGTCCACTGGATCAGCGGCTTGCGGTCGTACTCGGTGACGGTCGCGATACCAACGGAGCTCACGAGGGCACCGATGCCGGCGATCGAGTTGAGGTAGCCGTACGCGCTCAGGCCCGCGTTCAGGTCGCGCTGGACGTACCCGGCGAGCAGCATCACGTAGGGATTCGCGAGGATGCTGACGACCAGCAACATGCCAATGAGCAGCCGCAGCTGACGGTCACGGGCGACGTAGGCGAGCCCGCCCGCAATCTCGACAAAGACCGTGCTGACCTCGGACACCAGGCTCGTGCGCGTGCGCGCGTTGCGACCGGCGGGCACGAACAGCAGCGTCACCGCCGCGAACGCGTACATCGCGGACTGCGCCCAGTACGCGAACTCCATCCCCCAGACGCCGATCAGCAGCCCGGCGAGCGCAGGCCCGATGAGCCGCGTCATGTTCATCGCCGCGTTCGCCATCGCGATCGCGCTCATCACGTTCTCTTCGCCCACCACCTCCGCCATGAGCGGGGTGCGCGCCGGCATGCCGAATGCGAAGAAGGTCCCCTGCAGGACGCCGATGATGACCAGCTGCCAGATCGTGATCGTGTGCGTCGCGACCAGGACCGCGGTGATGAACATCAGGATGCTGCATGCCACCTGCGTGACGAGCACGAGATTGCGCTTGTCGAAGCGGTCCGCGAGGGACCCGCCGACCAGACCGAAGATCACCATCGGCGCGCCGAAGGAGAGCACCACCCAGCCGATCGCCGCGTACTCGCCGGTCAGATCCCACGCGAGCAACCCGCGCGCCACCTGCTGCATCTGCATGCTGGCAAACGCGAACGCGCTCGAGATCCAGAGGTAGCGGTAGTCGCGGAAGGAGAAGACGGCCATCGCCCGCCCCAGCGAAGGCTTGGGCGCGCCATGCGCGCCGCCGACCGGGCCACGAGGCGACACATCGGGAGTTTGCGTGGACGCCATGCGCTGCGCTCCTCCCGCGGATCGGCGGCCGGAGGTGGCCGTTCGATTCGAGAACGATACGGGCGCGCTCACCCTCCCGTCAACGTGAAGTTGTGACGAGCGAGTGTCCGCCGTGACACACGAACGTCACCACACGGCGCCTTCAAGCCCGCTCAACATCGCTCGCTCCGCGCGTCCCACCTACCATCGAAACAACACAAGCCCGCACCGATCAGGAGATCAGATGGAACTCAGCCCCGAACTGCGCGCGCTCCTCGAGCAGAAGGTCTACGGACACGTCATCACGATGAACCGCGACGGATCGCCGCAGGTCACGATGGTCTGGATGAACGTCCACAACGGGAAGGCGAGCTTCAACACGAACCTTGCCCGCCAGAAGGCGCGCAACCTGAAGCGCGACCCGCGCGTCATGGTCTCCGTGCAGGCGCTCGAGAACCCGCAGCAGTACGCGCTGCTGATGGGCACGGCGACCGTGACCGAGGCCGGCGCGCTCGATCACATCAACGCGCTCGCGCAGAAGTACATGGGGACGGACTACACGAATCTGCAGCCGGGCGAGGTGCGCGTCAGCGTGGACATCGACCTGCAGCAGGTCCGCGGCGCCGGCCCGTGGGTCACGCCCGCGTAGGGCCCCGGTTGCGCAGTTAGCTGTGCGCCTCATCGCGCAGCTTCTTCAGCCGCGCCACGTTCTCGAGGTCCGGGCCGTCGCCCTTCGGATGCGCATCCGTCGGCAGGCCCGGCACCTCGAGCAGGAACGCCTTCCCGCGGAATGCGGGGTGCGCAAAGATCGCGCGGAAGCCGTCCGCGCCGATGTACCCGTCGCCAATGTTCTCGTGGCGATCACGCAGACCGCCGAGCGGCGTCTTCGAGTCGTTCGCATGCACGACCGCGAGGTGGTCGAGGCCGATCGCGCCATCGAACGCGCGCATGGTGTCCGCGACACCTTCGGGAGTGCGCAGGTCGTACCCGGCGGCGAACGTGTGGCACGTATCGAGACACGTCTGCAGCCGCGGCGACCCCACCTTCGAGAGGAGGGTGCCGAGGTCCTCGAACTCCTTGCCGATCGTGCCGCCCTGTCCCGCCATCGTCTCCAGGGCCAGCACGGCCGAGCCCGGCGCCTGCGCCAGGATCTGCTGCAGCGCATTGGTCACCTGTGCGAGGAACTGCGCGAGCCCGAGCCCCTTGTGCGAGCCCGTATGGAGCACCACCCCGCGGGCGCCGATCCCATCGGCCACCGTCAGCGCGTTCACGACCGAGCCGACCGACCGCTCGAGCTGCTCGGGCGTTTCCGTCGCGAGGTTCGCGAGATAGATGTTGTGGATCCACACCTGCCCGATGCCGGACGCGGCGTGCTCCTCGCGGAATCGTGTGATCGCGGCCGGGGTGTGGTTCGTGGCGCGCCAGGTCTGAGGGGGCGACGCGAAGATCTGGAGCGCCTCGGCCTCGATCTTCTGCGCGCGCTCGATCGCGGTGTAGATGCCCCCGGACGACGAGACGTGGCCGCCGACCTGGATGTGTTCCTCGGTCATCGCGATCCCCCTCGCCGGCCCCGGACCGCGCGCTCGACCCAGCGGCGCGCGCCCATCCCCACCACGACACGTTCGACCGCGCGCTGAAGCGCCGCCTCGAGATCGCGATCCGCAGATTGCCCCGGAGCGAGCCGCAGGCGGGCAACGCCGCCGTCGAGGTCCACGCTCGCGTCCTCGACACCTGTCACGGATGCCAGTGCCGCCCGCGTGCGCGCGGCGCAGACGCCGCAGACCATCCCGTCCACCCGGATCGATCCCTCTGCCAACTCCACGCGCGGCGCCGCCAGCAGGCGGCGCGGATGCACGCGCGCCCACGCCGGAACGGCGCGGAGTGACAGATTCATGACCATGACTCGATGGTACCAGCGCTGTCGGGGAACACCCTACGTGCCGATAACCAGAGGGGGGAACGAAGGAATCGCCGATGGACATGCGCGAATACGACGCCCCCGGCTTCGATGCACCCGGCTGGGACAACGCGAGCGGGGGCATGGCGAGCAGCGGCTCCGCGCTCATCTGCATTCGCGACCAACGCATCGAACTCGCGACCATGCTCGTCCTCCAGGAACTCGACGTCAGCGTCGACATCGCCGGCGACCTCGAGACCGCGGTGGGCTGGATGCAGCAGGCGCGGTATGACGTAGTCGTCTGCGGGGGCGGCACCGCCGCCCCCTCCCTCGCCCTCCGGCTGCGCTACGCCGCCCCCCGGGCGCGCATCGTCCTCCTCGCGGACCGGGACTCCCCGCCAGACGAGCTCGCAGAACTGGGCGTCGAAGTGATCCGACCGCCCCTCGACGTGAACGCCCTGATGGCGGGCCTCCGCCCCGCGGCATAGCCGCCGAATCCCCTCCTGGCAGGGGTGTTTCCTTCCGCGGCAAACGCGGTCTGGCGTTTGTTGCCCGGGTTCAGGGCCGATGCTAAGGTGACGGCGAGTTCACAGTTTCGGGAAGGCCGCACCGTTGGCGTACAAGATCGTCGAGAACTGCATCGGCTGCACGGCCTGCGTGAACAAGTGTCCGGCTGAGGCGATTTCCGGCCTCCGCAACGAGATCCACATCATCGATCCCGAGCTCTGCATCGACTGCGGCGCCTGTGGCGCCGTCTGCCCGCCCGAGGCGATCCTCGATGAGCTGGGCGACCTCTGCCGCACCTTCCCCCGCCGCGAGTTGCCGCTGGCGAAGGTCGTCGAAGAGAACTGCATCGGCTCCGGCTGCGAGCTCTGCATCAACATCTGCCCGTTCGAGGCGTTGTCGCTGCAGGACACGCCGAACCACCACGACTACTACGGCATGGCCACCGTTGACCCGCGCAAGTGCGTCGGTTGTCGCCTCTGCGAGCAGGCCTGCGGCTGGAGCGCGATCTACATCGACCCGCCGCGCGAGATGCTGAAGAAGAAGGTCTACCCGCTCGAGATCCTCACCCCGAAGAAGGGGAAGGGCCTCCAGCGCGCCGCGGCGACGCCCGCCTAGCGCAGCCCGAAGGCACGACGGCACGAGGCCCCGCCTCCCTCGCGGACGCGGGGCCTCTGCATACTCGCCGGGCGCGTTCCGGGCGCTCCCCGACCGCCTTGCTCGGAATGTGCAGGGCTCCGTGGACGACCGCGCCCATGACCGCCACGCGGCGCGTAGCGTCGTCACCATGACACTCGACGAGATAGAACTCCGCGTCACACGCCTGCGCCCTGACGCTGTCCTGCCACGGCGGCAGACCGACCTGGCGACCGGCTACGACCTCCACGCCTGCATCGACGCCCCCATCTCCATCGGCGAGTTGCCGGTGCGCGTGCCATGCGGCATCGCGATTGCCGCGCCACCGGGCGCCGACGTGCAGGTGCGCCCGCGCTCGGGGCTCTCGGCGCGAGGCATCCTCGCCGTCTTCGGCACCGTGGACGCCGACTACCGCGGCGAGATCATGGTGACGCTCTACCGCCTGCCCAGCGCCGAGCCGCTGACCATCAGCAA
Source organism: uncultured Chloroflexota bacterium (assembly GCA_903917615.1). Taxonomy (GTDB): domain Bacteria; phylum Chloroflexota; class Dehalococcoidia; order UBA2979; family UBA2979; genus SHYQ01. Next base: position 15,168 of record CAIXBH010000014.1, on the reverse strand, counting down.
CGGAGATCGGGTCGCGCAGCTGGTCGTCTCACGCGCCGCCGCTGTCCGCTGGGAGGAAACATCCGACCTCGACGCCACCGCGCGCGGCGCCAGCGGTCACGGCTCCACCGGGCTCGCGTAGCCCCCGAATCGACATCGACGGACAAAGCGAGAGCGGGCCTTGCGGCCCGCTCTCTCACCAACATCTGCCGTGCGGCGGGGGTAATAGTTCGACAGATGTGGCTTCTGAAACGCGACGCGCCTTAGCGCGCGGGGACGGCTGGCGACTCCTCGATCAGCACGTAGTGGTACAGGAGAGCCGCGGCGACGGAGCCGATGATCGGCCCGATCCAGTACACGAGGTGCTCGTTCCAGAAACCGGAGACGAGCATTGGGCCGAACGCACGCGCCGGGTTCATGACCGCCCCGGTCAGCGGCCCGGCCGCAAGAATGTCCATCGTGATCGTCAGACCGATCGCGAGCCCACCGAGTTTCGGTGCCCGCGGGTCCACGGCCGTGCCCCAGATCACCGTCACGAGGAAGAACGTCAGCACGGCCTCGATGCCCACCGCGTGGACGAAGTCGATGCCCGGGCCAAGCGCAGGGGAGCCGAGGTGCGCGGCGTTCCGCAGGCCCTCGGGGAAGAACAGCATGAGCAGCAGCGATGCGATCGTCGCGCCGAGCAGCTGGGCGACGATGTAGCCACCAGCGAGCATCGTGCCGATGCGGCGCGTGACCCAGAAGCCGACCGTCACGGCGGGGTTGAAGTGCCCGCCGGAGATCGCCCCGAGCGCCGAGATCATCAGCGCAATCGCGAGGCCGTGCGCCAGCGCGATGCCGACGAGCGTGATGTTGCTGTTGCCGGACGCGAGCATGACCGATCCGGCGCCGGCGAAGATCAGGGTGAAGGTGCCAATCGCCTCAGCGATCAACTGACGGGGTGCGTTATCGCCCATGGATTGCTGCCCCTTCTCCGGCCCAACCGGCTACCGGCAGCACACAGGCCGCCGAGGGGAAGATAGAAACACGAAATGGCGAACAAGTCAATACGGTTGAGCATTTCTTTTGTCCACAGAACGGCTCCCGCTCGCTCTGCCGAACCTGCCGCTGACGCTGCTCCCACCCGGCGTCCGTGACGTTGACCGGGCCCGAGGCCACCGCCTACTGTCGAATCACCACGAGCGAGGACAGGAACACCATGCTGCGACGCCTCCGGTTCGTGCTCTTCGTGGCGCTCGGCGCCGTAGCAGGCGCCCTCATGGGGCGCCTGGCCGCCGAGTTCCGCCGCCGCACCGAGGCCGGCGAAGACCCGCTCGACATCGACATCACGCAGCTCACGCTGCGCCCCTCCGACCTCGTGCCCGGCTTCGTCGCGGCGTTCCGCGTCCGCGACGCGCCGTGGTCGTGGCTGCACATCCCCTCGTGGCTCGCCGCCTTCGGCGTGAACCTCGGCGTCGCCGCAGTCGGTGGCGACCTTGGTCGGCTGCGCGAAATGGCCGAGCGCGCCGCGTTCGGCATGGCCGGCATCGAGTTCCCGGGGCCGTCAGACGAGGCCGACGACATCGCACCGTCGCCCTTCGACACCGCCGCCGACGCGGCCAGCTCCCCGCCCCCGCCTTACACCCCGTGGGCGCCGCCCCCGGGCAGCGCTCCGTACCGCGGATAACCCCTCGCGGGAATCCGCCGACACCATCCCGCGCGTTCCCTCAGCGGGCAGCGCCACTCCATCGGACCTGTCCGCGAAGCGAAAGAGTGTCGACTTGCGTCGTTCATACCTGTTGGTGTCCATGCTGGCTGTGCTCACGGCAGGCCTCGTCGCCTGCACCAGCGACAAGCCGGCGGCTCCTGCCGCCACCGCCACGACCGCGGCGCCGACCGCCGCCGCGACCACGCCGGCTGCGGTCAGCACCGCCGCCCCGAAGGCAACTGGTGCGTCCGGCGCGTCTGGTGCATCCGGGGCCAGCGGCGCCTCCGGTGCTGCCGCGACCGCAGCCAAGCTCGCCACGCGCGACACCCCGCTCGGGAAGGTGATCGTGGACGCGTCGGGCTTCACGCTCTACACGTTCAAGAACGACACCACCGCGGGGAAGAGCGCCTGCAACGGCGGCTGTGCGGCAACGTGGCCGCCCGTCAGCGGCGCCGGCACGGCGACCAAGTCCGCCGACATCGCGGGCGCGCTCACGACGATCACGCGTGACGACGGCAGCACGCAGATCGCGTACAACGGCAAGCCGCTCTACCGCTACGCGGCCGACACGGCCGCGGGCGACACGAAGGGCGAGGGCGTGGGCGGCAACTGGTCCGTCGCCAAGCCGTAGCGTGACGCTGCAAATGACGGGCGTGGCGAGCGGCCAGTAGGGCCTCGCAGCCGCTGAATCGCGCGTCCAACGGGCGCGGCGCGACGTTCGCGCCGCGCCCGTTGCGCGTCAGGGCCCAATCGGGCACGGTGCTATCATTCAGTGGTGTTGGGGGAGGAATCCATCGTGACACTCGCGATGGTGCTGGCGACGGCATATCTGCTCGGCTCGATCCCGACGTCCTACATCGTGGTGCACCTGCTGGCGGGTCGTGACGTGCGCACGATCGGCAACGGCAATCCCGGCGCCATGAACGTCTGGGACAACGTCGGCTTCGGCACCGCCCTGCTCGTGGCCATCGGCGACATCGGCAAAGGCTCGGCGGCCGTCGGCTTCGCCTACCTCATGGGCGTCGAGGACTTCGGCGCCGTGTGCGCCGCCTTCATGGCCGTCGTCGGACACGACTACTCCGTCTTCCTGCGCTTCCACGGCGGCAACGGCACCGCTGCCGCGATCGGCGGCCTGCTCGCCCTCGTGCCTGGCGCAACCATCCCCGCCGCCGGCATCTCGATCGTGCTGTTCCGGCTCACGGACTCGAAACGCTTCGCGGGCGCGGTGTCCCTCCTGCTCATCCCGCTCTTCGCGTACTTCATCCACTACCCGGACATCCGCGTCCTGGGCGCCCTGCTGCTCCTGACCGCCACCGCGGTGAAGATCGTCCGCTTCGAGGGCTTCACCCCGGAGCGCACGCGGCCCCCGCGATGACCGCGTTCGAGGACACCCTCGAGCGCTTCCGCGTGGCGGTGTCCGGCCCTGCCTCCGAGGTTCCCCTCGCGCGCGCGGCCCTGCTGATCGCGCAGGCGGAGGAACCCGACGCAGACGTCGATGCCTTCGAGCGCCGGCTGCAGGACATGGCGGAGACGCTCACGCAGCAACTCGCGCGCCAGCCGCAGCCGCCCATCGGCCGCCGCGCCGTCCAGGCCGCCAACCAGCTGCTGTTCCGCGAGCTCGAGTTCCGCGGCAACGAGCAGCACTATGACGACCCGCGCAACCTCTACCTGACCCACGTCCTGCGCGAGCGCCGGGGCATCCCGGTGACGCTCGCCATCGTCTACGCCGAGGTCTGCCAGCGCGCCGGGCTCGACGTGCAGATCGTCGGACTGCCCGGACACGTCGTCTGCCGCTACACGCCGCCGGATCCGGTGGACGAGGACGACGAGATCCTCCTCGACGTCTACAACGGGGGCCGCGTGCTTACGCGGGAGGACTGCCAGGGGCTGGTGCGGAACACCCTCGGCTCGCGGGTGCCCTTCAAGGAGCACTACCTCGCGAACCTCGCACCGCGACAGGTGATTCAGCGCGTGCTGCACAACCTCAAGGCCGGTGCCCTCCAGCGCGGCGACGAGGAGCGCGCGGCCCGCACGATCGACCTCCTGCTCGCGCTCTACCCCTGGGACCTCGACGAGATCCGCGACCGCGGGATGCTCCGTGAGCGCCTCGGTGAGTCGCGAGAAGCGCTGGACGACCTCGAGCAGTACGTCCGGTATCGCTCGGGCGCACGGGACATCCAGACGGTGTCCGAGACGGTGCGATCGCTCCGCCGACACGTGGTCGAGGCCGATCCGGACGGCGCCGAAGAGGCCGAGTAGCCCGCCCCCGCCAACGTTGGTACCCTCGGCCCACCGAGTCCGTCCGGAGAAGAGTGTCATGGTCGACAGCGCCCCTCGCCCGTTGCGCCAGCCGATCCACTCGGCCGCAGTCGCATCGAACCAGTTCGTCGCCTATGCCGAGACGCTGACCTACGAGACTGAGCACGCGCTCCAGTTCATCGACATCACGGCTGACATCCAGGACTTCGTCGTCCGCTCGGGCGTCCAGTTCGGGCAGCTCGCGATCATCTCGAACCACACGACCGCGGCGATCGTGCTGAACGAGCACGAGCCGTTGCTCCTCAACGACATGGCGCGCGCCCTCTCGCGCATCGCGCCGGCCGGTGACTACTACGAACACAACGACTTCTCGATCCGCACCGTGAACATGCACGACGACGAGCCGGCGAACGGCCACTCGCACATTCAGCACCTGTTCCTCGGCGCGAGCGAGACGGTGCCGATTCACGACGGCGCCGCGCACCTCGGCCAGTGGCAGAGCCTCTTCCTCGTCGAGCTCGACCACGCGCGGCCGCGCACGATCTTCGTCCAGGCCATCGGCGCCGCTGCGCCGCAGCGCTAGCCTCCATGTCCGTCACGCGCGTCCTCCACGGCGCCGGCAATGACCGCGCCTTGCTCGCGCTCGCCGCGCATCCCGCCGTCGACGCGATCGAGGCCGACGTGTGGGCATACGGCGGCACGATCCTCGCGCACCACAACCGGCGCCTCGGTCCGCTGCCGTTCACGATCGGTCGAGGCGGCCTCGCCCGCCTCGGAGATGCGGTCACCCTCGACGAGATCCTCGATGCGGCACGCCGGAACGCGGATGTCGTGCTCGACCTGCGGCAGGCGATGCCGCTCGGCGGCGACCCATCGGCGGACCTCGCGCGCGCGCTCGACGCTGCCGACCGCGCGCACATCCGCGTGACGTGCGAGGACTGGCTGCTGGCGGATCGCGTGCACGCATGGGTGCCGGACATCGCGGTCGCGTATTCGATCCGCTCGGAGGGACAGCTGCGCACCTACCTCGCAGCGCGCGACGCGGGCACGATCGACGCGACGCCGGTGGTGATCCGCCACACCCTCCTGCACACGCCTGACGAGGTGGCGACGCTGCGCGAGCGCGCCGGCCACGTCGGCGTGTGGACGGTCGACGAGACCGACCGCGCGCTCGAACTCGTCGCGTGGGGTGTCGACGCGATCACGAGCAACCGCGTCACCGTCCTGAACGCGATCTGAGAACATCGCGGCCGTGAGCATCGAGACGGACTCAGATCACACCCACCCTCAACCTCCCGCCTCAAGGAGGTCGAATCCCGTTCCAACCCCTTCCCCCTTGAGGGGGGAACGTTGGGATGGGGGTGGCCGCCACGCCCACCGAGGCGCTCGATGACCGCTCCGCTCGATGACTTCGCGCTCGCCGCGCGTGCCACGCCGCTGGCACGGTTCGTCCTCGATGCCATCGAAGCGCACGACGGGCGCATCACGTTCGCCGAGTTCATGGCGCTCGCGCTCGGGCACCCCGACCACGGCTACTACGCGCGCGCCGGCCTCGCGTGGGGCCGGGAGGGCGACTACGAGACCAGCCCCGAGGTGCACCCGATCTTCGGCTACCTCTGGGCGCGCCAGATCGAGGAGTGCTGGGAGCGCCTCGGCCGCCCGTCGCCGTTCGCGATCGTCGAGCCCGGCGCGGGCTCGGGCGCCTTCGCGGTCGCGTACCTCACCTGGCTGCGCGCCCGCGCGCCCGAGTGCTTCGCCGCCGCGCGCCCCGTGCTGCTGGACGGCCACCCTCAACGCGTCGACGCACAGCACGCGGCGCTCGCGGCCGCGGGATTCGACGCCGAGCACGCGCTCTTCGACGCGTGGTGCGCGCGGCCGGACCGCGCGACCGGAGTCGTCATCAGCAACGAATTCTTCGACGCGCTGCCGGTGTATCTGGTCACACGCCGCGACAACGCGCTGCACGAGTGGTACGTCGCGCGCGACCCGGCGGAGCCCGACGCCCTCACGCTCGTCGAGGCATCGCCGAGCACGGCTGACCTCGACGCATACTTCGCGCGGCTCGGACTGCAGCCGGGCGAGGGCGCGCGGGCAGAGGTGAACCTCGCGGCGGTCGAGGCGATGCGCGCGCTCGCCGCGAAGGTCGAGCGTGGGTACATCCTCACGATCGACTACGGCTATGCGGCGAAAGACCTCTACGCCTCGTGGCGTCGGGAGGGGACGCTGATGGCGTTCCGCCGCCACACGCCGCAGCCCGACCCGCTCCTCGAACCGGGGCTCGTCGACCTCACCGCGCACATCGACTTCACGTCGCTCGCAATTGCGGCAGGGGACGGCTGGCAGGCCGCCCCGCTCGTCTCGCAGGCCGAGGCGCTGACGGTGCTCGGCCTGCCCGAGGCGCTCCGCGCCGCCGAAGCCCGCGCGTCCGCGGACGCCGCGCGCTACGTCGAGGAGCGCCGCGCCGCCGAGACGCTGACGGACTCGACAGGCCTCGGCCGCATCCGCGTACAGGTGCTGGCGAAGGACGCGCCCCTCGACCTGGCGTGCCTGCGCTCGGTCGAGGCGATCTACGGCGTGCGACAATAGCGGCATGCCTGAGTCACTCTCCGCAGAGCACTACAGCCCGATCGTCATCGACCATTTCCAGAACCCGCGCAACGCGGGGCGGATGGAAGACGCCGACACGGAAGCGTTCGTCACGAACCCCGTGTGCGGGGATTCGATGCGGCTGTTCCTGCGGTTCGACGACGGCGGGCGCATCGCAGCTGCCTCATTCCTCTCGTCAGGATGCCCTGCCTCCATCGCCACCTCGTCCGTTGCGACCGAGATGGTGACCGGCCGCACGCCGGAGGAGGCCGAGGCGTTCACGCGCGACGACTACGCAGACGCCGTCGGCGGTCTGCCGAAGTCGAAGGTGCACTGCTCCGTCCTCGCCGCCGCCGCCGTGCGCAACGCCATCGAGGCGTGGCGCGCGCAACGCACCTCGACGCAGGCGTAGCGCCGCACCGATGACGATCGCGGCGATTCTCCTCGCGGCTGGCGCGTCCAGGCGGATGGGACAGCCCAAGCCCCTGCTCACCTGGGGCGACGAGACACTCATCGAGTTCGAATACGGACAGTTGGCGGCGTCGCTAGTCGACGACATCGTGATCGTGTGCGGCAACCGCATGGAATACGTGCGGCGCACGCTCGGCGACGCAGCCCGACACATCGTCTTCAATCCGCGCTGGCCGCAGGGTCGGTCGACCTCGCTCGCCGCAGGCGCGGCCGCGCTGCTTCGTCGCACCGTCGAGGAAGGCGCGCCGCGACCGGACGCCATCGTCATCCAGAACGTCGACCAGCCCACGCGAGCCGCGATCATCGACCGCCTCATCATGGAGCGCGCAACGGGCGCGCACGACATCGTGCAGCCCTCCTACGTCGACGCCGCTGGCGCGATCCACGGCGGTCACCCGGTGGTCGTCTCCGGGCGTCTCCTCGAGGAGCTCGCCGCCGTGACCGAGGCGACATTTGGCCTGCGCGCCGTCGTCCAGGCGCACCCGCCGCATCGCGTCCCCTTCGAGCGCGAGCCGGCGGTGTGGCTCGACCTCGACACCCCGGATGTCCTCGACGAGGCGCGCCGCGCCTTCGGGGTCACCGGCTAGCGTTCGTCCCGACCTGAGGTGTCGCGTGCACCGCGCCACCGTATGCTCGCCGTCAGAAAGGACGATGGCGTGCTCACGGTCTTCCTCGTCGTGTTCCTCGTGTCGGCGTTCGCGGCGCTCATGCAGGCCGCCGTGGGCTTCGGCTTCGCCGTGGTGTTCACGCCCCTGCTTTCGCTCGCGATGAGCGCCCACGATGCCGTCGCGCTGTCGCTCATCCTCAGCATGTCGCTGTCGCTCGTCGTCTACTACAGCGACCAGCCGCGCGCATCGTTCCGCAGCGTGATGCCGATGTTCCTCGCGGCCACGCTCGTGACCCCGCTGGGCGTGTACGCGCTGCAGGTCGCGAACGACCACGCCCTCCGCATCGCCATCGGCTCCGCGGTCTTGATCTCGGTCGGTGGCTCGCTCCTGACACCACACCCCGTGACCGAACGGCCACAGCGCCTGCCCGCCATCGTCGGCGTCGGGGTGCTCTCCGGGCTGCTCCGAGGCGCCACCGGCATGGGGGGGCCGCCCGTCGTGCTCTACGAGCACTGGCGAGGCGCGCCAATGGCCGACATCCGGCGGCGGCTCCTCGCGTTCTTCGCGCTGACCGGCGTCGCGGGGACGCTGCTCGCCGCGGGCAGCGGCGTGTTCACGCGCGACACGTTCATCCACGCCACGGCGGGGCTGCCTGCGGTGGCGATCGCCCTGTACGGCGGACGCTACATCCGCCCCCGCCTATCGGTGTTCTGGTTCCGCGCGATCTCCATGGGCCTGCTCATCTTCACGGGCGCCGTGTCCGTCCTCGGCGCGCTCCGCTGATGCCCGAGGACAAACGACAGGTGTTTCTCGCGAGCAGGCGCGCCGCGACCTTCGGCAGCATCGCCGCGGGCGCGCTCCTGTTCGCGGCCTGCGCCGACCCGAGGGCCGAGCCCCGCACAGCCCCATCCACCGCAACGCCCGCGCCCGTCGCTGCCACCGCGACGGCTGCGACCACGGCTGCCACCCCTGTTCAGGGCCCCGCAGCGGAGGCAACGCCGACGGTCACCGCACCGCCGGCGAGCGGTTTGCTGGAGCCCGCGCGTACCGGGAACCTCGACGCCATCCGCGCCGGCATTGCCGCGCGAGCTGACGTCGACCAGCGTGATGCCGAGGGACGCACCCCGCTCTATCTCGCTGCCCAGCAGGGTCACGTCGACGTCGCGCGGGCGCTCCTCGCCGCCGGCGCGAACGTGAACATCGCCGACCGCAACGCCGACACGCCGTACTACGTCGCGGCGCTTGCGCGGCACGCGGAACTGACCGGGATCCTCCTCGATGCCGGCGCCGACCGCGTCGGCACGCGGGCCTACGGGGGCACGCCTCTCATCGCGATCGCCGAGCGCGGCTGGGTCGACGTGGCACGCGAGATCCTGAGGCGCCCGAACATCCCCGTGAACCACGTCAACAACCTCGGCTGGACGGCGCTGATCGAGGCGATCGTGCTCGGACGCGGCGGCCCCGATCACCAGGAGATGGTCCGGATGCTGCTCGCGGCCGGCGCGGACCCCAACCTCCCGGACGGCCAGCGGCGCTCGCCGCTCACCCTCGCGCGGGAACGCGGGTACGGCGAGATCGCGAAACTCCTCGAGGCCGCGGGCGGCCGCTAGCCGCCGGAGGCGCATCCGGCGGCAGGCCCGACGAGCCCATAGCGCCCCGAGGCGTATGGTCAGAGAGTCGTCGGGGGCCGGGGGTCTTTCTAGGACTCTTTGCAAACGGTCCCCGCCGGCGTTCGCACCGCGCATTAACCTGCCGTAAACGCGACCGGCCCACGCTAACGCGATGGTGCATCCTCTCCTGGTCGACGGCGGTCCCGTCCGCAGCGTGGTGATCTCAACCGACGCGCCTCCCTTCGAGTGGATCGACGTCGGCGAGCCGGACCGAGCGACGCTGCGGCGGCTTACCGCCGAGTACGGCCTCCCGGAATCCGCCGTCCAGGACTTCCTCGATCCACAGCAGCTGCCGAAGTACGAGCACCACGGTTCGGCCGTATTCCTGATCCTCCGCGCGCACGTCGAGCGCATGCCCGCCTCGGCCGCAGGCGTCCAGGAACTGACGCAGCCGCTCGCGATCTATATGGCGCCCGGCCTGCTGCTCACGCTCCACCACCGCGACCACAACGCCCTCGCTTCGCTGCGCGCGCACTACCTGCGCAATGGCATCAGCGACGAGGACGCCGACGATCCGGCTTCGGCCATCCTCGACGATCTCGTGCGAACCACCCTCCGGACGTTCAACCCGCCGAGCGACGCCCTCCTGCACGACCTCGGCCGGTTCGAGGAGTCCCTGCTCACCCGGCGCATCAACGAGGCCGGCCTCGAGCAGATGTTCATCCGCCGCCGGCGCGCGTCGACCCTGGCCACCCTGATGCGTCGCACGCGCGAGGTGGTCGTGCGTGTCCATGGACGTCCGGCAGCACCGGACCTCGACGACACGGCCGAGCTGGCGGACACCCTCGAGTTCCGCGCGCACGAACTGCTCGAGTACGCGAACCAGCTGATCGGACTGCAGATCGCGGTCGCCGCGCATCGGACGAACGAGGTGATGCGCCTGCTGACGCTCATCTCCGTCGTATTCCTGCCGCTCACGTTCATCGTCGGCTTCTACGGCATGAACTTCTCACTCCCAGAGTTCGGGCTGGCGCAGGGTCACCTCATCGCCTACTTCCTCATCGGCGCGTCCGTGGTCGGCGCGATCGCCTGGTTCCGCCGGCGCGGCTGGCTCGACTAGCCGCATCGCGCGCAACGCGACACACAAACAGAAGCCCGCCGAACGGCGGGCTTCTGCGCGTCCTCGACGGTCGAGGTGCGGAAGCGCTCGACTACGCGAAGAGCGGGGGGCGCTTCGTGTGGAAGTCCGTCGCCTGCTGGAACGCGTGCGCGATCCGCATCGCCTTCGCGTCCTCCCACTGCGCGGTCGAGATGAGCAGGCCCGTGGGCAGGCCCTCGGCATCGAAGCCATTCGGGACGCTGATCGACGGCTGACGCGAGATGTTGAAGATCGACGTAAATCCCCCGCGCGTCATGCCCGGGTTCGCGTCGCGGTCCGGGTCCGGGTCGATCTCCCACGCGGTCAACGGCGTCGACGGCAGTACGTAGGCGTCGATGCCGTTGTCCTTCAGGCCCGCGTGCATGCGCTTCTCGAGGACCTTGCGTGCGTCGAGCGCGCGCGCGTACTTGTACGCCGGCATCGCCAGACCGGGCGCCATGCGCGCCCGCACCGCCGCGCCGATGCTCGGCGGGTCCTGCGCGAGGAGCCCCTCGTGGTAGTCGCACGCCTCGACCGCGATGATGCCCTGCGTGAGACCGCGCCAGTCGTCCACGCCCAGCAGGGGCTCGAGGTTGACGACCTTCGCGCCCAGCGACTCGAACGTCGCGAGCGATGCCGCGAACGCGGCGCGCACGCCCGGAGCCGCGATCGCGAGCAGCGAGGGGATGACGGCCAGCGTCATCCCGCGCACGCCGCCGTCGATGCCGGCCGTGAAGTCCTCGGTCGGGTGCTCGACGCTGTCGATGTCCTGCGGGTCGAACCCCTGCAGGGCGTTGAGCATCAACGCGCAGTCGAGCGCGGTGCGCGCCATCGGCCCCGTGTGGTCGAGGGTGTGCGACAGCGCAGTCACACCCGCGCGCGACGACAGGCCCCACGTCGGCTTGATGCCCGTGACGCCGCAGTACGCGGCAGGCGAGCGGATGCTGCCGCCGGTGTCCGTGCCCAGCGCGCCCATCGCCTGACCCACCGCCAGCGCTGATGCCGAGCCCCCCGACGAGCCGCCGGGGATCCGGCCGAGCATCCAGGGGTTGTGGGTGGGTCCGTAGTGGACGTTGTTGGTGGAGCCGCCGAACGCCAGCTCGTGCGTGTTCGTCTTGCCGACGATCACCGCGCCGGCCGCGCGCAGCCGAGCCACTGGCGTCGAGTCGGCTGCGGGAACGCGGAAGCGGTACGCGCCCGTGCCGCCCGTCGTCACCGCGCCCGCGGTGTCGTAGAGATCCTTGATCCCCATCGGGATGCCATCGAGCGGGCCGAGGCGCGACTTCGTGCGTGCGCGTTCCGCCGCCGCCTCGGCTTCCGCGAGCGCCGACTCCTCCATCACGAGGACGTACGAGTTCAGCTGCGCGTCCGTCTCCCGAATGCGGTCCAGGGTCGCCCGCGTCAGGTCGACCGGCGAGAGCTTCCCCGCCTCGATGTCGGCGCTGGCCTCCGCGATCGAGAGATACACGACGTCGTTCAGGGGCATGCTGGGATCCTGTCCTGTGCGTGAAGGGGTCGAGGTGTGGTGCGGGCGCGCTGTAGGCGCCTCAGTGACACGGACCGGCCACAGCGCCCTCGACCAGGGTCGTGGACGCTGTGGCCGGTACTCGTGTTCCTACGCGAAGAGCGGGGGGCGCTTCGTGTGGAAGTCCGTCGCCATCTGGTAGGCGTGCGCGATGCGCATCACCTTCGCGTCCGTCCACTGCGCGCCCGAGATGAGCAGGCCCGTCGGCAGCCCGTCCGGGTCGAAGCCGTTCGGGATGCTGATCGAGGGCTGGTGCGCGATGTTGAAGATCGAGGTGATGCCACCGCGCATGCGGCCCGGCGTCTCGTCGCGGTCGGGGTCCGGGTCGATCGGGAACGCCGTCATCGGCGTGCTCGGCAGCAGGTACGCGTCGTAGCCGTTCTTCAGCAGGCCGTCCTGCATCCGCTGCTCGAGCATCTTGCGGTTGTCGAGCATGCGCGAGTAGAGGTAGGCCGGCACCGCGCGCCCCATCACGAGGCGCTTGCGGATGACCTCCGCGATCACCGGCGGGTCCTGGTTGACGATCGCCTCGTTGTAGTCGTTCGTCTCCACCGCGCTGATGTTCTGCACCAGCCCGCGGTAGTCGTCGATCCCCGCGAGCGGCTCGAGGTTCACGATCTTCGCGCCGAGCGACTCGAGCTTCGCGAGCGACGCCTCGAAGGCGGCCTTCACGTCCGGCGTCGAGATCGCGACCAGCGAGGGGATGACCGCGAAGGTCATGCCCGCGATGCCGCCGTCGATGCCCGCCGTGAAGTCCTCGGTCGGGTGGTCGACGCTGTCGAGGTCGGCCGGGTCGTAGCCCTGCAGCGCGTTCAGCATCAGCGCGCAGTCCAGCACCGTGCGCGCCATCGGGCCCGTGTGGTCGAGGGTGTGCGAGAGCGCACCGACGCCCGCGCGCGAGGAGAGGCCGTACGTCGGCTTGATGCCGCTGATGCCGCAGTACGATGCCGGGCCGCGGATGCTCCCGCCCGTGTCCGTGCCGAGGGCGCCCAGCGCCTCACCGGCGGCGAGCGCCGACCCAGACCCACCGGAGGAGCCGCCCGGGATGCGGTCGAGGTTCCACGGGTTGTGGGTGGGGCCGTAGTGCTTGTTGTTCGTCGTGCCGCCCATGGCAAGCTCGTGCGTGTTCGTCTTGCCGACGATCACCGCGCCCGCCGCGCGCAGGCGCGCGACCGGCGTGCTGTCCACCGTCGGCACGCGGAAGCGGTGCGCGCCGGTGCCGTTCGTCGTCACGTAGCCCGCGACGTCGTACAGGTCCTTGATGCCCATCGGGATGCCGTCGAGCGGGCCGAGGAGCGTGCCGGCCTGCTGCCGCGCCTCGGAGGCCGCGGCCTCCGCCAGCGCCGACTCCTCCAGCACGAGGACGTACGAGTTCGTCATCGGGTTCGTCGCCTTGATGCGCTCGAGGACGGCCTTCGTCAGGTCGACCGGCGAGAGCGTGCCGGCCTTGATGGCCGCACCGGCCTCCGCGATCGACATGTGGAGCATGTCGGTCTTCGTGCCGGCTCGGGTCTGCGTCATCGTCATGTCGAGGGCTCCCATCCGCTGCGTATCGCGCGTGTCGCGTGGCCCCGACCGTACCGCCCGCGGATTTCACGATGATTGAACGAACGTCACGACACTGACACAGCGTCGACGTTCGGCGGGGCGGGCGTCCGCTCGCGATCAGGCGCCCAGCTGCCAGTGGCGGATCGCGTCGATCGGGTGGATGAGCATGACGATGTTGAGCAGCAGGCCATCGTGGATCCACAGCCCGAGGACCACCTCGGTCACCATCACGATCGCGGCGGATGCCCGCCACGAGATGCGCGAGGCGAGGTAGAAGCCCAGCAGGCAGAACACCACGTCACCGGTCGAGTTGAGGATGCTGTCGCCGGCGTACGCGGTGGACATCGTGAACTCGCGGTAGCGATGGATGACGAAGGCGCTGTTCTCGATGAGCTCCCACGCGACCGCGAACGCCGTCACGGCCGCCACGCGCACGGGCATCGAGGCGGTGCGCCAGAACAGGTGCAGTCCCCAGAACAGCAGCACCCCGAAGAGCACGTGGATGAAGGAGTAGGCGTCCGCGAACTGCTGCGAGTTCTCCGTGCTGACGACGCTGCCGGACCACAGCCCGACGCTGCCGCACGGGCAAAGCGGCGACCGGCCCATCCACGCGAGCGTCGAGGCCATGCCGGTCACGAGGAGCACCGGCGCCAGGAACGTCAGGGCCCCCTGCGCTGGAGCACCGTGCGTCCGCATCGCTGGCCTCCCTCGACGAGCGCGGGCGCTCACCGCAGCCAAACCGGCTGTCAGCAATATCGGATATGTGGGTTAACAGTTCGTGAGGTTCGAGGCAGGAGTGGATGGGGTGACGCGGGCCCCGGCCGTCATCCACAGGCCGATCCCCCCGCGTTCCATCGCTGTCGCGAGCCGTGACGGCGCGGTGACGGTGGCTCCCTAACCTCACCAACATTCCGGCGGGGGGAGAGGGCCTGATGACTGACGACGACGCCTATCGCGCCTGGCGGCGCGCCGAAGGCACCCTGCTCTTCCACTCCCAGCGCTATCTCGCCGAGACCGCCTACCGCGGGCCCGATCCGGACGCCGCGGTCGAGGAACTCACCGCCGAGGGTGGCCTGCACCTCGAAGCCCTGCGTGTACGCGCCGACGCGCTGTTCGTGGCGTGGCTGACCGCGAGCGGCCCCGAGCTGGGCGACGCCACCCAGCGCCTCGCGCCCGCGTAGCGGCGGCTCCGCGCGCGATGTCGAGGCCATATCGAGGCCGCTGCTCTACGCTGCGCTCCATCGCAGCAGCCAGGAGCGCGCCATGGACTACCAGCACCTCATCGTGACCACCGCCGACCACGTGACGCGGGTGACGCTCAACCGGCCCGAGGTGCTCAACGCGATCAACCAGCGCACGCACGACGAACTGCAGCAGGCCTTCGACGCCTTCGCCGCGGACGACGACCAGTACGTGTGCGTCGTCGCCGGGGCGGGCGACCGCGCCTTCTGCGCGGGCAGCGACCTGAAGGCGATCGCCGAGCAGGGCCACCCCAACGTCTACCCCGCGAGCGGCTACGCCGGGCTCATCGAGCGCTTCGACTGCGACAAGCCGATCATCGCCGCCGTCGACGGCGTCGCCGTGGGCGGCGGGTTCGAGGTCGCGCTGGCGTGCGACATCATCATCGCGACGCGACGCTCGCGCTTCGGGCTGCCCGAGCCGCTCGTCGGCGCGATGGCGCTCGGCGGCGGCGTGCATCGTCTCGCGCGCGAGATCGGCCTGAAGCGCGCGATGGGACTCATCCTCACCGGCGACAT
>CAIXBH010000013.1 GCA_903917615.1 uncultured Chloroflexota bacterium | reverse complement strand
GTCGAGGAGCAGACGTACAGCGAGCGCTTCGCCTGCCCGAACACGTCGCACCCCTCGTACTCCGTGCCGGAGATCGAGCCGCGCAACTTCTCCTTCAACACGCCGCATGGCGCGTGCCCCGACTGCACCGGCCTCGGCTTCCAGATGGAACTCGACCCGGGCCTCGTGGTGCCCAACACGAAGCTCAGCATCAACCAGGGCGCGGTCGTGCCGTTCCAGCGCATGGCGACGAGCCTCGGCTGGTTCAAGCGCCGCCTCGGTGCGCTCGCGGACGCGATGGGCTTCACGCTCGACACGCCGTTCAACAAGCTGACCGACAAGCAGGAGCGCGCGCTGCTCTACGGCACGGGCGACACCCCCGTCGACGAGATCGAGTTCAAGTCCTCGTCGAGCGGGCGCGTGCGCAAGTACTCCGTCACGTGGGAAGGCGTCATCACCAACCTCGAGCGGCGTTACAAGGAGTCGGACTCCGAGTGGGTGAAGTCCGACATCGAGCGCTACATGGTGCAGGTGCCGTGCCCCGCCTGCCAGGGCAAGCGCCTGAAGCCCGAGATGCTCGCGGTGACCGTCGGCGGCGCCGATGGCGAGGACCGCAGCATCATCGACGTCGCGCGCATGTCCGTCGCGGACTCCCTCGTCTGGACCGAGGCGCTGCGCGACGAGGCCGCGACGCCGCTCTCCGCGCGCGACTACACGATCGGCCGGCAGATCCTGCAGGAGATCGCGTCACGCCTCGTCTTCCTGCGCGACGTCGGGCTCGAGTACCTGACGCTGGACCGCTCGGCCGGTTCGCTCTCCGGCGGCGAGGGGCAGCGCATCCGGCTCGCGACGCAGATCGGCTCCGCGCTGATGGGCGTGCTCTACGTCTGCGACGAGCCGAGCATCGGCCTGCACCCGATCGACAACGAGCGGCTCATCCGCACGCTGTCGCGGTTGCGCGACCTCGGCAACACGGTGCTCGTCGTCGAGCACGACGAGGCGATGATGCTCGCGGCAGACCACCTCATCGACATCGGCCCGGGCGCGGGCGAGCACGGCGGCAACGTCGTCGCCTTCGGCACCCCGACCGAGGTGATGGCGAACAAGGCCTCGATGACCGGCCAGTACCTCAGCGGCAAGCGGCTGATCCCGATGCCCGCCACGCGGCGCAAGGGCAGCGGCAAGGCGCTGGTGGTGAAGGGCGCGAAGGAGAACAACCTCAAGAACGTCACCGCGACGTTCCCCCTCGGCACGTTCATCGCCGTGACCGGGGTGTCCGGCTCCGGCAAGTCGTCGCTGGTGAACCAGATCCTCGCGCGGCAGCTCGAGCACGACCTCAACGGCGCGCGGGAGCGCGGCGGCGAGCACGACGCGATCACCGGCATCGAGCACCTCGACAAGGTGGTGACGATCGACCAGTCGCCGATCGGGCGCACGCCGCGCTCGAACCCCGCGACGTACACCGGCCTGTTCACGATCGTGCGCGACCTCTTCGCGCAGATGCCGGAGGCGAAGGCGCGCGGCTACATGCCGGGCCGCTTCTCCTTCAACGTGAAGGGCGGCCGCTGCGAGGCGTGCAAGGGCGACGGCTACAACCTGATCGAAATGCAGTTCCTCCCGGACGTCACCGTCCCGTGCGAGGTCTGCAAGGGCGACCGCTACAACCGCGAGGCGTTGGAGATCCTGTTCCGCGGCAAGACCATCGCCGAGGTCCTCAAGATGACAGTGTCCGAGGCGCTCGAGTACTTCGACGCCTTCCCCGCACCGCGCCGCAAGCTGGAGACCCTGCGCGACGTCGGCCTGGGCTACATCCGCCTCGGCCAGCCCGCGACGACGCTCTCCGGCGGCGAGGCGCAGCGCATCAAGCTCGCGACAGAGCTGGCGCGCCGCGCGACCGGGCGCACCGCGTACATCCTCGACGAGCCGACGACGGGCCTCGCGTTCAGCGACGTCGAGGCGCTGCTGGTGGTGCTCCAGCGCCTCGTCGACGGCGGCAACACGGTCATCGTGATCGAGCACAACCTGGACGTCGTGAAGAACGCCGACCACGTGATCGACCTCGGCCCGGCAGGCGGCGCGCGCGGCGGCCGCATCCTCGCCACCGGCACGCCCGAGCAGGTCGCCCAGGTCGAGGAGTCCTCGACCGGCCGCTTCCTCGTCGACGTCCTCGCCCGTCACGAGTCTGCGGCCCCGCCCGCGAAGGCGAAGAAGCCCGCGGCGAAGCGAGCACCGGCGAAGGTGGCTGTGGGGGCGAAGTAGTAGCACGGGAAGCCGAGCGCAGTAGGGATGCATTCGTGACTGCAGAAGAGCAAGAGGCGAGCGAACTAAGCAGGAGCTGCTTCGTCATCAGTGAGATCGGCGAATCGGGAACAGACACTCGCGCCCGCGCCAACAAGATCCTGACCTATGTGATCCGCCCTGCGGCGGAGGCCGCAGGATATCGGGACGTTGACCGCGCGGACGAAATCCGCATTCCTGGTCGGATTAGTCGTCAGATCATCGGTCGCCTGATCGATGCAGACGTAGTCGTTGCGGATCTCACCGGCCACAACCCAAACGTATTTTACGAACTGGCGATGCGACACGCGTTCGTGAAGCCGTCAGTGATCCTGTTCGATCGAACCATCCCTCTTCCCTTCGACGTGCATGATCTCCGTGCGATTCCTGTATCCACCGATGTAGAGGACGCGAACGCCGCTCGCGAGGCCCTCACCGAGATGCTCCGAGAGCTGAAACAGGATCCCGCCCGCTACAGCGAAACCCCCTTTACCGCTGGGATCGATCTCGCAGCCCTCCTCTCCGCTGCAAGAGTTGCGCCTGACGATGTCACTGGCCGCCTCGCTCATGATGTGGAGTTACTTCAGGGACAGGTCGCGTCCTTGAGCGAGCAGATGTCTCGCGCCATCGTGCGGGCGCCCATTAGCCGGTTCGCTGACTCACCAGTCCCATCGATTCCCGGGATATCGCCGACGTCGAATCCACGTGACCCTCTGGCTCCAGAACGCCAAGGTTACGTTCCGGATCCGGCTATGGCGGCAGCGATCAGCCGGATGCTCGGATTCCGATTTGATGACGAGACCAAAGAAACGCAAACGCCGTAACCCACCGCACCTCCGTGACAAGGAGCGCGACATAGTCAATGCCTGACCCGCCCTACACCCTCGCGACGCATGACCTCGATGACGGTGCGTTCGCGCTGGAGTTCGCGCCGCGCGAGGGGTCCTGGTCGCCGGTGATCGCGGCGATTCCCCTCGACAATGGCGCCGAGGTGATCCGGCTCGGGTGGGGCGTCACCGGCGACCCGACGTCGATCGGCGGCCGGCGGCTCGACGTGATCATCGGCCCGCGCGAGATCGATGGGGTGTGGTGGGAGTTCCACCAGGTCGGCAATCCGCCGGCGATGCTTGAGCAGCCGTACTTCCTCGTGACCTCGCGCCGGCCGAGCCGCATCCTCTTCGGCAACTGGGAGCAGCACTGGTACTGGCCGGACTGCCTCGAGGCGGACGGGGAGTAGCAGAGGCGGGCACCTCGACGCGCCGTCATCGCCGCCGCTCCAGCGCCCTCACCCCAACCCTCTCCCACGGAGTGGGCGAGGGGGCCAGAAGCAGAACCCTCACCTGTCCTCTCCCACAAGTGGGAGAGGAACGAATGCCGAGGTCTGATCGCATGCGGGCTCCTCTCCCATTCATGGGAGAGGCTGGGTGAGGGTTCCGGATCGCTCGCACCTCGACGCGCCGCCATCGCCGCCGCTCCAGCGCCCTCACCCCAACCCTCTCCCACGGAGTCGGCGAGGGGGTCAGAAGCAGAACCCTCACCTGTCCTCTCCCACAAGTGGGAGAGGAACGAATGCCGAGGTCTGACGTGCATTCGGGCTCCTCTCCCATTCATGGGAGAGGCTGGGTGAGGGTTCCGGATCGCTCGCACCTCGACGCGCCGTCATCGCCGCCGCTCCAGCGCCCTCACCCTCTCCCACCGAGTGGGCGAGGGGGCCAGAAGCAGAACCCTTACCTGTCCTCTCCCACAAGTGGGAGAGGAACGCATGCCGAGGTCTGACGCGCATTCGGGCTCCTCTGCCATTCATGGGAGAGGCTGGGTGAGGGTTCTCGATCGCCCGCACCTCGACGCGCCGCCATCGCCGCCGCTCCAGCGCCCTCACCCCAACCCTCTCCCACGGAGTCGGCGAGGGGGTC
>CAIXBH010000012.1 GCA_903917615.1 uncultured Chloroflexota bacterium | reverse complement strand
GCTGCCGGGCCTTCCGGGAGGCAGGGTCGGGCTGCGCGCGTTGCGCCCGAGGCGCGCAGCGAGCATTGCGCTGGCCGCGATGGCGCTCGCGCTCACCGGCTGCGTCGGTGGCTCGACCGCCTACCGGCACGTCGAGACCGGCAACCACCTGTACGATTCCGGCCGCTTCGACGCCGCGCTCGTCGAGTACCAGGCGGCCGCGACGATCACGCCCAACGACCTCGCGATCCAGTACGACATCGCGAACGCGCTGACGCGGCTCGGCCGCCTCGACGAGGCCGCGAGCACGATCGAGGGCACGCTCGCGAAGAACCCGGAGGCCTCGCTCACGACGAAGCTCCAGTACACCAACGGCTCCGTCGCCGCGCAGCGCAACGACATCGAGCGCGCGCGCGACGCGTTCCGGCAGGTGCTGCGACAGGACGCCGGGGATCAGGATGCGAAGGCGAACCTCGAGCTGATGTTGCGCCGCGTGCCGACGCCCACGCCGACACCGACGCCTCCGCCCGGGCAGCAGGGGCAACCGGGCCAGCAGAACGGCCAGCAGGGGCAGCCCGGACAGGGGCAGCCGAACCAGCCGGGACAGGGTGGGCAGCAGTCCGGCGCGCCCTCGGGCAGTGCGGGCGGCGGACAGGGCGCGGGTCAGCCGAACGGCCAGGGCACCCCGAACGGCCAGCCGGGTGGGGCCGGCACACCCACGAGTGACCCCAGCGGCAGTGCGCTCAGTGCCGCGAATGCGGCGCTCGAGGCGGCACTCGCGCAGGCGGGATCGGAGGTCTCGCCCGAGGAGGCCGCACGCATCCTCCAGCTGGCGCAGCAAGCGAACGACCTCGGCGGGCTAGCGGGTCGCGGTCCGCGCACCGGCGGCGTACCGGCGCGGTAGTCCGTCCGTGACGCGTCCGAGGTGCATCACGCGCGACATGATCCTTCGACGCAGCTGGTCACGCAGGCGGCGGTAGTCGCGGTCGGCGATGCGCTTCGCCTGCGCATCCTCGGCCGCGTCCGCCATCGGCGGGCCGTAGCGGTCACGCGTGTAGGTGACGGCAATCGCGCGCATCGCGGCGAGCTCGCCGAGCGCGACGCCGAGGCTCTCCGCGGCCTCGACGACCGTGAGGTGCTCCGGCGGGGCGATGCCGGCCCACGACGCGAGCTTGAGCACCTTCGCCCAGCGCGCGGCGGTGGGACTCAGGCCTCGGAAGGAGCGGAGCCAGAAGATGCGCCCGACGAGCGCGGCGATCGAGGCCACCACACTCAGCACGAGCAGCGTCGAGATGGCGTTCACGAGGAAGCGCCCGAACCCGGTCTCGAGGAACGGCGTGCTGAGCGCGTTGAGGTCAACGCCCGCACCATCGCTGAAGTCGGCATCCGAGCTTTCGATGGAGGCGTCGCCGGGCTCGGCCGTCGCCGCGGCGGCATCGGCGACGGCGGTGCTGTCGTCACCGGGACGCGCGACCAGCGGGCGGCTGGGCGTCGGGTTGAACTCGACCCAGCCGAGGTTCGGGAAGTACACCTCCGGCCACGCCCACGCGCGCTGCTCGGACACCGTGTACGTCTTCGTCGCGCTGTCCACGTCCGCCGGGTCGAGCACGAACCCGGTCGCGACGCGCGCTGGGATGCCGAGGCTGCGCAGCATCACCGCCATCGCGGAGGAGAACTGGTCGAAGTAGCCGGCCTTCTGGTCGAACAGGAACGCGGCCACTGCGTCACGGCGCGGCGC
>CAIXBH010000011.1 GCA_903917615.1 uncultured Chloroflexota bacterium | reverse complement strand
TCCTCGATGTCATCACCGACCACCCCTTCGCCGTGCTCTCCGGCCCGAACCTGTCACGCGAAGTGGCCGCGGGCCTTCCCGGGTCCACGGTGATCGCGACGCGCGACGCGTCTGTCGAGGCGCTGCGTGCGGCGTTCCATTCGACGGCGCTGCGTGTCTACACCACCGAGGACATCGTGGGGGTCGAGCTCGGCGGCGCGCTGAAAAACGTCATGGCGATCGCCGGGGGACTGGTGGATGCGCTGAAGTTCGGCGACAACGCCAAGGCGGCGATCCTCACGCGCGGGCTGGCGGAGATCACCCGTCTCGGCGTCGCGGCAGGTGCGGACACCGCGACCTTCCTCGGGCTCGCGGGCGTCGGTGACCTCGTGGCGAGTGCGTACAGCCCGCTCGCTCGGAATCGCCGGCTGGGCGAGCTCATCGGCGGTGGCGCGAGCCTCGATGCGGCGCTGCAGACGCTGGGCGAGACAGCCGAGGGCGCCACGACGGTGCCCGCGGCCCTCAGCCTCGCGGCCCGGCTCGGCGTTGAGATGCCGATCACCGCTGGTCTCGAGCGCATCCTCTACGAAGACGCGCGCCCACTGGACGAGGTGCGCGCCCTCATGGAGCGCGAGCCGCGGCCCGAGCGGTAGCCCCCGCGCGTTCGGCCTACCGCCGGGCCCGAGTAGAATGTGACATATGACGAACGACCCCCTGGACGATCCCGGCGAACTCCCCGAAGACGACGCTCCGCTCCCCGCCGCTGACGCGGTCCTGGACGACCTGGCGGCCGGCAAGGCACTCGACCTGCACGGACTGCGCGCGCTCTCCGAGCCCTCGCGCGACATCCTGCAGCGGTGCCTCGTGCTCTGGCCCTCGATCGACCCGGCGCGTCGCCGCGAGATCCTCGCCGCGCTCCAGCGGCTCGACGAAGAGCACCCGACGCTCGACTTCCACCGCATCTACCTCACTGCGCTCCGCGACCCGGACCCGGCGACGCGCATGCTCGCCGTGCGGGGGCTGCGGGAGCAGGATCGCGCCGAGTACATGCGACTGCTCGCGGCGCAGCTGCGCGACGATCCCGTCGCGATGGTGCGTGCCGAGATCGCGGAAGCCCTCGCCCCCTACGTGGTGTCGATGGAGTTCGGTCTGATGGCCGAGGACGATGCGGAGACGCTCACCGCGGCCCTGCGCGATGCGATCGAGGACGTCGACGAGACCGAGGAGGTGCGCGGCAACGCGCTCCAGGCGCTTGGCGCGTCGTCCGAGGAGTCGACGGGCGAGTTGATCAGCGAGACCTACGAGACGGGCACGCCGCTCATGCGCGTCGCCGCGATCAAGGCGATGGGGCGGAACGCCTCCGAGGGCTGGCTGGACCTGCTCATCTACCACTTCGATGACGAGGACGCAGAGATGCGCGCCGCGGCAGCCACCTCGGCGGGCCAGCTGCTGGTCGAGGCGGCCGTGGACCCGCTCGTGATGCTCGCCACGGAGGACAAGGACGAAGAGGTCCAGATCGCCGCGATCCGCGCGCTGGGCGAGATCGGCAACATCGAGGCGGAGCACGTGCTCACGCGCTGGCTGCGGGAGCGCCGCGATCCCGCCATTCAGGAGGCGATCCGCGAGGCGCTTGCCGAAGTGCAACTGCTCACGGCGGAGATGATGGACGGGCAGCGCCGCGCGCCCGAGTTCGAGGACGAGGACTCGCCCCTGTGACATCACGGCCCACCCCGGAGCCGTCCCCGACGCGGGACGCCGTCTCCGCGGGCGGCATCGTGTACCGCCACGCCCCGGAAGGGGTCGAGGTGGTTCTCGTGTACCGCCACTCGGAGCGCCTGTGGGCGCTCCCGAAGGGCACCCCGAACGCCGGCGAGACCATCGAGGAGACCGCGCTCCGCGAGGTGCGCGAGGAGACCGGCCTCGTGACGCGCATTGTCGAGCCGGTCGGCGAGGTCCGCTACGCCTATACCGACCGTGAAGGCGCGCGGGTCCAAAAAGTCGTATACCACTACCTCATGGAGCCGGTCGGTGGAGACACTGCCGACCACGACCATGAATTCGACCGTGTTGAGTGGTGCCACATCTCGGAGGCGGAGCGCCTGCTGACGCACCGCAATCAGTTGCACCTCCTCCAGGCAGCGGCCGATCGCATCGCGAGGATCTCGTCATGACCGTGACGCCGCAGGTGGTCGCCGAGGGGCGTCTCGTGCGGCTGCGCGAGAAGACGATCGACGACGCCGAGCACGACTACGCGTGGCGCTGTGATCCCGAACTCGCCGAGTACGATGCCGCACGTCCGCTGACCACGCGCTTCTCTTCGTTCCTCGCCACGATGAACGACGAATTGCGTTACCCCAGCCAGCACCGGCGCACCTTCGGCATCGATGACCGCGAGACTGGCAAGCACATCGGCAACGTCATGTACTACGGGTACGACTCGTACCTGCGTGAGGCGGAGCTGGGGATCACGATCGGGGACCGGGACTACTGGTCCAGGGGCTACGGCGAGGACACCGTGCGCACCATGCTGCGCTACCTCTTCGATGAGTTGCGCCTGCAGCGCGTCTACCTGCACACGCTGGTCTGGAACATCCGCGCGCAGAAGTCGTTCGAACGCGCCGGGTTCCAGCGCGTGCGGAATGTGAGCCGGGCCGGCTACGACTTCGTCTACATGGAAACATTCCCGGGTGCGATGGCCGATCCGGACGACGAGGCGCTCGCCTCGAAGTGATCGGCTAGCCGCGTCGCGGCAACGCGACGGTGGCGCTGCCTGGCGACGTGCGGAACCCCTCGGCGTTCTCGGTCCACACCTCGAGGTCCACGAGGGCCTGTCCGTCGGACTCGTACGTCCTCGTGACCACGCCACGGCACGTCAGCGGGCGGTTCGGGTAGTCCATCCCGCGGTACTGGCAGCCGAGCCGGCGGATGACCCCCTGCGGCCCCATCCAGTCGTGAAGCAGCTGACCGAGGTAGGCCGTCTTGAGCCCGCCCTGGATCACAATGTTGTCGAGGCCGACCTCGTGCGCGTAGGGGAGGTCGTAGCTCACCGGCGCGAAGTCGCCGACCGCGCCCGCGAACATGACGAGGTCGGCCGGGGCGGGCGTCTTGATAAGCGCGGGGAGCTCGAGCCCCTCGTGCACATCCTCGAAGTAGATCTGGTCGGCCATCGTCCGCGCTCGCTCGTCTTCGCCCGGCAGGGCTAGTAGTTGATCGCCGTCGCGTACATCTTCGCGACGACCGTGCCGTCCTGGCGCGTGAACGTCGTCTCGCTCGTGGTCAGCAGCATCGGTCCGATGGAGCCCTCGCGCTCCTGGAAGCCGGTGATCCGGCGGCGCGAGGTGACCACGTCGCCCGCGACCAGCGTGTCGAAGTACTCGTACGTCGTACCGCCGTTCAGGATGCGCGGGTAGGGGCTGTTCGGAGGCCCCGGCACCGCGGGCGTATCCGCGGCACCTGGCGCGTAGATCGGCGTGCCGAGGTACCCCGGCGGCGCGATGACCGACCGGTAGCCGCGCGCTCGCGCCGCCCCTTCGTCGTAGTAGACGAGGTCCGTGTGCCCGACGGCGCGCGCGAACAGTCGGCAGCCCGTCGTCGTCACCTCGGCGACCCGCTCATCGGTGTCCACGCCGATGAGCGCGCGCAGGGCGTCGGTGATGACCGATTCGGCCATCGGGCGCACGAGTTAGTCGTCGGACACGAGGACGAGTGTCCCCGTGTTCGACAGCGAGCCGCCGGTGCCGTTGACCACGGCGGTCTTGGCCGACGTCTGCTTTCCGGGGAGGCCGTTGATGCCGTCCTCCGCCGTACCGGACAACTGCCGGTAGGCCTCAATGAGCAGCATCATCCCGTACATGCCGGAGTGGTTGAACGAGAGCCCACCGCCGTTGGTGTTGATCGGGATGCCGGAGCCGCCGGGGCCGGCCTTGCCGCCCTCCCAGGCGCTCGGGCCCTGTCCGCGCGGCGTCAGACCGAGCATCTCCGCGGTGATGGCGGCGGTGATCGTGAACGAGTCGTAGATCATCGCGAGCTCCATCTCGCTCGGGCCCATGCCCGCCATGCGGTAGGCCGTGGCGGCCGACTGCATGGCCGAGGTCGCGGTGAAGTCACCCATCTCGAGCATCATCGAGTGGCTCGTGCCCTCGCCGGCGCCGGCGATCCAGACCGGCTTTGTGTTCAGCGACCGCGCCTTCTCGACCGAGGTCACGAGCACGGCACCGCCGTGGTCGGTCACCAGGCAGACGTCGAGCAGATTGAGCGGCCAGGAGATGACGCGACTCTCGAGTACGGTCTCGATCGTCATCGGCCCGCCCTGCGCGTGTGTCTCCTTGGAGTGCATCACGGCGCGCGGGTTCAGCGTCGCCCAGTCACGCGTCGTGACGGCGATCTGCGCGAAGTCACGCTTCGTGGAACCGTACTGGTACATGTGCCGCGCCATCGCGTGCGAGTAGCCCGAGGGCGGTCCGGAGACGCCGTAGGGGTTTTCGAACATCGGCCCGTAGCCCCACGGGTCGCCGGGGCCCGTGTTGTTCGTCCCCTTGCCCTTGTTCTTGCGCTGCGAGTACCCCGCCTGACCGTGCGAGATCAGTGCCACGTCGATGATGCCCGCGTAGATCGCGGCAAGCGCGTGGTGGACGTGCATCTCGAAGGAGCAGCCACCCACGGCCGTCGTGTCCATGTACTTCGGGTGGATGCCGAGGTGTTCGGCGAGCTGCGGCGAGAAGCCGGTGGAGAAGATGCCGTCGATCTCGGACGGCTTGATGCCGGTCTGCTTGCAGACGTTGGCGATGGCTTCGAGGTGCAGGAGGGTGGCGGTGGTGCCCTC
>CAIXBH010000010.1 GCA_903917615.1 uncultured Chloroflexota bacterium | reverse complement strand
CTGGACCACGCGCGGGCGTTTGGCTTTCCGCCCCACCACCCGGAGATGCAAGCGATGTGCGGCGTCGCGATCTGGGCGCACGGCGAGGTACGCGGGGCGCTCTACGTCACCGACCGGCGAGACGGGCGTCCCTTCGACGCGGACGACGAGCGCGTCCTCACAACGCTCGCTGCGCACGCGTCACAGGTCGTCGAGCACGAGTGGTTCTGATCGCCCCGTCGGAGTCGAGCGCTAGCGCACCCGCACCGGCACCAGTTCCGCCTCTTCCAGCACACGCTCGATCTCGGCGCGCAGCGCGGGGCCGAGACCCTCGCCCTGGCAGCGCGGACAGTTGGGCTCATCGGGCGCGCCCGTGTCGACCAGCGTGACCGTGACCCCACCTTCGTCGAGGAGAATGCCGCACACCGTGTCCACCAGCGGCGAGAAGTAGCGGCGCTCGCCTCGCGGCTCCGCGTCGTGCAGGATCACCCAGTGCCAGTCATCGCCGAAGTCGTCGAGCGCCTTCGCGACGATGCGCACGTCTGCCATGCCGGAGCCGCCTCGCACTCGCCGCTAGTTCTGCAGGTACTTCTTGAACCAGTCGATGGACTTCATCCATGAGTCCATCGCTGCGCCCTCGCGGTACGCGGGACGCGTGTCGTTGAAGAACGCGTGCGGTGCGCCGGGGTACAGCGTGACGTCGTTCGGCACGCCCGCCTTGGTCAGGGTCTCCCGGAGCATGTCCACCTGCTCCTTCGGGATGCCCTCGTCGTCCGCGCCGTAGGAGCCGAGGACGGGCACCTTGATCGTCGCGATCGCCTCGGCCGCGGGCATCCCGCCGCCGTAGTAGACGTGCACCGCATCGACGTGCGACGTGGGGCGGATCGCGGTCGCGAGCGTGAGGCCCCCACCCATGCAGTAGCCGACGCAGCCAACCTTCGCGACGCCCTTCTCCGCCTTCAACCACGCGATGACGGTGTCGATCTCGCGCGCCGCGAGGTCGCGCTCAAGCGCCATCACGAGCTTGCGCGCCTCGTCCGGCTCGGTCGCCACCTTGCCGTGGTACATGTCCGGCGCGAACGCGACGTAGCCCTCGAGCGCGTAGCGGTCCGCGATCTCCTCGATGTCGGGCGTGAGCCCCCACCACTCCTGGATGACGACCATCCCGCCGAGCGGCTCGGGGAAGTCCTCGGGGTCGGGCTCCGACAGGTAGCCCATGACCTTCATGCCGTTGAAATCGATCGAGGTGTTCATCATCGCGGAACCTCCGTGTGCTCGTGCTGAGTATAGGCGGCGGGATCTGCCCGCCTCGCGCGGGGCTAGCGGCCGGTGGCCGCCTTGAGATCGAAGTCGAACACGACCGCATCGCCTGCCTGCACCTGGTGCGCGGCGTACCAGCCAGCAGGCGCCTCGATGGTGGCGAGGTAGGGCGTGCCGCCGTTCCGGCGCTGGTACTGCTCCGCCGTGAACACGCCGTCCGCGGTGTGGTAGTCCAGCGTGTCGGCCTTCATCGTCTGCGCGGCCAGCACCTTCAGGTCGCGGCTGATGAACACGATGTCGAGGTCGATGTGCGTGTCCTGCATCCAGAACGGCGTGTCGGTGACCTGCGGGAAGTAGAAGAGCATGCCGCGCTCGCCGAGTGTGGTCCGACCGGAGAGCCCGATGCCGTACTCGCGCTCAGGCGGGACCTCGATCGGCAATGACACCGGGGTACCGGCCTTCGTGACGAAGCGGACGCGCGGCAGCGCGCTGTCCGGAATCGCCGCGGTCGAGGCGACAGGCTCCACGGTCGGCTTCGCGGAAGATGCGGGGGCGGTCGCCGTCGTCGCCGGCGCCGCGGCCCCGGTGCCGGTCGCCCCGGTCGACGCCGGCGCGCCGGAGGACGGGGCTGCCGGGAGACTCGACGCTGTGCACCCGGCGAGCAGCACGCCGGCCCAGGCGATGACGGCGACGATGATGCGTGTCACGACTCGATGGTCGCAGGCTCCGGGTGCTGTCGCCAGCGGCAACCGCCCGGCGACGCGTTGACAACGAGGCCCCCGCACGCGAGCCTCGTGCCCATGTCCACGAGTGCCGTCCTCGACCTCGCGCTCCGTCTCTGGCCGCAGGCACGCGATCGCGGCGCCGTCGACGACCCGAGCGACCTCGACACGCTCATGGCGGCGATGGGGCAGCCCGGCGCCCCGGGGTACGAGGGCGGCCTGCGCCGCACCTTCGCGTGCTTCGGCCCGGACGAGGAAGCCGCGTTCGTCCTCCCGACGGGCGAGCGCACCCAGAGCGACGCGGAAGCGCGGCTGCTCGGGCACATCATCGTGACGCGCACGCTGCTGGGCGCAGGCCTCGGGATCGACCGGCGGGTGCAGACCGCCGCCGGCGACGCCTACGCGCAGACCTGGGCGGTCCGCGGCGCGTATGACGCCTCGCCGCTGACGCTCGCGACCTCGATCTGGCTGGTCGCGCTCGATGAACAGCAGGCGTCCGACCGACCGGTGAACATCGACTGGACGCCCGCGCTGTACGACGACGCCGACCGCTGGGACACCGAGTACCGGCTGTTCTCGCACTACGACATCCGTGAGCGCGTGCTCGACTGGGTGTCCTTCGCCAGCGTGTCGCCGAACCGGCACCCCGGGTGCTCGATCTGGACGATCGCCGAGCCACTCCTGCGCATCAACGACCAGCGTGCCCAGATCGCGCTCGCGCAGTTCGTCGAGGCGTCCGACGAGATGGACGAGGACACGCCCGCGTCGGCCATGCTCGAGCGCGCGCGTGTCGCCGCCCTCCTGCGTGGGTTCGCGGCCCAGGGCCGCGCCTAGCCCCGACCGGGGCCGACAGGCAAACGAAAACGCGAGGGGAGTCCCCTCGCGTTGCTTCGAAAAACCGGACCTTGGGACTACGACGCGGCGGGCGGAGCGGCGTGGGCGACCGGTGCACCCTTCGGTGCCTCCGCATCGAACGGGGCGCGCGCCATCTCGTGGATGCGGTCGAGCACCTCGAGCAGTTCGCGGTCGTCGGGGTCGGCCTCGTCCTTGATGTGGTAGCCGCCGAACGCGGTGACGACGCTCAGGTGGTCGTCGATCACGAAGTCGGGGACCATCGGGACGCCGAGCGCCTCGAGCTTCTCGTGGTGCCGGTCGAGCGGCTTGATGAAGTAGTCGGTGACGAACTCGTCCAGCTCGTGGCGCTTCATGTCCCATCGGCGAATGCCGACGCCCGACCATACGTAGATGGTGTGCCCGTGGTCCTTGAGCGCCTGGAAGACCTCGCGGGTGTGCTGGCGCAGGCGCCCGTTCCACATGATCAGCGTGTTGTCCACGTCGAAGAACACGTTGAGCGGGCGGTATTGCTCGTCGGTCACGGTCGCCTCATCCGGTCACGGCTCGCGGCGTGCTCCGCACGTCCACGGCCTCGGGAGTCATCACAAAGCCAATCATACCCAATTCTGACGTAGCGGCGCTTGCCTGCGCCGCTAGCGCCCGCCGCCACGGCGGGCCGAGGGAGCGACCTTCGCCTCCACCTGGACGAGGCGATCCGCCAGCTTCTGGTTCGCCTGCTGCAGCTTCTCCAGCTCGTCGCGGAGCGAACGCACCTCGGCCGGCTTCTCGGCGGCCTCGCCGATGCGGCGCACGGCAACGCGGCAGGAACGCGCCAGGCGGCCGTCGAGCGCCCGAGAAGCCAGGCTCCGGAGCGCGGAGACGGCGGCCGGGTCGGCCATCGCCTCGAGGGCGGACACGGCGGAAAGCTGGACGCGCAGCCAGGGGTCGTCGAGCAGTTCCTCGAGCCGCTCGCGGGTCCGTGTGCGACCCGGCAGGTCGAGGTAGGGCGACAGCGCACCGAGCGCGAGCGTGGCCGCGCGGCGGGTGTTCTGGTGGACACCCCACGCGGTCTGCTCGAGCAGCACGGGGAGGGCCCGCACGTCGCGCAGGTTGCCCAGCCCGGTCACGGCGGCGGCACTGATCGCGTCGTTGTGCGCCGGACGGCCGATCGCCTTCCGGAGTACCTCGAACGCCGACGCGTCGAGCGTCCGTCCCAGCGCCGCGGCGGCGTTCGCCTGGACGTAGTACGAGGTGTCACCTCGGCCAGCGAGGAACGCTCCGAGCGTCTTCGCGGACTCGGCATCGCGGAAGTTGCCGAGCGCGGTGGCGACCGCGCGCCGCACCCGGCTCGACGGCTCCCCGGCGGCAGCGAGCAGCGCGTCACGCGCGGCGTCGCTCTTCACGCGACCGAGCGCGGTGGCGATCTCCGCGCGGACGAAGTCGACCTCCCGGCGGCGCAGGAGCGCAGCGCGCAGCGCCTCGATGGCGCCGGGCGTGCCGAGCGCCGCGAGCCCGCGTGCTGCCTCGATGCGACCGACGGCCTCGGGGTCACCGGTCAGGCGCGCCTTGAGTTGCTTCTCGCCGGGCGTGAAGTCGAGCGTCTTCAGCACGCGGTTCGCGGGGTCGATCGCGACGAACGCGGGCTCGGCTGCGAGGTGGAACACGAACGAGTGTGCCGCCTCCGTCATGCGGACGTGCTGCACCTCGAACACGCCGTTCACCATGAAACCGATCTCAAGCGGCACGCGGTAGATCGACGTGAGCAGGTCGTCGGGCTTCTGCGTCTGCGTCAGCCCGACGGTGGCCGTCTTCGAGGCGGCGTCCCAGGCGTAGGTTGCCTTGAACTCCGGATGACCGCCCTTCCACACCCACTGCTGGAAGAACGCGTCCATGTTGCGCCCGGTCGCCTGCTCGATCGCGCGCTGCAGGTCCGAGGTCAGCACGTCGCTCGCGCGGTGCTGCTCCACGTAGTGGTGGATCGCCTCCCACCAGAGGTCATCTCCCAGCTCCGTGCGGAGCATGTCGAGGACCACGGAGCCGCGCTCGTACAGGTGGCGGTCGAAGATATCGATCGGCTCGCGGTACACGTTCTCGACGATCGGCCGCCGATACGCCTTCGCGTCCTCGTCGAAGTACTGCGCTGCCTTCTGCATGAGGTCATAGCGGAACGCGTCGTGCCCGCGGGCGTGCTCGACGAACAGCGCATCGAAGTAGGTCGCGAAGGACTCGTTGAGCCAGCCGTGCGACCACTCGCGACAGGTCAGCAGATCGCCGAACCACTGGTGCGCGAGCTCGTGCGCGGTGATCGAGTCGGCCGTGTCGGCGAAGTCCTCGTGCGCACGCGCGTCGTGCAACAGCGTGTCGGTCATCGTGGTCGCGGAGGTGTTCTCCATGCCGCCGAAGATGAAGTCAGCGATCGCGACTGTGCCGTACTTCGCCCACGCGTACGGCACGCCGATCTTCTCCGAGAAGAACTCGATCATCTGCGGCGTGCGTCCGAAGGCGCGCTCGAGGTCGGCCTTCGTCCCCTTCGCGCCGTAGTACTGCACCGGGACGTCGTCGCGCCCGGCCGCCTTCGCGCGGTGCACAACCTCGTCGAACTCACCGGCCGCCAGGGTGATGAGGTACGCCGGGTGCGGGATCTCCTGCGACCAGTGGTAGGTCGAGGTCTTGCGTCGCTTGTTCTCGGACACCTCGACAAGGCGTCCGTTGGAGAGCGCGAACCAGCCAACGGGCACGGTCGCGATCATCTCGGAGGTGAACTTCTCGCCGGGGAAGTCGAAGCAGGGGAAGTAGTGCTCGCTGTCCTCCGCCTGGCCCTGCGTCCACACCTGCGCGGGGCGAGCGGGATAGCCCGCGTCGGGTGCGTTGAAGTACAGCCCGCGCCGCGGATGCGCGGAGTAGGTGACGACGGTGGCGATCGTGCGCGACGCCGGACGCGCACGGCCGAGGTCGATGCGCAGCGTGCGGTCGCCTACCTCGAACTTGAGCGCGCGGCCGGCCTCATCGGTCACGGACGCGACGTCGAGGTCGATCGCGTCGAAGACGGCCTCGCGCATGCCATCGTGGCGGGGGCGGATCGTCGTCGTCGCGACGCCGTGCACGGCCTTCGCGGCCGGATCGACCGTCAACTCCAGACGCAGGTGCTCGACGCGGAAGGGGCGGTCGCGCCCCCACACCGCCTGGTCGCCGGGAAGCGCGAACGGCGCACGATCCGCGAGCGCACCGGCCCAGCCTGCGTCGAGGCCGTGGCACGCCTCCGCCCACCAGTTCATCGCGTCGAAATCGGCCATGTTGATCCCCCAGCCCGCGTCGCGTCAGGGCGCCCAGCCTAGCGGGGCGCGGGCGCGCTCGTCTCGGTCAGGTACTTCAGCACAAGGCGGAGCGCGGCCTCCGTGCATTGCCGCTTGATCGCCTCGCGGTCACCGGTGAAGAGGTGACGCTCCACGCGCTCCAGCCCGGGCCCGACCAGCGCCACGTAGAAGAGGCCCTGCGGGCGCTCGGGATTGTCGCTGGGGCCCGCGACACCAGTCTCCGCGATGCCCAGGTCAGCCCCGACGGCGTCACGGACGCCCTCGGCCATCGCGAGCGCCACGGATTCACTGACCGAACCATGCTCGTCGAGGACCGCAGGCGGCACGAGGAGCAGCCGCACCTTGGGCGAGCGCGCGTAGGCGACGACGCCGCCGGCAAACATGCGCGAGGCCCCGGGGACATCCGTCAGCCAGTGCCCGATCATCCCGCCCACGCTGGATTCGGCCGTCGCGAGGGTGAGCTGGCGCGCGGTCAGTCCTTCGACGACGTCCCGGGCCAGCGATTCGGGCATCCGACGCCTCCGCGTTGCGCTCGAATCATGGCACATGCCCGGTCGCCCCGGGTTAGCCCTCGGTTGTTCTGTCGAAGCCCCGCTCGTACGCTGGCGCGACCATGACCGCCTCGAACTCATCGACGACCGGCGAAGACGCGTTTAGCAGCGCGGCCATCGAGGCGCTGCTCGCGCCTGCGGTGCGCCGCCTCCCACCGCCGACCTCGCTCTCACCGCTCCCCTACGACCTCAACGCCGGCGTGCCCGACCGGGCGACCCTGCCGTGGCAGGCCCTCGCCGCGGCGGCGCAGCGCGCGATCGAGGAGAACCCGGGCGTGGCGCTCACCTACGGCGGCACGCAGGGCTACGAACCGCTGCGCGCATGGATCGCGGAGCGCCAGGCGGCGGAGACCGGGGTCGATGTGACCTCGGCGCACGTCACGCTCACGGCGGGCAGCGCGCAGGGCATCGACAACGTCGCGGCCACCTTCCTCTCGCCGGGAGACGTGGTGCTCTGCGGGGCGCCGACCTACCCGGGCGCGATCCGCACGTTCCGCGCGCGTGGCGCCACGATCATCGACGTGCCGCAGGACGACGACGGCATGGTGATGAGCGCGCTCGAGCGAGTCCTCGAGACGCGCCGGATGACCGGCCAGCAGGCCAAGCTGATCTACTGCACCGCGAATTACGACAACCCCACCGGCCACACGCTGCCCGTCGAGCGGCGCGAGGCGCTCGTCCGGATCGCGCAGGCGCACGGCGTGCTCCTGCTCGAGGACGACGCGTACACGGGGATCGACCTCGACGGGCCGCCGCCGCGATCGCTGTTCTCGATCGCGAAGGGCCGCGGGATCATGCGCGTCGGCACCTTCTCGAAAACGATCGCTACGGGGCTGCGCGTCGCGTGGATCGTGGCACAGCCGGAGATCGTGCGGCAGCTGGTGTTCGCGCGGTTCGACAACGGCGCGTCGCCGTTCCTGCACCGGATGGTGCTGGAGTACCTCCGCGGCGGCACCTACGACTCCCACGTCGCGATGCTGTGCGACCTCTACCGCGAGCGGCGCGACGCCAGCGCGGCGGCCCTGGTCGAGTTCGCCGAGCCGTACGTGTCCTTCAAGCGCCCGGCCGGCGGCTTCTATCACTGGCTCAAACTCGCGCCCGGGCTCGACGCGCAGGCGGTCTTCGAGGCGGGCAAGCGGCACGGCGTCGCGGTCACGCCGGGCACCGGCTACTTCGCCAACGGCGGCGGCGAGGACCACATCCGCCTCGTCTTCTCGGCGCTCCCGCCCGACCAGTTGCGCCCCGCGATCGCCGCGTTCGCCGAAGGTCTGGCCGAGGTGGCCGCCGCCGCGAAGCGCTGAGCCCCCGCCCGCACGCGCGCCGCGCGTCACCCGTGGATCCAGCGCGGATGCTCCTCGGTGTTGCCGGGCGGATTCAGGAGACATAGGATGACCCGAATATCGGCGCACGCGCTGCGGGGGCAGCGTGTCGCGCGGAGGAGCGCATCGTGGCCGCGGACCGGTCCTCTGAACTCGCCGCTGATCTGGCGCGCCTCTGGGTGGGGCGGAATCTCGACGAACTGACCACGCCCGCCGCCAAGTACCTCACCACCGGCTCCGCGACCGACTGGGGCATGGCGACGGAGATCGTCTCCGCGGTCCCCCCGATCACCCTCGGCGGCGGCATCCCCGACCCCGCGACGCTCCCGCGCCAGGCGCTCGCCGCCGCCATGGCGCGCGCCGTCGACACCCCCGAGCTCGACGACAGTCCACTCCGCTACGGCGGGCCCGAGGGCTTCGAGCCGCTCCGCGAGCTGCTCGCCGAGCGCTACACGCGCGACCGCGGGTTCCCCGTGACGGCGGGGCACTTCCTGCTCACCAACGGCTCGGCCGGCGCGATCGACCAGATCTGCTCGGCGTTCATCTCCCCCGGCGACGTAATCATAACCGAGGCGCCGACCTTCTCCGGTACGCTGCGCACCTTCCGCGGGCACGAGGCCGAGATCGTGCCGATCGGCATGGACAACGACGGCATGCGCGTCGACGACCTGGGGCCGCTGATCGAGCGCCTCACGGCCGAGGGGAAGCGCGTCAAGTTCGTCTACACGATCAGTAACTTCCACAACCCGATGGGCGTGACGCTCTCGCACGAGCGGCGCAACACGCTGCTGCGCGTGGCCGCGGAGCATGGCGTCTTCGTCCTGGACGACGACGCGTACGGCGAGCTGTACTTCCCCGGCTGGGAGGCGCCTCCGGCGCTCTCCGCGATGTCGGAGTGCAACGGCGTGATCTCCGTCGGCACATTCTCAAAGATCGTCGCCACCGGCCTGCGGGTCGGATGGATCCACGCGACGCCCGCGATCCTGGACCGCGTAACGCGCGTCCGCTTCGAGATGGGCAACAGCCCGGCACTCCAGCGGATGGTCTATGAGTTCGCGAAGGACGGGCACCTCGACGAGCACATCGCGTCGATGCGCAAGGTCTACGAGCGCAAGCTCGACGCGCTGTGCGACGGGCTGCGCGAGTACTGCGAACCCTACCTGTCATTCCGCCGCCCTGGAGGCGGCTTCTTCTTGTGGGTCGAACTGCACAACGGCCTCGACGGCCTCGAGGTGCAGCAGGCCGCCATCGCCGAAGGGCTCATCGCGGCCGGCGGCTACGGCTTCTACCCGGACCGCAAGGACCCCGGCAACCACATGCGCCTCGCCTACTCCTGGGTGCGCGAGGACGAGTTGCACGAGGCGGCCCGCCGCCTGGCGATCGCCTGCGCAAAGGTCGCCGAGCGCCACTCCGCCGACTCGAAGTAGCGCTCTCGCGTCGCCAGCCCCCGATCCAGCACAGCACACGAGACCGCCCTATGCGGGGGCGCCCTTCCCCCCGGCTCCCTTCCCTGCGCGGGAAGGGGGAG
>CAIXBH010000009.1 GCA_903917615.1 uncultured Chloroflexota bacterium | reverse complement strand
CTCAGTTGGTAGAGCGCGACACTGGCAGTGTCGAGGTCAGGGGTTCGAGACCCCTCGGGTCCACCATCCACACCACCCGGCAGCGCGCGCACGGCGGCCCCTGGGCCGTCGTTTTGCGTCCCGCTAGGCGGCCGCCCGCCCGGCGATGGCCTGCAAGGCTCCGGGGGCCAGCTGCGCCGCGCGCGCAGCCTGCGCGAACACCTCGGGTAGCAGGTGGTGGGTATCGAGGTGCCGGCCACCCGCCGCGAACCCGTCGCTTCCGACCGTGGCGCGGTACGCATCGACCAGCGCGATGCCGGAGGCATCAGCAACGACCGCCAGCATCTCGTTGAACATCCGCACGACCGCGACGAAGAGCGCGGTGTCGACCGGGACGCCGGCGATCGCCTGCCGACGCGGCGCTGGCACGCCTCCGAGGTGGATCGTCAGGTCGCGCCGCGCCGCCTCGATGTCGAGGAAGCGCGCGTAGCCGCGCACCAGGTCCGCGATGGCAGCATCGAGCGTCGCCTCGGGATGTCGCTGCGCGTGGGGCACGATGCCCTCGTCCGCACGGCAGTCGATCTCGCCCAGCAGCGACACCACCGTCGCGCCTGCCGGCACGCGGTCGAGCGCGATCTGGAAGGCCCGCGCGTAGCGATTCGTGGCCGCGCCGTCGGCGCTGCTCGCGAGGTGCCAGGCCTTCGCGCCGACGACGACGAGCGGCACGACCCGCCACGGCGCGCCGAGAAACACGACGCGCATCCCGGAGGGCGCGAGCGCGTGGCTGTCGCCGATGACGTACAGCGGTGGCAGTTCGGCCGCGTCCTCCCTGCGCGGGTACCGCACCTCGTGCACGACGCGATAGGCGAGCAACTCACCGAGGTAGGCCCGGTAGACGTTCAGGTTGTGCCACTGGCGTGGATCCATGCCGTCTGCGAGCCCCGCCTCGAAGCCCGGGCGGACGAGGTCAAGGACACGGCGGCATTCTTCGAGGTCCCCGTCCTCGTAGGCGAGGATCGCGGCCACCATGTTCTCGGGAGCGCCTGGCGCGCCCAGAGCGACCGACGCCGCGTCTGTGCGGCGCCCCGCAGCATGCAGCGCCAGCGCCAGGTTCGCGCGAAAGTCCCGGCTGTTCGGGTCGAGGCGCACCCCGTCCACAAGTGACCCGAGGGCTTCAGCGATGCGGCCCTGTGCAGCCACGGCCAGCCCGAGGTTGTTGTGGAGGCTCGCGGGGATCTCCCCCTCCCACGCGGCCAGCGCGGCGCGTGTCTGCGCCTCCGCTGCGCCGTACTCGTGCAGCGCGTTCGAGGCCGCACCGAGGATGTGCAGGGCTCGCGCATCCTGCGCGTGGTGGCCGGCATAGCGGCCGAGGAGTGCGCGCGCGCCCTCGAAGTCGCCGGCGTGGAACGCCGCGGCTGCTCGGTCGACCGGGGTCAGGCTACGGGGTCCCTGCTTCGCCATGCTCCGACCCTAGGCCGGGCGCGACCGCGCGCGCATCGGGGAGCTCCCGCACGCGACGAGCCCGCACAGGACGAGGTGGTGCGCCGCGAGCGCGCGTGTCAGACTCGGGCGCAGGACGGGATCGAGGTCAACATGGCAGCGGTGGTCGCGATTGCCCTGGGTGGTGCCGCCGGTTCCGTGCTGCGGTACGCGCTCGCATCCTGGATCACGTACTTCGCGCGGCTCGGCGGAAGCGGCACGTTCGTCGTGAACATCGCCGGCGCGTTCGGGCTCGGCGTGTTCTTCGGCATCCTCGAGGCGCGCTACCCCTCGATCCCTCCGGTCATCCGGCTGGGCGTCGCCACCGGGATCTTCGGCGGGTT
Organism: uncultured Chloroflexota bacterium; assembly: GCA_903917615.1. Taxonomy (GTDB): domain Bacteria; phylum Chloroflexota; class Dehalococcoidia; order UBA2979; family UBA2979; genus SHYQ01. The sequence continues at coordinate 7,068 of CAIXBH010000009.1, read as the reverse complement.
CACGACGTTCTCGTCATTCATGGCGGACGTGGTCACACATGCTGAGGCCGGGCGCCTGCCGATCGCGATCGCGCTCTTCGCCGCCACGAGCATCCTCGGCATCATCGCTATGGTCGGCGGCCTCGCGATCGGCCGCGCGGCGTAACGTAGGAGCGCGCGCCCGCGTTCTAACGACGACCGCCCATCCAGCCGGCGAAAGACGACCCACCATGCGCCGAGGCTCCTCGACCACCGCGGCCCTGCTCGCGTTGCTGACGTCCGTGCTGCTCGTCGCGTGCGCTCCGAGGACGACCGCCACCGGTAACCCGGTGACGCCGGTACCGCCGCCGGACCGCAGCGGGACAGGGACACTGGCTGGAGCGACCGCCACGACGGTGCGCGAAAGCCCCACGCCTGGCACCAGCCCGACACCGCCCGCGCCCGCCCCGGCGGCATCCGGCACCACCCCGCGAGCGGTTGGACTCGGGACGGTCGGTACGCAGCGCTGGAGCCGCCCGACGGAGGTCGGCGCCTACCCGCCGGCTGGCACGGACGGGCTCTTCCTGCTGGAGCAGGACGGCCAGGTCTTCGCGCTGCAGGGCGGCACCACCACTGCCATCCTCGACATCCGCGCGCGCGTGTCGCGCGACGGGAACGAGGAGGGACTGCTGTCGATGGCCCTCGATCCCGGCTTCGCGAGCAACGGGTACGTGTGGCTCTACTACTCCGCCGCCAACCCCCGGCGCAGCGTCCTGGCGCGCTTCTCGAGGGTCCCCGGCGGTATCACCCTCGATCCGGCCTCGCAGCTGGTGGTACTGGAGGTGGCGCAGCCGTTCTCCAACCACAACGGCGGCGCGATTCGCTTCGGCCCGGACGGGATGCTGTACCTCGGATTCGGCGACGGGGGTTCAGGTGGTGACCCCCAGCGCAACGGACAGAACCTCGGCACGCTCCTCGGCAAGATCATCCGCATCGATGTGCGGAATGCCTCAGCGTCGCAGCCATACGCGGTTCCCGGCGACAACCCGTTCGTGAACCAAAGCGGCGCGCGCGGCGAGATCTGGGCGTACGGACTCCGCAACCCCTGGCGCATGGCGTTCGACCCCTCGACCGGCGCGCTCTGGGCCGGCGACGTCGGCCAGGACTCCGTCGAGGAGGTGGACGTCATCCGCCGCGGGACGAACTACGGTTGGAGCGTCACCGAGGGCGACCGCTGCTATCGCCCGGTCATCGGCTGCGACCGGACCGGCTTCGCGCCTCCCGTCACGACGTATGACCACGGCGGCGGGCGATGCTCCATCACGGGCGGCGTGGTCTACCGGGGCACACGCGTGCCCGAGATCGCCGGCGCGTACCTGTTCGCCGACCTCTGCTCCGGCGACGTCTGGGCAATCCGCGCGGATAGCCCCGGCGTCCCCGTGAAGATCGCGAGCGTCTCGAACCTGACGTCGTTCGGCCTTGATGCCGCCGGGGAGATCCTCGTGACCTCGTTCAACCAGCCGCTGCGCCGCCTCGTCAGCCCCTAGCGAGGACAGGCGGGACGCGCGGGCGCGTGCCCTCCACCCGCTGGCGGGGTAGGCTCGGGCCGAGGAGACGTACCGCATGGATCTGCGCCCCGGACTGATCGTCCTGTTCGTCGTGTACGTGCTCGCCACACTGTGGATGGGTCGGCGCGCGCTCGCCGCGAACGAGCCAGCCGAGCGGCTGAACCGCGCGCGCGCCTTTCTGGTGGTCGTCTCGCTGGGCGTGCCGCTCGCGGTCGCCCTCATCCTGGCGCGGTAGCGCAAAGCACGTCCGGAAGCGGACGGTATACTGAGCGACGTGATGCGGCCCCCTACCCCCACCCTCGTCCTTACCTAGGCGGCGTTGCCTCGCCCGCAACGTCGCCCGCCCACATCGGGCCCCCGCACCGTAGACACTGGGCACCATCGACTGGGCACCACCAAGACTCGCCCCGCACGCGGGCCCACGGACGAGAAGAGCCGCGAGATGACCACGGACGCCACCACCGATTCGAGCACCGACTCAGCCCCCGAGCGTTACCAGCCCCGCGCGATCGAGCGGCGCTGGCAGGCACGCTGGGAGCAGGACGACCTCTACCGCACGCCCGACCATGTCGAGGGCAAGCAGAACCGCTACCACCTGACGATGTTCCCGTACCCCTCGGGCGATCTGCATGTCGGCCACTGGTTCGCGATGGCGCCCTCCGACACGCTCGCGAGGTACTTCCGCATGCGCGGCTGGAATGTGCTGTTCCCGATGGGCTTCGACGCCTTCGGGCTGCCTGCGGAGAACGCCGCGTTCAAGGGCGGCATGCACCCGAAGGACTGGACGGACGCGAACATCGTCCGGATGCGCGGACAGCTGAAGGCGATGGGCGCGACGTTCGACTGGTCGCGTGAGGTCAACACCTCGCTGCCGGAGTACTACCGGTGGACGCAGTGGTGGTTCGTGCAGCTCTTCAAGCAGGGCCTCGCCTACCGCAAGCACGCCGCGGCGAACTGGTGCCCAGTCGACAACACGACCCTCGCGAACGAGCAGGTCGTCGATGGCTGCTGCGAGCGCTGCGGCGCGGTCGTCGAGCAGCGCGAGATGGAGCAGTGGTTCTTCCGCATCACGAAGTATGCCGAGGAGCTCCTGCACAACGAAGACCTCGATTGGCCCGAGCACGTGAAGCTGATGCAGCGCAACTGGATCGGCCGCTCCGAAGGCGCCGAGGTCGCGTTCGCCCTCGAGCACCCCACCGCTGACGGCACGGACGAGGTGCGCGTGTTTACGACGCGACCGGACACGCTGCACGGCGTGACATTCATGGTCCTCGCGCCCGAGCATCCCCTCGTCGACGCGATCACGACTACGGAGCACGCCGATGAGGTGTTGGCCTACAAGGACCGCGCCGCACACGCGACCGAGATCGAACGCCTCTCGACCGAGCGGGAGAAGGTGGGCGTCTTCACCGGCGCGTACTGCATCAACCACCTGACCGGCGATCGCGTGCCGATCTGGATCGCGGACTACGTGCTCGCCTCCTATGGCACGGGCGCGGTGATGGCCGTGCCCGCACACGACGAGCGCGACTTCGCGTTCGCGACGAAGTACGGCCTGCCGATCAAGGTCGTCATCGCCCCCCCCGACTGGGACGGCCAGCCGCTTGAGGCCGCGTGGCACGACGAGGGCACGCTGATCGCCTCGAAGCAGTTCGACCGCATGAGCAACGTCGAGGCGAAGAGCGCGATCGCGGGATACCTCGCCGAGCAGGGCTGGGGCGGGCCGACCGTGAACTACCGGCTCCGCGACTGGCTGATCTCGCGCCAGCGCTACTGGGGCGCGCCGATCCCGATGATCAACTGCCCGGATGACGGCCTCGTGCCTGTTCCCGAGGATCAGCTCCCCGTGATGCTGCCGTACGACGTCGAGTTCCGCCCGACGGGCCAGTCGCCGCTCTCGCTGTCCGAGGAGTTCGTGAACACCACGTGCCCGCAGTGCGGCAAGGCTGCACGCCGCGAGACGGACACGATGGACACCTTCATGTGCTCGTCCTGGTACTACATGCGCTACCCGGACGCCCACAACGACGAGCAGCCCTTCTCGCGCGCCGCGGCTGACGCGTGGCTGCCGGTCGACCAGTACACCGGCGGCTCCGAGCACGCGACGATGCATCTCCTGTACGCCCGCTTCTTCTACACGGTCGCGCGCGACCTCGGCCTGGTGCCGGAGGGCGAGCCGTTCACGCGCTATTTCTCGCAGGGGCAGATCCTTGGGCCGGACGGCCGGCGCATGTCGAAGTCACGCGGCAACGTGGTTGCCCCCGACGACCAGGTGGAAAAGTGGGGTGCGGACTGCTTCCGCGCCTACCTGATGTTTCTTGGACCGTGGGACCAGGGCGGGCCGTACGACGTCGACAGCATCGTGGGCGTCTCGCGCTGGCTGAACCGCGTGTGGACGGTGGTGACCAACCCGCCGGCCCTCGTCGAGGATGCCGCCGGCGCGCGCGACCTGCGCCGCCTCGCGCACACCACGCTCGCGAAGGTGACCGAGGACATCGAGGAGAAGCGCTTCAACACCGCGATCGCCGCGATGATGGAGCTGACCAACGCGATGCAGCGGCTGCGCGACGAAGGTCACGCGGATGCCGCCGCGTGGACGGAGACGGTGGACCTGCTGACGCTGATGCTCGCGCCCCCGTGTCCGCACGTCGCGGAGGAGCTCTGGGAGCGCGCCGGGCACGCCTACTCCGTGCACCAGCAGTCCTGGCCCGAGTACGACCCCGCACTGACCGTGCGCGACACCGTCGACATCGCGGTGCAGGTGAACGGGAAGGTGCGCGACCGCATCTCCATCGCGCCCAGCGCGGACGAGGCCACCGCACGCGCGGCGGCGGAAGCGTCCCCGCGCGTCGCGGACCACCTGGTGGGCAAGCAGGTCGTGCGCGTCGTGTTCGTGCCGGAGCGCCTGCTGAACATCGTGGTGCGGTAGCCCGCTTGCCTCGTCGAGCCGGGTCCGCGCCCCGCGTGGCGGGCCTCAGGATCCGCGCCGTCCCCCTGGCGATCGCCGTGCTGGCGATCGCGCTCGTCTCGTGCGAGGACCCGCACGCCCTCGACCCGCAGCCGGCGGCCACCCCCGCGTCCGCGGCGGCGGTGACGTTCCGCACCGCGGACGGACAGACGCTCGACGGTCGACTGTGGCAGAACGACCCCACGCGGATCCTGATCTACCTGCACGAGTACCGGGAGGACCAGACGCGCTGGTGGCCTGTCGCCGAGGAGCCGATCGGCGGCCAGCCCTCGATGCTCGCGTTCGACTTCCGCGGCCACGGCGCATCGACCGGCGCGGCTGACGATCTCGCGGGCATGACGCAGGACGTGCAGGCCGCGATCCAGTTCGCGCGGGGCCGCGGGTTCCAGCGCGTGGCGCTGATGGGCGCCGGCATGGGCGCTGCCGCCGGGATGGTGGCAGTCGCACATGACCCATCCATCGGAGTCATCGGACTGTCGATGCCAATCGAGTTCGGCGGACTGAATCCGCTGGAGGTCGCGCCGCTGTTCGCGGGACGCCTCGTGGTGATCGCGGCGGAGGACGATGTCTCGGCGCGCTACTCGTTCGAGCAGCTCATCGCGGCAGCGCAGGTGCCGCCCGAGCGACGGGACCTCGTGAAGGGACACGCACACGGCGTGGACCTACTCGCGGGGTCGACGGGATTTTCGGTGCGGCGCTTCTACGAGAAGGCGCTGCCCGGCCTGCTCCGCCGCTAGCGGCCATCCTCGCGGTCGTGGCGGCCCAGCAGCGGGTCGTCGTCGAGCGGCTCGTGCTCGAAGTCGTCGATGAGCGCGGGCGGGCGCACCGTCTCACGGCGCCGAGGCCGCAGCAGGTTCTCCAGTTCCTCTTCGGGCTCGTCGTCGCGCCGCAACGGGATCGGCGTGCGTGCCGTGGCGCTCGCGGCGCGCGGGCTCGGCGTCGGCACGTCGTACTCCTCGCCCCGACGACCGCGGTCCGGTGTGATCGCCGGCTCGCGCATGGCGACCTCCCCGCGCGGATAGTCGCGAGCGTCGTACCCGTCGTCGTTAGGCTCATCGAACGAGGGCTCTTCGTACGGCTCCTCGACCGGGGCAAGCTCCACGCGCGGGTCGTCGTACATCTCCGCACGCGACGGTCGGGCATCCACCGCCGGCTCGAGCTGCGCCATGCCTGAGCGAACGGACGAGACGAAGGTGCCGAGCTGATGCTCGAGGCGGCGGAGCAACTCGCGCGCGTAGTCGTCCGCGGCGGCCATCTGCTCGCGCGAGATCTGACGAGACTCCTGCAGCCGCTGTTGGATGTCGGCGTTCGCCTCGTCCACGCGCTGCTCCAGGCGCAACTCCGCCTCGGCCGCGATCTCCTCCGCCCGTCGCTTCGAGGCGACGGTGATCTCGTTGGCCTCCACCATCCGCGCGGCGCGTTCCTCCGCCTGCGCGACGATGATGCGCCCCTCCTCCTCGGCCTCCCGGCGGATCGCCTCGCGGTGACCGACGATGTCCTGCGCCTCGCGCACCTCTTCGGGGACCGCAATGCGCATCTGGTCGATGATGTCGAGCAGGCGCCGGCGGTCGATGATGGCGCGATTGCCGATCGGCATCTTCTGGGCGCTCGCGACCAACTCCTCGAGCCGGTCCACCAGGTGCAGCAGATCCATCGCAGCCTCCTCGCAGTGCTCGCCCGCGCGAGCGCGAATCAAGCGCGCACGCTCAGGACGAGCGGGCCGCCATCTTCTTCTGGATCGCCTCGTTCACCCCGGCCGGCACGAACTCGCTGACGTCGCGGCCGAAGCTCGCGAGCTCGCGGATCCGCGTGGCGCTCACGAACAGGTGCTCGAGGGCGGTCATCATGTACACGGACTCGATCTCGGGCGCCATGTTCCGGTTCATCAGCGCCATGTCGAACTCGTAGGTGAAGTCCGCGACGCGAAGGCCGCGCACCATCACCGATGCGCCCTCCTTCTTCGCGACGTCGACGGTGAGTCCCTCGATGGCGGTGACGCGGACGTTCTGCAGGCCGAGGTCGGTGACGGCCTTGCTGAACATCTCCATACGTTCGTCGGTGGTGAAGATCGCGGAGCGGCTGACTGCCACCCCGACCACCACGGTCTCGAAGATCCGCGCAGCGCGCTGGACGATGTCGAGGTGACCGTTCGTCACGGGATCGAACCGTCCGGGGTACAACGCGACCGTCATGCGACTTCCTCTTCCGATGTCTCGGGCTGGTAGATGGCGACGGCGCCCGCGCCCTGTCTGCGCTCGCGCCAGAGTGCCCGTCCGGCCAGCGCCTGCGGCGGCGCCGTCCGTGCGTCGTGCTCGACGACGATCGTTGCGTGCGGTGCCAGTGCACCCTCCACGCTCGTCGCGATCGCGTCCCACGATGCGGCGTCATCATACGGGGGATCGGCCACTACGAGCGTGTAACCGGCGTCCGCGGGCGCGCGCCAGCGACCCACGCGCGCGACGATCACGCGGCCGCGATCGTCGAGGTGCGTGCGCGCGCCGGACAAGTGTGCACGATCCCGACCTTCGTAGGTGACGTGCGGCAGGTAGTTGGAGTAGAGGGCGGCGAGGCCCG
>CAIXBH010000008.1 GCA_903917615.1 uncultured Chloroflexota bacterium | reverse complement strand
GAGCAGCGCCTTGAAGCCCGTGATGTCGGTGCTGGCTCCGTGCACGTAGAGTACTGCGACGAAGAACGGCGGGAGCTTGTCCGGCGGAGTGACCTTGACCTTGACACCCTCGCAGTGATCGCTCCAGGCGGCGGCCTCGGGCCAGTCGACCTCTTGAAGTCCGACACCAGGTTGTACCAGTGCGAGAAGTGCGACGCCGCCGCACTTGCGTGCGTCGCCATCACCGACACGGTTGCGTTGGAACGCGGCGTATTTGTGCTCGACGAGGCGACCCTTGAGCAGCGAGTCGGAGTTGCAGTCGAAGCCGCCGATCTCGCTGAGGCCGAGGAAGCGGGGCGCCCTCAGCTCCACGACGAGACGTTCGACAGCGGCGATCTTCGAGCCGAGGCCGCACTGGAGATTCCACGCGGCGAAGCATGAGTCGAAGAGCGGCACACTGCCGGAAGATCCACGCGGTGCTGGGACCGCGGCGCGCGGGCGGTCGGCCGCGGTCGGGCATTTGCGAAGGCGCTGATGCTGCGCCGCGCGCGGGAGCCGCGCGGGGGCCGCCGGGGGCGCCCCGCCTAACAGACTCCCGACAATGATTTTGGCTCCGCAGGCTGTCGAGGTACCCGCGGAGCCTACGCAAAACGCGCCAACGTCGGCGATGGCGGCGGCATGCCCGTTGCGTAGCTCGCGAACGCGCTGACAGCGCTGCGCGCTGCGTCAGCGCCAGGTGACGCGGACGCGAATGGCGCGTGGAGCTGCTTCAGCATGGGGGGCGAATGGCGGCTCAGGCACGCCCGCGGGACGCGGTGTGCCGAACGGCTTCGCAGCGAGTCCTGCGGTGCCTTGCTCGAGGGTTTCGCAGGGGACGGAGACGGACCGGCGGAATGACGGTAGCGCCGCGATCGTCGTGGTTGATGGGATCGACGACGGGTCGCGCCGCGAGGATGATGCGCCGGCCGCGCTGGGCCAGTTGCCGTTCGGAGTCCGCCATGACTCGCCTGGTTGTGCGAACGCGGATGTCGCGCGTCCTGGTTGCGGCGTCGCGTTGCGCCGGAGCGCTTGGTCCACGGACGCGGCGAGCTGTGTCGGAAGGTTGCCGAGTGACGCAGCGGGCGAGCCCCGACGACGCGTGGAGGCCGCGAGGAGCGTCGTGAAGCCGCTCAGCGATTGCGACGTCATCGGCGCGCGCGGATACGATGTCCGAGCGCCTGGCTCCACGACGGAGGGCGAGTCGCCCCGCGTCGCCGAGTCGTCCCCGGATGAGTCGACCTCGATCCGGCGCGGTGGCTGCGCACCTTGTCCGGGGACAGCGTCATCGTCGTTGTCGTCTGCGTCGACGCGGCGAGGCGTGCGCGAGAGCCGCTGCCCAGAGAGGCGCGTGGTGCCCGAGTGGGATGGGCGCTTGCTCCAGCACGAGATCATGTCTCCCGCGCTTGCTGTGCCCAGGCCGGCAGCGAAGTCCTTGTTGTCGATGTCGATGTCATCGACGGTGAGTGGCTGCACAAGTGCTGGACAGCGTTCGCCGCAGATG
>CAIXBH010000007.1 GCA_903917615.1 uncultured Chloroflexota bacterium | reverse complement strand
GCCCCACCCCCCGTCCCCCTCCCGCCAGGCGGGAGGGTAGTCAATCCAAGGTTTAGGGCGCTGCGCGCCCCAAACGCCCGGCGGAATTGCATTGCTTCAGCGCGCTCGGGTGCGAGTGATTCCTCGGCCCGAGCGGACCGAGGACAGAAATGAGGAGGCCGCGCCCGTTAGGGCACCAGCGGGGTGGGCAAGGCGTGGGCGAGGGGACCCAGAAGCCCTCACCCCCTGCCCCTCTCCCACAAGTGGGAGAGGAGAGCCAGAACACGAAACCGGCTAGAGCTACCGCTCTGCGGCCTGCGCGCGGAGCGCGTTCACGACGGCCAGAGCGTCCACCATCGGACCGACGTCATGGACGCGGACGACGTGGACACCTGCGTTCGCCGCGAGGACGTTGAAGGCCAGCGTCGCTTCGAGGAGGCCAGGGGCATCCTGCGTGTCACCTCGACCGAGGAGCTCGGCGAGGAAGCCCTTGCGCGAGGCGGAGATCAGCACGGGGTGCCCCATCGCGACGAGGCCGGGGAGACCCTCGAGCAGCGCGAGGTTGTCGTCGGCCGACTTGCCGAAGGCGAAGCCGGGGTCGAGCCACGCGGTGACGCCGCGCTCCGCAAGGAAGTGCGCGCGGTCGAGGAGGAAGTCGCGCACCTCGGCGTTGACGTCTTCGAAGTGCTGGTCCACCTCGCGGTGGTGCTGCGGGCGGCCGCGCATGTGCATGACGCACGCAGGCAGGCCGAACTCGGCGGCGACCTCGACCATCGCGGGGTCCGTCAGACCGGTGACGTCGTTCAGGAGGTGCACGCCGGCCTGCGCGGCGGCTCGCGCCACCGAGGGCGTCCAGGTATCCACGGAAACGACTAGGCCCTCCGCAACGAGCGCCTCGATGACCGGCACGTCGCGGGCGGCTTCCTCCTCGGGCGTCAGCACGCGTGCGTTCGACCGCGTCGAGTGCGCGCCCACGTCGATGATCTCAGCGCCCTCGCTGGCGAGCTGGAGCGCGCGCACGCGCGCCTCATCCAGACCGACGCGCGAGAAGGCGATCGGCGAGTCGTCGGAGACGTTCAGGATGCCCATGACCGCGGTGCGGTTGGTCACGTCGATGACGCGGTCGCGCAGTTGGAGCAGCATCGTCGGAACCCCTGTCGTCGTGGAACCCCCTCACCCCAACCCTCTCCCACCAGGGGAGAGGGGGTCGGAGCGGGGAGATGGAGGGACAGTGTAGAGGGCTCCTCGACCTCGCTCCCGGGCTCGTCTACGCTCGCCCGCATGACGACCGACGCGCCCCCAACGCTGGCCCTCGAGGGGGGCGACCCCGTCCGGGCGACGCCGTTCGCGACGCCGCCAAGCGCGCCGGATGTCGGTCACGACCAGCCCGAGAAGGTCGTCGAGGGCGAGGCGTCGCCCATCCGCGCGTTCGAGGCCGCGTTCGCGGCGATGTTCGATCTCCCGCCGACATACGCGACCGCGGCGGGCTCCTATCGGGGCGCCTTCGACATCGCGTTCATGGCCGCTGGCATCGACCGCTACGGCCGGCGCCCCGCGCCGGGCTCCGAGGTCATCGTGCCGGCGCTGCTCGCCGACCCCTTCGTATACGCCATCCGCGACATCGGCCTCGTGGTGGTGCCGGCGGAGGTCGAGGCGGACGCGGTGACGCTCTCGGCACGCGGGCTCGCGCAGGCGCTCTCGCCTCGCACGATCGCGGTATGCGTAACGGACACCTTCGGGCACCCGGCCGCGATGGGCGACCTGCGGCCGCTCGCGAAGGAGGCCGGCGTCCCCATCATCGAGGATGCGTCCTCGGCCCTCGGCGCGTCGTGGCGAGGCGAGCCCGCGGGACGCCTCGGCGATGTCGCCGTGTTCGAGTTCCGTCCGGAGCACGTGCTCACGGCGGGCTCGACCCCGACGGGCGAGCGCCGGGGCGCGATCGTGCTGGTCGGCGACGACCACGCCGCGGAACGCGCGCGCTACGCGCGGTTCATCAACGGCGCGACGATCGACTTCCACAACGCGATGATTACGCACGCGGAACTCGACGCGCGCGAAGCGGCGATCGAGGCGCGGCGCGCGCTCGCGTGGGAGCTGACGTTCAACATCCACGGGATGCGCGGCGTCGCTCCCATGCCGCACGGGCGCTGGATCCGGCACGGCTACGACCGCTACGTCGCCCAGGGCGGCGACTGGGGCGCGGGGATATCCACGCGCATGGCCCTGACGCATCCCGAGCGCGTGGCCGCCCTGCACATCAACCTGATCTCCGGCCGCCCCGCCGATCCCGCCAACCCCTTGGCCGGCGTGACCGATGAGGAGCGGCGCCAGCTGGAGTGGAAGAAGACCTACGACGCCCACGAAACCGGCTACCAGCTGATCCAGGGCACCAAGCCCCAGTCCCTCGCCTACGGAATGCTGGACTCGCCGGCGGGACTTGCCGCCTGGATCGTCGAGAAATTCAAGACTTGGAGCGACTGCGGCGACGACGTCGAAGCCTCATTCACCAAGGACCAGCTGCTCGAGAACATCATGCTCTATTGG
>CAIXBH010000006.1 GCA_903917615.1 uncultured Chloroflexota bacterium | reverse complement strand
TCGATGTTGTCGTAGCCCACGGCGAGGTTTGCGACGACGCGCAACCGCGGGGCGGCGTCGAGGACATCCGCGTCGATGCGCTCGGTGAGCATGGTGAGCACGGCGTCCGCCTCGGCGAGCTGTGCGCGCAGGACATCCGGCGGAGGCGGATCGAACTGGTCCCAGACTTCGACGTCTGTGATGGCACGCAGCCGCGCGAGGGGGCTGTCGGGTGCCTCGCCGCCGGGGAGGGTGCGCGTCACGAAGACGCGAGGGCGATCAGCCACGGGTGGTTGGGGGGAGAGGAGCCATCATGCTCGGGATTGTAGCCTGCGCGCGTGACCGCGATACACTGGGAGCACGCAACTTCAACAGCGAATTGCAGCGCTCGTGCCCTTCGGTGCACTGAGTCCGGTGATCGCGAGCGATGGAGGAGACCGATGGCTGAGAAGCGCGAGGGTGAGCCGTTCTACCGGATCGACGTGCAGGAAGCGAAGCGCATGATCGACGACGGTGACGTCCAGGTCATCGACACCCGCGAGCCGTACGAGCACGCGGAGGGCCATGTCCCCGGCTCATTGCGCATCCAGCACATGGCGATCCTCCTTCAGGCCGACAAGCTGGCGACCGACCGCCCCGTGCTCTTCATCTGCAAGAGCGGCCAGCGCTCCGCCGTCGCGGCGGAGTTCGCCGCCTCGCTCGGGCTCGAGGACATCTACAGCGTGGATGGCGGCATCGTCGCCTGGGAGGCCGCGGGCTTCCCGGTCGAGACCGGCGACTAGCTCGCTCCTCGCATGGACCGTCGAGGGCTGACGAGTCCGGCGGTCTGCTCAAACAACCCCGCTTTCCGGTCGGAAGGAGGGTTGTTTATCGTCGGCGCTGCCGCACGGTAGGGGCTACGTCTGCGGCGGCTCGTGCGGCTCGTGCGGCTCGTGTGCCTCGCGTGCGGCGGTGAGCACCGTGCGGATCGTGCTGAGCAGCTCGCTCATGTCGAACGGCTTCTCGAGGAAGCGCACGTCGCCGCGCGCGAGACGACGGCTGGTCCGCTCGCCGTCGATGTCACCGGTGATGAAGACGATGCGGTCGTGCATCTCGGGCCAGCGGTCGCTGATCTCCTCGTAGAGCGTCGCGCCGTCCATCCCCGGCATGCGCATGTCCGCGATGACGAGGTCGTACGTCACCGCCTCCATGCGCCGGAGCGCCTCGGCGCCGTTCGCCGCCGTGGTCACGAGGAAGCCCGCGTGCGTCAGGATCTCGCTGGTCAGCGCGCGGATCGGCAGCTCATCGTCGACGACGAGAATGCGCTCCGAGCTGCCCGGCGCGCTCATCGCTGGGCCCTCGAGGCCGGGGCTCATCGGTGTCGCGGTCGTGGTCCCCGAGCGGTGCACCGGCAGCTCCACGATGAAGTTTGCCCCGCCCGAGGGCGACGACTCCACCCACACGCGGCCCCCGTGCTGCGAGACCAACCCGTACACCGTGGACAGCCCCATGCCCGGTCCGAGGCCGACGTCGTGCGTGGTGAAGAACGGCTCG
>CAIXBH010000005.1 GCA_903917615.1 uncultured Chloroflexota bacterium | reverse complement strand
GCGTCGTCGTCGCGACGCGCTACCTCGGCGACACCGCCACCGCGACGCCGACGGCCACGGGTACCGCGACCGGCACCCCCACGGCGACGGGGACGGCCACGGGCACTCCAACCGCCACGGCCACGCCGGGCACGAAGCCCACGGGCACGCCCACCGCCGGGACCGCGTCCGCCACGCCCACGGCAACGCCGACGGCGCCCGCGGACGACATCGTCCGCTAGCGAGGCCCGCTCGACCGAACGCTCTGCCCCTGGTCTCTGATGAAGCGCGCGGCAAATGCCGCGGCGGCTACGGCGTCGTGCGGATCAGCAGCGTCGCACCGTCGCCGAGGCGATCGACCGCGTTCGCCCAGGTCGGCGCGTCGTCGACATAGCCGCGCCAGCGCCCGTCGGGGTCCCGCATCCACGCCTCGATGACATCGCGTCCGCCGAGCAGCCGGTAGAGGAACCGGATCGGGTAGTCCTTCGGGCCGCGATACGTGATCTGCCAGATACCGCCGTCGGTGGACGGCGTGCCCTCGATGTACGCGCCATCGACGTTCGCGGGCATCAGCGGGCCCAGACCGTTCAGCGAACCGAGGTCGAGGCGACGCGCCCCGGAGGCGTCCAGCACCGTGGGGACGCCGGCCGCCCGCGCGTAGAGCTCGCTCTTCAGGCGCTCGCGGTCGACGCCCGGCATCGCCTCGGCGAGCAGCGCGAGGGCGCCCGCGACGTGGGGCGCAGCCGCGGACGTCCCGGAGAACGCGCCCCCGGCGACGTTCCCCAGCGCCGTGGGCGCGAGGATGTTCGGCTTCGCGCGACCGTCCGTCGTCGGGCCTCGGGAGGAATAGGGCGCCTCAGAGCGCACAAGCGCCGAGGTGAGCGCGCCCACGGTCACGACCGCCGGGTGATCGGCCGGCACGGACACGGATCCCTGCGGCACGGCCACGGAGACCGGCGCGCCTCGGTCCGGCGACCCGAGAAACAGCACATCGAGACGACGCGGCTCGCTATTGCTCGTGCGCACCACGCGCGCGGAATAGGTGCCGGTCTCGGTCGCGAGGATCGAGATCGACTCGACCGGGTCGCCCGAGCACTCCTGGATGCCACGCGACGCCCGCACCAGCGCCCCGCCCGGTCCGAACAGCTCGAGGTCATAGTCGGTGCACGCACCGCCGAACTGCTCATCCCAGCGCAAGGACACGAGGATGAGGTCACCTGCGTTGAAATCGTGCGTGAGGTTCTGCACCCCGGGCCGGAATTCGTGCACGCCGTCGCGGTTGTCGTCGCGGAAGGTGCCCGCCCAGTGCTGCTGCGCCCAGTTCCCGGAGGCCGCCACCCACATCACACCGGCGCTCGTCGCGCGGGACACGATGCGATCCACGGGGCCGGTCCCGTCGCCCGGCCCGTTGTGCACGTAGCCAAACGAGAACGAGACCACGTCCACCTGCTGCGCGATGAGGTAGTCCACCGCAGCGGAGAGCTCCGTCACCGTCGAGAACGACACGAGATACAGCGTCGCGCCCGGCGCCACCCCCGCGACCACCTCCGCCGCACGACGACCGTGATCGCCGGCGCCGGTCATCGACCGATCGGCGCGGAACGAGCGAGTCACGACCGACGACGGCAGCGAGGTGCCCTGCGCCTCCTCGTACCCGGCGAACCCGGTGTCCAACACCGCGACGCGGACGCCGTGCCCCGTCAGGCCATTCGCCTGCCAGGTGTCCGCACCGATGAGGGCGACCGGCGTAACGATCTGCAGCGGCACGGCGAGCGCCTCGGGCTCGATGTGCAGGAGCCCACGCGCCGACATGAGAGCGGGAACGGCGCGCCGGGCGACCTGCGCCTGAATACGGTCGCCGCTCCGCACCTCGACCGACGCGCCGAGCGCGTTGAGCAGGGCGAGCGCCTGCGCGGGACGTGGAGAGGTGAGCTCGACACGGGTCCGCTCGCCCCACGACGGGGCAGGCGCGACCGCGACGAGCAACAGGAAGAGCAGCAGCGTCCCCGCGCGGCGGAGATGGGCGAACGACATGCAGTCCTGCCGGGTCTGCCTCAGCGAGGGTGAGCGGTGCGATCTGCCCTCGAGTGTACCCGACGGTGCCGGTGCAGCAGACGGTCGCGCCAGCGCCCCGCGAGCGCCGCGTCCACGCGTGCGATCCCCTCGACGACGCCGAGCGCTCGCTCGACCACCTCGAGCGCACGCGCGTGATCGCGCAGATGCCGTTCGTAGTAGATCGCCAGTTCCGTCAGCGGACGGAGCGCTGCCGCGCCCGGTTGCGCGGCGGCTGCAAGCCACAACGGCTCCGCGAGATCGCGTCGACCCGCCGCCTTGTGCAGCACCGCGAGGCGCAGCCGCGCCTCCTCCCGCTGCGGCGAGAAGTGCGGTGCCGCCGCGACGCGCTCGAGGTGCGTGCGCGCGTCGGTCTCACGCCCCCGCGCCGCGAGCAGCCTCCCCGCGGCGAGCGCATGGACTCCCTCGACCGTGCGCGTGCCCTCCACCACCGCAGCGAGGCGGCCCGTGAGTGACGCCAGCGCAAGGACATCGCGCGCGTTGTGGTCGAGCAGCGGCGCGAGGATGCGCGCGTCCTGCGTCCGCAGATAGCGGAAGTACCACGCGGGCGTCTCCGCGCCGCTCACCTCGTAGGTCGGCCGTGTCATCCCCAGTACTGCGTGCTCGATCTCGCCGAGACGGCAGGAGGGCAGCAGCCCGCGATACGCGGTGCGCACGGGCATCAGCAGGTCGAGGTGACGCAGCGCATCGAAGCCCGCGCGCTGACGATGCATCGTCGCACGCTCGTCGAGCGCGGGCGCATCGAACGCGCGGCCGTTGTACGTCACCAGCACCGGATCGTCATCGCGGACGCCGCCGTCCTCGATGAGCGCGTGCAAGAGCGCTGCTTCGTCCGGCGGCGATGGTGCGAAGTACTGCCGCAGTACAAACTCGCTCTGTCCTTGAGCATTCGCCTCGACGCGTCCAGTCGCGACGAGGAACGTCATCACGCCGGCGCCGCCGAGGCCGGTCGTCTCGATGTCGAGGAACAGCAACTCCTCGAGCCCGACGTCCTCGAGGTCCGCGTCCGGCGCGAGCAATGGGAGCGCGGACGCACTCGCGCGCGCAAGGTCATCGAAGTCGAATGCGTCGTCGTCGCGCGCGGCCGCCTCGGCGTACCGCATCGGCGTGCGTACCTCGCGCACCATGCACACGCCGACCGGCGTCGCGCGCGGCTCGAGGCCAAGCGTCCCGAGGTCGTAGACCGGTGTGTCCCGCCGCAGGACCGCGAACGGGCGCGGCGGGGCCGGCACCGACGGCGGCCGCGCCTCGATCGCGCGGATGAGCCGACGCAACTGCTCGCGCGTCTCGGCGGGTGACGTACTGGGAGCAGGCGCGAGCGTCATACGCGCGCACCAGCAGCGGGAATCCCCCCACCCTCGCCCTCCCCCTCAAGGGGGGAGGGGACAGAGTTCAGATCGCAGCCTCCCTCCCCCCTTGAGACGGAAGGGGCAGCATCCGGAACTCCCTCCCCCCGTGAGGGGGACGGTTGGGGTGGGGAATTCTCGACGAGCGCCGCCCAGACCGCCTCCTCGACGCTCTCGATGAGCGTGAGTACTTCTCGGTCAGAGAATCTCAGGACTCGATACCCGCGACTCCGCAGCCACTCATCTCGGATCTGGTCGTGCGTCTGCTGCTCAACGTGCTGACTACCGTCGACCTCAATCACAAGGTTCTGCTCCAGGCAGACAAAATCGACGATGTACTCACCCATCGGATGTTGCCGGCGAAACTTGTGTCCCGCGAAGCGGCGCAAACGCAGCGAACGCCAGAGGGCGCGTTCGGCATCGGTAGGGTTTGAGCGGAGCGTCTGGGCGAACTCAATAGGCGGGGCGGGAATCCCCCCACCCTCACCCTCCCCCTCAAGGGGGGAGGGGACAGAATCCGGAACTCTCTCCTCCCTCAAGGGGGAGGGAACAGCATTCGGAACTCCCTCCCCCCTTGAGGGGGAGGGTTGGGGTGGGGGGTTCTCTGCGAGTCGATCGGCGATCGCGCGGAGCACCGCCTGCGTCGAGCCCTTCGCACCCAGGCCGGGCGCCTCCGAGGGACCGACGCAGCCCGGGCAGCCCTCGCTGCAGCCGCACTCGTCGACCAGCCCGCGCGCGAGCGCGACGAGACGGGCGGTCTCGTCGAAGAGCCGCTGGCCGAAGCCGACGCCGCCGGGGATCGCCTCCCAGAGGAAGATCGTCGGCAGCCCCGTGTGCGGCGCGCGCACCTGCGTCGAGAGATGCAGGTCGCGCGCGTCACACATCAGCAGCAGCGGCGCCACGTTGCGCAGCATGGTGCCGACACCCTGCAGCGCCGCCTCGACATCCACACCCGCCTCGAGGTCTTCCGGGAGAGCGAGCCAGAATGCGCCTGTGTGCATGTCGTCCTGCGGCAGGCGGATCTTGCCCCAGCCGATGTTCTCGTGCGTGTGCAGCCGGATCTTCTTGAACAGCGTGGCGAGGTACGTGACGGCGACCTCACCGTGCCCGCGCAACATCGGCGTCTCGTGCGTGGCCTCCCACTCGTCGATGACCTTCAGGTCCACCGCGAGGTGACCGTCCGTGTAGTAGTCGACGTCGACCGGGCGCACGTAGGCCTTCAACTCCTCCCAGTCGAGGTAGTCAACGTGGAACTGCTTGCCGTCGTGCACGTAGATCGCCTCGTCGTGCAGTAGCGTCATCGCGCTCGGCCGATCGATCTCGCCGATGATCCGCGCTGGCGGCCCCTGGTCGACGATCACGACGTTCTGTTCCGCCCCAGCGCGGAGCGACACCTCGGACGCGGGGAATGCCTCACTGGACCAGTACGCGCGGCCGGCCGCCTTGTGCACCATCCCCGTCTCGTCGAGGGCCTCGATCAGCACCGACGTGCGCGAGCCGAGCGCCACGTGTTCCTCGTCATCGACCGGGAGCTCGAAGACTGCGCACTTCACGTGCTCGACCGCGACCACCGGGTTGTCCGCGTCGATCAGGCCTGCCTCGATGCTGTCGCCGTAGAGGAAGTCGGGGTGCGTGATCGCGTATTGATCGAGAGGCGACGAGGATGCGACGAGCACTGCGAGCGAGGGTGCCTCGCGACGGCCGGCGCGGCCCATCTGCTGCCACAGGCTCGCGAGCGTTCCGGGGTACCCCGCGAGCACGGCCGCATCGAGCCCGCCAATATCGATCCCCAGCTCAAGGGCGTTCGTCGCGACGACCGTGCGCAGGCGCCCGTCGCGCAGCGACGCCTCGATGTCGCGGCGCTCGTGCGGCAGATAGCCGGAGCGGTAGCCGCGCACGAGGTCGGCACCCGCATCGGGATACGCGCCACCGCGCGCCTCGCGCAGGTACTGCGTCAGTTCCTCGACGCGCGTGCGACTGCCGGCAAAGACGATCTGCTGCACGCCCTCGGCCTGCAGCCGTGCGGCGACGTCGGTCGTCGCGTTCACCACGCCGCGGCGAATGCCGAGCTCGCGGTTCACGACGGGCGGGTTGTACAGCGCGATCGTGCGCTCGCCCCTCGGCGCGCCGTTGTCGTCGACGAGCGTGACCTCACGCCCCGTGAGCTTCGAGGCGAGCTCGGCCGGGTTCGCGATCGTCGCGGAGCAGCAGATGAACACCGGATCGCTGCCGTAGAAGCGGCAGATGCGCAGCAGCCGCCGCAGCACGTTCGCGACGTGCGAACCGAACACCCCGCGATACGTGTGCAACTCGTCGATCACGATGTAGCGCAGGTGCTCGAACAGCCGCACCCACTTGGTGTGGTGCGGGAGGATGCCGGTGTGCAGCATGTCGGGATTCGTGATCACGACGTGGCCAGCCGTGCGCACCTTGCGGCGCGCCTCGGGCGAGGTGTCGCCGTCGTAGGTGAACGTGCGCACATCAAGCTCCGCCTCGGTGACGAGGCCGTGCAACTCGTTGAGCTGATCCTGTGCGAGCGCTTTCGTCGGGAAGAGGTAGAGCGCGCGCGCCTGCGGGTCATCGAGGATCGCCTGGAGCACCGGGGCCGTGTAGCAGAGTGTCTTGCCCGAGGCGGTGGGTGTGACGATGACCTGGTCACGCCCCGCGAGCGCGTGCTCGATGGCCTGTGCCTGGTGCGTGTAGGGCTCCGTAATGCCTCGGCGCCGGAATCCGTCGACGATGCGCCCGTCGAGGCTGCCCGGCCACGGTGCGGTGCGCGCGGCGACCGGCGGCAGCGTGTGCCAGGCGACGAAGTTGTCGCGAAGGCGTGGATCCGTGCGGAGCACCTCGATCGCCCGCGCTATCGGCGTGGTCGGGGCGGCGGTCGGCGGCATGGAGGCTCCCTCGAAGCGGACAGACGTTCGGTACATCTGTTCTATCGAAGGAACGATACGGCGTGGACCTAAGGCCCGGCAAGGGCTGCGGGCCGGCTAGGCGGCGGGCGGCGCTCCGAAGGCCGGTGTGCGCTCGGGGTCATCGCGCCAGACGAGGTAGGAGTAGACGACTACTCCCACCAGCGCGACGCCGTCCAGGACAAGTGCAGTAACGAACAGCGCCGGGACGCCGGTCAGCCCCGCCACCGCGAACGAGAGCCCCGCGGCCACGAACACCCGGCCGCCGACGCGGTGCGTCCGGTCCCAGGAGCGGGCGCTCGCGAGCGTCCACGGCGTCCGAATGCCGACGAAATAGTTCGGGCGCACCCGCCTAAGGACGCTACCGATGACCACGAACAGCACACCGACGGCCACGGGCACCAGCCGCCCGACCTCCACCGGCGCGCCGAGCGCCGCCGCGAGGACCACGCCGTGGACCGCGCCGAACAGCGCCGTCAGCGCCAGGCGGATGACCGCGTAGGAACCGGCGAAGGCCGGATAGTTCGCGCGCGCCGGGTCGAACCGGGGCAACACCCGGAGCAGCGCGTAGATGCCGACCGCGAGCACCGGCACGAAGAGCAGCCCCTCCACGCGGCCGCCGTAGCCATCGACCTCGCCACGGATGTTCCAGTGCATCGGGACGCGAGGGCCAACCCGCGACCATGCAGCGGCGGAGGCCGCGAACATCGCCGCGAGGATGATCCACTGAGCCCATTCGATCCGTCGCAACATCGCGTACTCCTTTGTCCAGTATGCGCGTGTGGCGGCGCCTGACGGGCCGTCCCTCCGGCGTACACTCGACGCGTGACGAACGATCCGCTGATCCGACCCGCACCCGAGCAGATCGAGGAGCGCCCACGCGCGGCCGCCTCCCGGCTGCTCCTTGGCGGCCCGGTCGCCCTCGTCACCACGATGCACCGCGGCAAGGCGAACGTGATGCCCGTCGCATGGCACATGCCCGTGTCCGCGAACCCCTCGCTGGTCGCGATCGCGGTCGAGCAGTCGCGGTACACAGCGGACCTGATCCGCCACTCCCAGGAGTTCGCGCTGAACTTCCCCACGCGTCCGCTGCTCCATCACGTGCAGTACCTCGCGGCGCTGCATGGCGACCGCGTCGACAAGATCGAGGCGACGCAGCTCGAAACCTTCGGGCCCGACCACATCACGGCACCGCTGCTCTCCGCGTGCTGCGCGTGGATCGAGTGCGAGGTCGTCGAAGCGTTCCCGCTCGGCGATCACGTGCTGTTCGTCGGTAACGTGATGTCAGTGCGCGTCGACCCCGCCTCGTTCGACGAGCAGTGGCTGCTCGGGCCAGAGGAGACGCGGCCGCTGCACTACCTCGGCACCAACCGGTACTCGGTCCTGGGCCGCGCCCTCGAGGCGCGCATCCCCGGCCCCTCCGAAGCGCCCGAAAGCGTGCTGCGCGATCGCCTCGCTGAGGAACTCGAGCTCACGACCGACGCGCGCGAGAAGCGCGAGGAACGCCTCGACGCGCTGAAGCGCGAGGTCGAGCATGGTCGCGCCCTCGACATCACCGGACTGGAACTCGAGGTATCGCCTGAGCAGATCCTCGACCTGTCGCGCGGTCACGTGATCGGGGAGTAGTCTGCCTCGGCAGGCCTGAGGGCTGTCCCGCCGCCCCTCCCTGGGCCCTGTCGTCCGAACGTGCCAATTGATCGGTTGAGTCGTGGGCGTTGTCCGACTGGTTCTCGCGTTCGCAGTGCTCGTCGGGCACATCGCTGGTTTTCGGATCTACGGCATGGAATTTATGGACGCCTCGTATGCGGTCGAGGCGTTCTTCATGCTCTCCGGCTTCTACATGGCACTGATTCTCGACCGTACGTACCAGGGGTGGCATGCGTACCGCATCTTCATCGAGAACCGTCTGCTGCGGATCTTCCCCGTCTACTGGGTCACGCTCGCACTCACCATCCCCCTCGTCTGGTACGGCTCGGTCGCGTCGAACATGGCGGCGAGTGGCGCCGGCCTGACGAACCTGCTGTTCACCTCGACCTTCTCGACGGTGCTCGAGTTCCCGTCCATCGTGCTTCTCGCCGTCTCGCATCTGTTCATCGTCGGCACCGAGTTCGTCTATTTCCTGATCGGAAGCCCGAGCGGCACGTACGGGATCGTGGAATTCAACGCGGCGCCGCGGCCGGAATCGGTTCCGCTGGGCCTGTTCCTGTTTGTGCCTCAGGCGTGGAGTCTGAGCCTGGAGATGATGTTCTATCTCGCCGCACCGTTCCTCGTCCGCTGGCGGACGAGGAATATCGTCGGGCTGCTCCTGCTTTCGCTCGCGCTCTGCGCCGTGATGGCTCTTACGACCAACCTGATGGAACGCCCCCTCCAGTTCAGATTTAAGTCGCTGCCGAACGAGTTCTGGACGTTCGCGGCGGGCATCCTCATGTACCGCGCGTATGGCGCGCTGCAGCCTCGTCTCAACCAGCGGCGCGTCGCGGTAGCAGCCGTCGTTCTCCTGATCGCCGCGTCGATTCTCTACCGCTACATCCCGGGGATGCAGAGCTGGGTGTATCTGGCGCTCGTCTTCGTGTTCGTGCCGCTGGCCTTCCCGCTGTACGAGCGGGACCAGGTGCACAGCGCAATGGTCGAGAAGCTTCTCGCTGTCGACCGCTTCGCGGGTGATCTCTCGTATCCGCTGTACATCTCCCACGCGCTGGCGCTGTGGTCGATCTACGCGTTCTGGCCCGGCGGTTCGGCGCGTCTCGGCGTCCATTTCGCGCTGTTCGCAGCGGCCTGGAGCGTGGTGGTCGCCACCCTCATGCTGAAGCTCGTCAGCGAGCCCGTCGATCGAGCCCGCGCACGCAATCGCGCACGCCTTGAAGCGGGGCCCGACCGCGCGACCCTGCGCCGCGAAGCACGAACCGAGCGCCGCCGCTCGTCACGATCCGGCTGAGGACTCGTCATCCGGCCCTTTCGGCTGGAGGCCGCTGATGGGTCCCCACCCCCTCACCAAGGACTCGGGCGGGATCGAACGAGCCCCCGGTGACGGGGGCTCGTTCTCGTGTATCGAGACACCGCGACGACCGCTAGGCCATCGCCTCCTCGTCGTCGCCGAGCTCAGGAGCGTCAGAGGACGCGACCACGCGCGGGCGCGGGGCCGGTGGCGCAGCGCTCAGGAGGTGCTTGTCCGCCTGGTCGACGCGCTCGAGGACGGCCTTCACCTGCGGCGAGTCGCTCGCCAGCGGCTCCAGCGAGCGGCGGAGCTGCTGCACGGACCGGCCGATCTCGGTCGGGTCCGTGGAGCCGCTGCCGGCGAGCGCGCTGAGCGCCTCCTGCCGGCTGAGCAGGAAGTCCTTCACGGCGGTGAACGCGTCCGACCGCATGGACTCGAGCATGCGCATCATCACCTTGCGCTGCTCGGCGAGGTTCTGCTCGAGGGCTTCCATGTCGTTGTCGAAGCGCGAGAGCGCCACCTCGATGGTGTCGCGCTGCTCCTCCCCGTACTGGAGTCGCGCCGTCGCGGACGCTGTCGATCCACACGTCGCCGCCGAGTTCGCGCACGAGCTGCCTCGTCGTCGCCAGGCCGAGGCCGTGGCCGACTGCGATCGCACGACCGCCTTCGGCACGCACGCCCGAAGCGAAGACGCGCTCGCGATCCTCGAACGGGATGCCGACGCCGCGATCGTGGACCGCGACCTCAAGGCGATCACCCGCGACGGAACCGGTGACGGAGATGCACGGCGCCTCGCCGGGACGGGCGTACTTCAGCGCGTTCTGCACGAGGTTCGCGAAGACGCGGAACAGTCGCTCCTGGTCGCCGCGCACGCGCGGCATCGGCTCGACGGTGATCTCCGCCCCCGTCGCCGCAACGTCCGCCGCGAGTGCGTCGGTCACGTCGCGGAGCAGGCCGCGCAAGTCGATGCTCGACGCCAGCGGTCGGGCCGCGGCGCTCTCCACCTCTGCAAGCAGCACGCCATCGATCATCGAGCGGACGCGTGCGGAGGCCTTCGCGGCGCGCTGCGCGGCGTCGAGGGCCTCGGGCGTGAGCTCACCGAGCGAGCCCTCCGCGAGCAGATCGAGGCACGCGCTGATGGTGGTGAGCGGGGCGCGCAGGTCATGGGCGACGCCAGCGGCCTCGCGCGCCGTGTCATGCTCCCGCGACCGCAGTCGCGCGACCTCGGCGGAGAGCGCATTCGCCCGTCGCCCCGTCGCGACGGCGCCGATCATCAGCACCAGCGACAGCGCGACGGCTGCCGCTGCGGCGGAGGCGGGCAGAGGGAGAGCGGTCGCCGCCAGCGCGATCGCGGCAGCAGACACCACCGCCAGCACCGTGATGCGGAGCAGCGTGAACGAAGAGGGCCGCGGGGTACCGATGAGCTGCAACGGGGTCCCTCCCGAATGCCTGCGGTTCGCGGCTACGCTAGGGCGCATGCGGATCCACCACATCGGAGTTTTCCCTTATGTCGTCGGTGCAGAACCCTGCCTCGCGGGAGCCGGGACGTGAGCGGGGGACTGCGTCCTGACGAGGACCTGCGCGCGCGCATGGCGTCTGACGTGCCGGACCGGCTTCAGTCGCACATCGACCGCGTCGTGAAGATCGCCGACCGCCTCGCACGGCGGCACAGCCTCGACGTCGAGCGCGTGCGGCTCACGGCGCAGGGGCACGACGTCGTCCGCCACGTGCCCGGGGCGGAGCTGCTCGCCGAGGCGGAACGCCGAGGCATCGACATCGACCCGGTCGAGCGCGACGTACCTGTGATCCTGCACGGGCCGATCGGTGCGCTCGTCCTGCACGAGCGCTACGGCATCGACGACGAGCGCGTCCTCTTCGCCATCCGGTGGCATACGCCCGGCCACCCCGACTACGACGGCGAGGCGTGGGCGATGTTCATTGCCGACAAGGTCGACCCCCACAAGGTGAAGCGCTGGCCCGCGCTGCAGGAGGTCGCCGAACTCGCGAAGGAGTCGCTCGACGCGGCCGCGCTACGCTACCTCGACCTTCGCGCGGAGCAGGCCGTCGCCCGGCACTTCGAGGTGCACCCGATGGCAACGCTTACACGGAACGCGCTGCTTCGCCGCCTCGGCATCGCGTCCGCGGAGGACTAGTCCCCACAGCGACGTGTCGCGTCCGCGACGCGCGCGCAACACGCGCGCAACGCGCATCCGCGACGCTTGCCCGCGACGCACGGACGAGAGGACCCCGCCATGGCCACCTACGACATCACGCCAGACCGCTATTACCGCACGTTCTCGCACGCGAACCCCGTGCTCGCGACGATCGCGCCCGGCGACATCGTCCGTAGCTCGTCCGTCGACGCCGGCGGGGCGGATGCGAGCGGTGCGACGGTGACCGAGGGGGGCAACCCGCTTACCGGACCCTTCTTCGTCGAAGGCGCCGAGGCGGGCGATGCGCTGCTGGTCACGCTCAACCGCGTGCGCTGCAACCGAAACTGGGGCTGGAGCTCCTATCGGCTCCGCCTCGAAGCCCTCACCCCCGACACCATCGAGGGCCTCTACTCCAGTGCGTACAAGGAGGGGCTCGTCCGCCCCGGCCGCAACAACATCGTGCCGTGGGACATCGACCTCGCGACCGGGATCACGAGCCTGCGCGAGCCGGCAATGAAGACGCAGAAGCTCGCGTTCCCGGTGAAGCCGATGATGGGCTGCATCGGCGTGGCCGCGCTCGGCGACTTCGCGCCGACGTCCGGGCCATCGGGCCCCTACGGCGGGAACATCGACTACAACGAGATCGGCGAGGGTGCGACGGTGATGCTGCCGGTCTACCACCCCGGCGCCCTGCTCTACATCGGCGACGGCCACGCACTCCAGGGCGACGGCGAAGCGCTCGGCACGGCGGTCGAGACCTCGATGGCGTTCGAGTTCACCGTGGCGCTGCGCAAGCGCGCGGCGCCGATCGGTCCGCGCGTCGAGAATGCCGAAGCGCTGATGACGGTGGGCAGCCAGCCCGAGTTCGCGAGCTCGATGAATCGCGGCCTGCAGATGGCCACCAGCGACATGGTCCGCTGGCTCGGCGAGGACTACGGGCTCGAGCCGTGGGAAGCGCACCTGCTCATCGGCATGACGTCGCGGTACGACGTCGTGACGGTGCTGGGATCGATGGCGCTGCGCGTGCCAAAGTCCGTGTTGCCGCCCCGCCTGCACGGGTAGCGCACGCCTTCGCGGGAGGGCCTAGAGCGCGCGCATGCGGTTCCCGCGGGCGTTGTGCTCCACCTCGGCCTTACCGAGGTGCTCCATCAGCGGCGGGACGTACATCCCGAAGCGGCCGCGAAGCCCCTTCTTGAGGCCATACCAGCCGCCGATCGGGTTCGCCGGAGAGCGTCCCCAGGCCTCGACGGTGCCGTCCTTCGCCGGCTTCTGCTCGTCGGCAGACCCGAGCTCCAGCCAGTCGCCGTGCGCCTTGAGCATCGCGTGCAGGTCATCGAGGCAGCGCGCGTCGTAGAGCAGCACGGTCTTGCCGACGGTGCAGACGATGACCTCGACCCCGTCGCGCGTGTCCCGGTGCATCGTGTACTCGGAACTGAGCGGCGGCGTCTTCAGCCGCCACGGATCTTCCGCCGTACCTGCGCCACTGCCGATCGGTTCGTTCGCCACTCGTCCCCCCAGAAGATCCGGCCGGCTCAGACCAAGACGGTAGCGCGCCCCGTGCACGCAAGAACTCTGACGATCGGCTGAGAGGCCCTGCAGCGCCGTCTCCACCTTCACAGGATAGAACATTCGTTCTATCTTCCGTAGACTTCGAGGTTCCCCTCGGAGTGCGGGAAGGGGGGCGCCGATGAGCGGCGTGTGGGGTGCGCTGGGCATCGCCCAGTCGGCGGCGCTTGCCGCGAGCGGTGCCGTGAACGCGGCGTACTTCGCGCATCGCGTCGCGCGTGCTTCGGGCAGCACGCGGATCGCGGCCGCCGTCCTGCTGTGCATCTTCGCGGGGATCGCGCTCGACGGCGTCGTCCACCTCTCGGGTCACGCGAGCGCCGCGGTCGAGATCGCGCGCCGCGCGCCACTCCTCGTCGCGACGCTGGTCACCACCGCCGTGCTCCGGATCGGCGCCGGCCGATGACCGCCACGATCACCGCAGTGCGCCGCGAGGAGTACGACCTCGCCGCCTTGCGCCTGCTCCTCGGCCTGCTCACGGCGATGCGCGAGAGCGCGCCGACCGCGCGCGAGGAACTCATCGCGTTGCTGCGCGCCGAGGACGCCTCGTGACACCCGCACGCAGCCGAGGAACCCGCTCGTTCTACGCGCGCGTGCTCTCCGCCGCCGATCGCGCCGCGGTCGAGGACGCCCGCGACGTTCAGGGGCTCGACGAAGAGATCGCGCTGCTGCGCGTCCTCATCCGCCGCTTGCTCGAGGACGACGCGCCCGACCCGACGGTGCTGCAGAACGGCATGCGCCTACTCGTGCAGGCGCTCGTCGCACAGCAGCGCCTGTCCGGGCGACAGGCCGAAGGCCTCGGTGACGCCGCCGCACGGCTCGTCGAGGAGTTCGGCGCGGTCCTCGGTGTCGCACAGGAGCCCGTACGTGACTGAGCGCCGTCCCGATCGCCTCGCCGTCGCGCTCCGGCGCATGCTCGGCGCGCACCCACGACAGGTCGAGGATCCGCGCGCCCACGCGCCCCTGGAAGTCGGGTCACGCCTCGACGCACTCGAGCGCGAGGTGGGCGAAGTGCGCACGCGCGTGAACGCGCTGTTCTTCGCCGTGATCTCCGTGGCGATCGGCGACCTCGTCGTGCGGGCGGTGCACCCGTGACCGCCGCGACGCTCGCACCCGCCCGCGAGGGACTGCCGCGGCTGCGCCCGTACCAGGCGGAGATCGCCCGCGCGATCCTCGGCCGCGTCCTGCGGGACGAAGGCGGGTCGATCTCCGTGGAGATCGCGCGGCAGGGCGGCAAGAACGAGCTGTCGGCACAGGTCGAACTCGTGACGCTCCTCGCGCACGCGACGCGCGGCGGCGCGATCGTGAAGGCCGCACCGACGCTCGTCCCGCAGGCGCGCATCTCGCGAGAGCGACTGCTCTCGCGTGCTGCGCTCGCCGGCCTCGCCCGATCTCAAGGGCAGAGTGCGGTACGCGCGCATGGCGACACGGTCGAGTGCGGCCGCGCACATGCGCACTTCCTCAGCGCGGAGCCCGGCGCGAACGTCGTCGGGCACACGGCGGACCTGCTGCTCGAAGTCGATGAAGCGCAGGCCGTCGACGTCGACAAGTTCGACCGCGACTTCCGTCCGATGGCTGCCTCGACGAACGCGCCGGTCGTCTACTACGGCACGCCGTGGGGACCACGCTCGCTGCTCGCGCAGGCGTCCGCCACGCACATCGAAGCCGAGCGCCGCGACGGTGTGCGGCGGCACTTCCGCTTCGACTGGGAGGCCGTCGCCGCCCACAACCCTGCGTATGCGCGCTACGTGGAGTCCGAGCGCACACGGCTCGGCGAACGGCACCCGCTGTTTCGGACGCAGTACCTCCTCGAAGTCGTCGACGAAACCGACCGGCTGTTCGACGCCGCGACGCTCGCGCAACTCGAGGGGGACCACGACCGGCTCCGCACGCCGCGCGCGGGTGAGCGCTACGTCGCCGGCCTCGACCTCGGCGGCGCGCCGCGGACCGATCGCGACGCGAACGTGGACCGCGACTGGACGGTGCTCACGATCGCGCGTCTTGGTGTCGCAGACGCGAGCGGCGCGCAGGCGATCGAGGTCGTCGAGCACCAGGCGTGGCAGGGCACGGCGACGGACGCGCTGATCGCGTCGCTCGCCGACCGGCTCCGCCGGGTCTGGCGCGTGCGTCGCGTCGCCGTTGACGCGACCGGTCTTGGCGGACCGATCGCGGATCTGCTCGCGGCGCGGCTCCCCGGCGATGTGCTCGAAGCGGTGACGTTCAGCGGCGAGCGGAAGTCGCGCCTCGGCTTCGGCCTGCTCGCCGCGGCGCACTCCGGGCGGCTGCGCCTCTACCGCCCCGACGGGAGCGCCGAAGCAGCCGCATGTCGTCGTCAGCTGACGTGGGCACGCGCCGCGTACCCGGACGACCGCTCGATGCGCTTCGACGTGGACCCGGCGCGCGGCCACGACGACTACCTGATGAGCCTCGCACTCACGGTCGAGGCGGCACGACACGACCGCGGGCCGCGCATCGCTTCCGGACGAGAACCGTCCGGGCAGAAGGTCTCGACCCGCGATGTGGAGACGACCGAAGGGGGTACGCGATGACCACACAACTGCGACGGCCGATCGCGGTCGACGAGGAGGACTGCGATGCGGGCGAGCTCCGCACGGACGGCCATGAGCGTGCCATCCGCAGCGACGCGCTGCCGGAGCACATCGAGTACCGCGATGAGGGATGCGACCTGTTCGCTTCATGCTTGCGGTGCCCGCTGATGCGGTGCCGCTACGACGTGCCCGGGGGCGTGCGCACGCTGCTC
>CAIXBH010000004.1 GCA_903917615.1 uncultured Chloroflexota bacterium | reverse complement strand
GATCTGCGCTCGCGGACGCGCGAAGGTCGACGCCTTCGATTACCTTGCCGGACACGGGAACGGGCGTAACGCCCGGCTCGAACGGGGTCGCCTCGGCGCGCAGGTCGCCGTATCGCTGGACGAGATCGAGGATCTGGGCGGCGAGGTGGTCAGTCGATTCGGGCATCTCCGGCCTCGATCTCCTGCGTCGTCGCCGTGAGTATACGGCGGCGCTAGGTGGCGCTTGCCAGCGTGCGCGCGCGGAACTCCGGGTCGCGCACGAGGAGCCCCATCAGTGCCTCGACCTTGGTGCGGGCGCGCCAGCCGAGGCGCTCCGCGATGCGTGACGGGTCGGCGGCGACGCGGTCGACCTCGTCGGGGCGCGCGCGGTCCGCGGTCACGTGCAGTTCCGGCATCGCGATGCCGGCGGCCTGCGCGGCGGCTTCGACCACGTCGAGGACGCGGCGGCTCTGTCCCGTTGCGATGATGTCGTCCTCGGGCGTCTCGGCCTCCAGGAGCAACTCCATCGCCTCCACGTACTCCGCTGTGTAGCCCCAGTCGCGTTCCACCTCGATGTTGCCGATCTCGAGCACGGGCGGGTGGCGGTCCTCGGCGATGAGGATGATCGACCGCGCCACGTGTTGGACGACGCTCTGGCGATCGCCCCATGGCGACTCGTGATTGAACGCGAGTCCTGAGACGACATGAAGCCCGTATTGCTCGCGGTAGAGTCGCGCGGCCTGATGCGCGAAGAGCTTCGTCAGGCCGTAGAGCGTCGCCGGTCGCATCGCGGCCCCCTCGCGAAACGCGATCGCCGGATCGGCAGGTCGGCCGAACGCCTCGGACGACCCCGCGACGTACACGCGCGCCTCCGGTGCGTGGAGACGCGCGGCCTCAAGGACCGCGAGCGTGCCGAGGGCGTTCGTCTCCGTGGCGGCAATCGGTTCCCGCCAGACACGCGGCACGACGATCTCGGAGGCGAAGTGATAGATGCGGTCAGGCCGCGTCTCCTCGACGATCCGCGCCACCCACGCCGCATCGGAGACGTCCAGGCGCACGATGTGTGCGCCGGGCAGGGCGGCGCGCGTGTCCTGCACCTGCGGCGCCTCGAGGTCGCGCGTCGTGCCGGTCACCTGGTGTCCGGCCTCGAGTACGCGCCGGGCGAGGTAGTAACCGGCCTGGCCAGTGATGCCTGTCACAAGGATCCGCATGGGGCGCCCCCTACCGCTTCTGCGCGAAGTAGTCGCCGACGGTCGCCACGACGTGAGCGACATCTTCGTCGTCCATCGCGGGGTGCGAGCCGATGTAGAAGCCGCGACGGTTGATCTCCCGCGCGACCGGAAAGCGATCCTCGAGGCCTGGCCAGAGCCGCTCATAGATCGGCTGGTTCGTGAGCGGCATCAGCGGTCGTGTCTCGATGCCGTGCTCCTCGAGGTAGAACGTCAGGTCGTCGCGGTGCACCGAAGGCGCGACCACGATCGGATACATCATGAACGAATGCTCAGCGTCTGAGCGCACGGTTGGGAGTTGCAGGCGATC
The DNA here is from genome assembly GCA_903917615.1 of uncultured Chloroflexota bacterium. GTDB lineage: Bacteria > Chloroflexota > Dehalococcoidia > UBA2979 > UBA2979 > SHYQ01. The sequence continues at coordinate 1,672 of CAIXBH010000004.1, read as the reverse complement.
GCGGAATGCCTCGAGCCCGGCTGTGAGGCCTCCCGCGATAGCCCGCCGCTTCGCGATCATCCCGTCCGCGTCCGCGAGCTGCGCTACGCCGAGCGCGGCTTCCATCTCCGTCGCACGGAACGAATGCCCGACGTGCTCGAAGGAGAACCGGCGCGCCATCACCTCGCGGAGCGCTGCCCCTCCCACCCCGTTGTCGTCGTCGATGGACAGGTAGCTGCTGTCGCGCCCGTGGTTGAGCAGGCTTCGCGACAACTGAGCAACTTCGATGTCGTTCGAGCAGACGAGACCGCCGACGCCGGTGACGAGGACGTGCGCGGCAAACGTCGAGAACGCGGCGGCATCACCGAACGCGCCCACTGAGACGCCGTTGAGGCGCGCGAACATCGTCTCGCATGAGTCTTCGAGGACGCGCAGGTCGTGACGACGGGCGATCTCCATGATCGTCTCCATGTCACACGGCTGGCCGAAGGGGTGCACCGGAATGACTGCGCGGGTGCGCGGAGTGATGGCCGCCTCGAACCGCTCGGGATCGAGGCTGACGTGCTGCCTCTCGACGTCCGCGAACACGGGGGTGAGGTTGTTGTGCAACACCACGTTCGCTGTTGCGACGAAGGTGATGGCCGGAACGATGACCTCGTCGCCGTCGTGCCATCCGCCGAGGATCTTGAGCGCCTGAAGCCCCACCTGGAGCGCGCTGGTGCCGCTGTTGCAGAAGGCCGCGAAGCGCAGACCGTGACGGCGCGCGAACTCCTGCTCGAACTCGCGCGTGACGGGGCCGTAGGAGAGGCGACCTGAATCGAGGACGCGCATGACCGCGGCCTTCGCCGCTTCCGTCAGATTGAACCCGCCCACTGGGACCGAACGAACCGCCCGATCGACCATGTGCTTCTCCTGCGCCTGCGCGCGAACGCCAGCGTATCGGATTCTGTCAGCCGATCGCGAGATTCGACGCCCTCGAACCCCTCGACGCGGTCGTCGTCGCGCGTCAGGATCGGGCGACCGGCATGCCTCGGGACGCGCGCTCGTGCGCACGCGGAACGGCGGTGGAGCGATGACGGCATCCCGCGGTCGCGTGGGCGTGGTGGGCCTCGGGTACATCGGCCTTCCGCTCGTCGCCGCGTTCGCGTCCGTTGGCTACGAGGTCACCGGGCTCGACATCGACGTCGCCCGCGTGCGTGCCCTCAGCGAAGGCGCACCCATCCCGATCTACGAGCCGGGCGTCGAAGAGATTCTCCGCTCGTCTGCGAGTCAGATCGGCTTCACGGTTTCATACGAGGAACTGTTGGAACGCGCCGACGCGCTCGTCGTTGCTGTCGGGACGCCCATGTGCGAGGGCGGCGGCGCGGACCTGTCGGCGCTCGATGACGTCGTCGAGAGTATCGCCGCGTATCTGCGGCCCGGCGTCACCCTGGTCCTTCGATCGACGGTGCCACCCGGGACGACGCGGCGCATCGCGGCGACGCTCGTGACCCGCACCGGTCTGACGCACGGTCGCGACTTCTGGGTGGGCTACTCCCCCGAGCGCACCCTCGAAGGGCGCGCGCTCGAAGACTTGCTGTCGCTCCCGAACATCGTTGGCGGCGTGAATGACGAAGCGGCGCGTCGAGTCGCGGCGATCGTCGAACCACTGAGCGGCCGAGTCGTGTCGGTCCCGCAGCCGGAGATCGCGGAG
>CAIXBH010000003.1 GCA_903917615.1 uncultured Chloroflexota bacterium | reverse complement strand
CGGCTCCTCTCGAACGTTGTCGCCTCGCAGACCGACCTCCACGCCGTCACGGGCGGCGTCGTGCCCGAGGTCGCCGCGCGCGCACACCTGCGCGCGATGGTCCCCGTCGTGCGGCAGACGCTCGTCGAGGCCAATCTCGGCTGGGACGACCTCGACGCGATCGCGGTCACGGCTGGCCCAGGCCTGCCGGGCGCGCTCGTCGTCGGGCTGAACGGCGCGCGCGCCCTCGCGTACGCGCGCGGGCTGCCGCTCATCCCCGTCGATCACATCGAGGGCCACGTCTGCGCGAACTGGCTGCTGCCCGCGTCCGGCGAGTTCGTCGAGGAGCCGGAGCTGCCCGCGCTCGCGCTCGTCGTGTCCGGCGGCCACACCGAGCTGTTGCTCATGCTGGAGCACGGCCGCTTCGAGCGGCTGGGCGGCACACGCGACGACGCGGCGGGTGAGGCGTTCGACAAGGTCGCACGCCTCCTCGACCTGCCGTACCCCGGCGGCCCTCCCATCTCGCGGCTCGCGGCGACCGCGACCGTGCGGAAGCTGCGCTTGCCGCGCGCGTGGCTCAACGCCACTGACGACTTCTCCTTCTCCGGTCTGAAGACGGCCGTCCTGCACATGGTGGAGGGGCCGATCGTGCCGCCGTCCGCGGAGATCGCCTGGGCGTTCGAGGAGTCCGTGGTGGACGTGCTCTCGCAGAAGGCCGCGCGGGCGGCCGCGCGCGTCGGCGTTGCGTCGATGCTCGTCGCGGGCGGCGTCGCCGCAAACCGTCGCCTGCGCGAGCGCGTGATCGAGCGCGCGCCGGTCACCGTGCACATCCCGCCGCCGGCGCTCTGCACGGACAACGGCGCGATGATCGCCGCCGCCGCGTTCCGACACCTCGACGCGATGGTCGCGCCCGAGACCCCGCTCGACATCCACCCGACCGCACGCCGCCAGGGCCGCGTCTTCGCCTAGGTCTTCGACCTCTTCGTGGCTGCCACGTCTGCGGTTCGTCGCGCCTGATTCGGCACATGTTCGGTCGACCCGACCCTCGCGTGACCTCGAGACGTCCCGCGTCCAGTGGCAAGGCGGCTCGCGAGGTGAGCGAAGCGAACGCTCGCCTGCTCCTCTTCCCGCGAGGGAAGGGGCTGGGGGATGGGAGGAAATCCCTCTTCCGGATTTCTCTCATCCTCCTCCCCCTCCCGAGCAGGAGGGGGCCGGAGGGTGGCGTGCCGCTGCGGAGCCGAGCCGCGTCGCTAGTTTGCAGACTCTTCCGCGCGGGCGGAGAGCGGGCACGCGCCGCAGCCTCCGCGCGTGCACCACACGTCCTGCAGGTGGAGCAGTCCCTGCGCATACAGCGCGCCGCTGCGCGCGGGCGCCGGTCCGGCGAGCCGCGCAAGCGTCCGCGTGCGTCCGTAGGGTCGCGGGGCCGGCCACGCCGCCGCGAGCGCTGCGGTGGCTCGCGCAAGGTCGAGGTCGTCGTACGCCGCCGCGTACGCGATCAGCAGCGGCAGCGCCGCGTTCCACCCGATCTCGGCGGCACGTGCGGCGCCCATCCCCGGCGGCCGCACGGCCTCGATGAGAAACGCCGCTGAGCCGACGCGCGCGACGTCGGCCAGCGCGGCGAGCGGCTCGACGCCGAGCCGCTGCGCGATCCACGCGCGAGACTCGGCGCGGCGCTCGTCCGACTCGCGCACGCGGCCTGCCGTTGCGATCAATGCGTGGTCGAGCAACTCGTCCCACGCCCCGTCCCAGTCGAGGCGATCCGCGAGCCGGCCGGCGCGCCATGCGCGCTCGGCGAGCCGGCGCTGCCCCTCACGTCGCACCGTCGCGCCAGCCTCGTCGATGCCGAGCCTGGCGGTCGCGTCCGCGCAGGGCTCGAGGTGCGCGTCGTCGCCGCCCGGGCCGCGCGCGACGGCTGCCTCGAGGCGCGCGAGGTCATGCGCGAAGGCCGCAGCGATGGCGACCGTCGGCGCGCCGCCTCCGGCGTGCGGCGTGTCTGTGCCGCGCTGCGGTTCCGGACGGTCGTCCTCCCACACGAGGTGGAGGATGACGTTGCCGTACGCGGGGTCGCCGGCGTGCCCGTGACGGACGAAGTCGGAGGCGCGCAGGTGGACCTCGACGTCTCCCGTCCGCGTGACGCCGCTCGGCAGGAGCAGCGTCGCCTCGCGCACGTCGGGACCGGGCCCGCGCCCGGCGCGGCCGGCGCGGAGCACCGGGAGCGGCAGCGCCGACGACGGGACGCGGCCGAGCAGCCAGGCGGCGGTGAGCGTGGCCTCTCGCACGTGGGTCGTCGCGGTGGGGACGACGTACTCAGCGGCCTCTTCGGCGAGTGCGGTCTCGGCGCCCGGGCTCACGGTGTCGGTTCCTCGTGGGGCGCCACGGCCGCATCGGCCACGGCGTAGTAGCCGGACTCCTCCGCGACGAGGTGGAGGAGCCGCCGTGACATCCGCCGGGGGGCGCTCGCCCCGGTCTCCCACTCGGAGATCGTCTGCTGGCGGGTGCCGATGCGATCGGCGAGCTCGGCCTGCGAGAGACCGAGGTGGGTGCGCAGTCGGCGCACGTCTTCCGGGATCCAACTTGATGACTCGGTAGCCATGGGCGTCATCTTACCTGTTTTCGTGTATGTCGAGGAGTGCGAGGGCGGGCGCCTCGCGGTGCCGCTCAGGAAGTCGAGGAGATGCGAGGGGCGGCCCACCCCCGTCCCCCTCCCGGCGCGGGAGGGGGAGAGAGAAGGGAAGGGGATTTCCTCCCATCCCCCCGCCCCTTCCCTCGCGGGAAGGGGAGCAGGCGAGAGCGGCCCCGCCGCCTCGCGAGATCTGGCCTCCTCGCCCGCTTGCGGAAGGGGGTTGGGGTGAGGGTGCTGGGCACTGCGCACTAACGGGCCGGCGGAGCGCAATCGCGGCAGCCATACGCCCCACCGCAAGGTGGTTGGCAGTCAGTAGGGGAGAGTGCTAACATCCCGCCCGGCGTCGAGAAGACGCGCGTGCCCACCGATCCGACGCGGCGTCGTGGTCGAAGGCGCGTAGACCAACACCCGTACCTCGTACGACGAAACAGCAGAGGAGACTGTGCATGGCGACGAACGTTGTCCCGCTCACCGACCACATCGTATTGAAGCCGGTCGAGCAGGAGGAGATCACGACCTCCGGTCTCGTGATCCCCGACTCCGCCAAGGAGGCGCCGCAGCACGGCCACGTGGTCGCGGTCGGCCCAGGCAAGGTCGATGACCACGGCAAGCTGGAGGAGATCCCGCTCAAGACGGGCGACCGCATCCTGTACCAGAAGTACACGGGCCAGGAAGTCACGGTCGACTCCACCGACTACATCGTGATTCGCTACCAGGACGTGCTCGCTCGTCTCGAGGACGCGCCCGACGCGAAGAGCGGCTCGAAGAAGAAGTAGTCCGGCGCGCCGCGAGCGGGCCGGCGGCGGCCCGCACTGCTGGCGCATACGAGACGGTTGCCCGGCGTGACGCGTGTCGCACGCGCTGACGGCGCAGCACGGAGGTAGAGATGCCCGCGAAGGAACTTCGGTTCGAGGATGAGGCGCGCCGCGAACTGCGGCACGGCGTCGACATCCTCGCGAACGCGGTCAAGGTCACGCTCGGCCCGCGCGGCCGGAACGTCGTCCTCGACAAGAACTACGGCCCCGCCGTGATCACGAAGGACGGCGTCACCGTCGCCCGCGAGATCGACCTGCCGGACCGCTTCCACAACATGGGCGCGCAGCTAGTGAAGCAGGTGGCGATCCGCACCAACGACGTCGCCGGCGACGGCACGACGACCGCGACCGTGCTGGCGCAGGCGATCTTCCACGAGGGGCTGCGCAACGTCGCCGCCGGCGCAAACGCGATGTACCTCAAGCGCGGCCTCGACATGGCGATGGGCGTCATCATCGCCGAGCTTCGCAAGAACGCGGTGCCGGTCGAGGACAAGGCGACGATCCAGGCGGTCGCCTCCATCTCCGCCAACGAGGCCGAGGTCGGCAAGCTCATCGCCGATGTGATGGAGCAGGTCGGCAAGGACGGCGTCATCACGATCGAGGACGGCCGCGGCCTCGACTACGAGGTGGAGATCGTCGACGGTCTGCAGATCGACAACGGCTACCTCTCGCCGTACTTCGTCACCAACCCCGACCGCATGGAGGCCGTCCTCGACGACCCCTACATCCTGATCACGGACGCGCGCATCGAGTCGCTGCAGGAGATCCTGCCGCTGCTCGAGAAGGTCGTGCAGGTTTCGAAGAACCTCTTCGTGCTCTGCGACGACCTGACCGGCGACGCTCTCTCCACGATGATCGTGAACAAGATGCGCGGCCTGCTGAACCCGGTGTTCGTCCGCGCCCCCTCGTTCGGCGACCGCCGCAAGGAGATGCTCGCTGACCTCGCGGTCCTCACGGGCGGCACGTTCATCACCGCGGACATGGGCCGCAAGCTCTCCGAGACGCAGCTCGCTGACCTCGGTCACGCGCACCGCATCGTCTCCGACGCCTCGATGACGACCATCGTCGAGGGCGCCGGTTCGGACGAGGCCGTGCAGGCCCGCATCCGCCAGATTCGCGCGCAGATCCAGGACGCCGCGTCCGACTTCGACCGCGAGAAGCTCCAGGAGCGGCTCGCCTCGCTCGCGGGCGGCGTCGCGGTCATCAAGGCCGGTGGCGCTTCCGAGATCGAGGTCCGTGAGAAGAAGTTCCGCGTCGAGGACGCGCTGTCGGCCACGCGCGCCGCGGTCGAGGAGGGCGTGGTCGCCGGTGGCGGCGTCGCCTACCTGCGCGCGCTGCCCGCGCTCGAGCCGCTCATCGAGTCGCTCGACGGTGACGAGAAGACGGGTGCTCGCATCCTCCAGCGCGCGCTGGAGTCGCCGCTGCGCCAGATCGTCGAGAACGCCGGTCGCGAGCCGTCGGTCATCATCAACGCCGTGCGCGACGCGAAGCTCAACATGGGCTACGACGCCGAGCACGACACGATGGGTGACATGTTCACGCTGGGCATCATCGACCCGGTGAAGGTGACGCGCGTCGCGCTCGAGAGCGCGGTGTCGGTCGCCGGCCTGCTGCTGACGACGGAGGCCGCCGTTGGCGAGCTTCCCGAGCCGCCGGCGCCGCCGATGCCGCCCGGTGGCGGGATGGACTTCTAGTCTGCGAGAAGGGCCGCCGCGAGGCGGCCCTTCTGCTTTGTCCGGCTCGCGGCTGGTCGCCGGATCGGTGGCGGAGACTACATCGTGGCCCGTACCGCGGTGAGCTCGTCGGCGATCCAGTCCGCCGCGTGGCCGAGGGCATCCTCGTAACGGCGCTTCTCCTCAGCGGTGCTCTCGGGCGTCCATTCGTAGAATCCGCGCCCGACCTTCATGCCGATCGCGCCGCCTGCTACGAGGTCCGTGAGGTACGCGCTCGGCGTGGTGTCGTTGCACAGGTCGGGGTAGATCGTCGCCGCTGCGGCAGCATGGATGTCGAGACCCGAATGATCCTTCTGCAGGAGCGGCCCGGCGGCGATGTAGCGGAAGCCGAAGCCGTACCGCACTGCCCGGTCGATGTCCTCGACGGTGGCGATGCCGCGCGCCACGAGGTCGATCGCCTCGCGGGCCAGCGCATGCTGGATGCGATTGCAGAGGAAGCCGGGGATGTCGCGCTTCACGCGGATCGCGACCTTGCCGGTCGATTCGATGATCGCGGCCACGCGGTCGGCGACACTCGGATCCGTGTGCTCTGAGCACACGATCTCGACGCCGGGCACGAGGTGTGCCGGCATGAAGTAGTGCGCGCCGAGCATCCGGTGCTGCGTCTGCAGTCCGGCGCCGATCTCGCTGATCGGCAGCGCCGACGAATTGCTGCAGAGCGGCGTCTCCGGCTTCGCGAGCCGTTCCATCTCGGCGAACAGCCCCCGCTTGATCTCGAGGTTCTCCGGTCCGGCCTCGATCAGAAGGTCAACCTGCTCCCACGGCAGCTCTGCAACGGTGTCGTAGACGCGCAACCGGTCTTCCTCGAACGTCCCGCCGAGGCGAGTCAGCGCTCCGGCGAAGCGCGGGACGAGTGTCTCGCGCATGCGGTCGCGGGGATTCGCGATGACGATGTCCCAGCCGGCGGCGGCGAACGACGCGGCGATGTCCGCACCCATCGTGCCGCCGCCCGCAACGGCCAGACAGCCGCGGTTCTCCCGTCGTGCCATGCTCATGTCGCTTCTGTCCTTCGTTAGGCCGAGGCCTCGATGTGTGGCGTCAGCACCGCGTCGATTGTTCGAGGGTGACGTTCTTGCTGCGCGGGCGCCCGGTCAGCGCGGCGCACGGCGTCCGCGCTGGGGAGCGAGCAGCGTGCGTGTCCCGCGCCGGACTCTAGCATGGGCCTGCCGCCGCCCTTGTTCGTGAGCGAGTGTTATAACTGACGGCGTTGCGCGGGACCGGCCTGCCGGCCCGCTCGCTCGAAGGAGTACGCATGGAAGAGATCGCGCCCGGCCTGCATCGTCTGAGCATCCCGATCGAGGCCGGCGGTCCCGGGTGGACCACGTCGTACGTCTTCGAGAGCGCGGACAAGGCCGAGGGGATCGCGATCCTCGACCCGGGTTACGGCACGCGTGGGGCAGTCGAAGCGATCACGGAGCAACTCGCGGAGATCGGGCACACGCCGCAGGACGTGAAGCGCATCATCGCGTCGCACATGCACCCCGACCACATGGGGATGAGCCGCTGGATCAAGGCGCAGTCCCCGGGCTGCGAGCTCATCATGATGGGGAACGAGCGCTTCCCCTTCCAGCAGCACCGCACGCGCGAGCAGGGCGAGCGGCTGCAGCGCGAATGGATCGCGAAGCACGGCCTGGAGTGGACCGAGAACACCCAGGACGAGGCGGGGCCCGAGCGTTACGGCCGCGAAGAGCGCGAGATGATCCAGGAACTCAGCGCGTCGAAGGGCGACACGGCGCAGCGCACGGAGCAGCAGGCCTCGATCATCGCGCGCGTCGAGCCGGACGTCCGCCTCGACGACGGCGACGAGTTCGTCTTCGGCGACTGGTCGCTCCGCGCCGTGTGGACGCCGGGGCACACGCCGGGGCACCTCTGCGTGTACGAGCCGAACCTGAAGCTGACCTTCACCGGCGACCACGTGCTCTCGCGCATCACGCCGAACGTCTCCGTGTTCATGGACGACGAGACGATCGGCCGCTCGCCGCTGCGCGAGTACCGCGCCTCGCTCGAGAAGATCGCGAAGTTCGACACCGCGCGCGGACTGCCCTCGCACCAGGCGGTGATCGAGGACCTTCCGGCACGCTGCCTCGAGATCCTCGAGCACCACGACCTGCGCCTCGACGAGGTGCTGGAGGCACTGGGCGAGCACCCGAAGAACGCCACCGACGTGTCGACGACGGTGCCGTGGAGCGGCAAGTACGAGGACTTCACGTTCTTCAAGCGTCGCGCTGCGCTCGGCGAGACGCTGTCGCACCTCATCGTCCTCGTCGAGGACGGTCGTGCGCGCCGCATCGAGGAGCACGACGGCCGCGTCCTCTGGCAGAAGATCTAGGGTCTTCGACCCGTTCGAGCGCTTCGCGGTTGTTTCCCGTGCTGCGTCGTGAAGTCGAGAACTGACGGGGGTGCCCATCCCCCTGCCCCCGACCAGACCGTGGAATCACTCGCACCGGACAGTGCTGAGGGAACGCAGTTCCCCAGGGGTTTGGGGACGCGGAGCGTCCCCATTCCGTTGGATTGACTCCCCTCCCGCGCAGGGAGGGGCTGGGGGTGGGCCGCCCCTCGCGTCTCCTCGAAGATGTGCACCATCGCTATGCGGACGGCGTGGCGCCTCACCCCCCGCCCTCTCCCACGCAGTGGGAGAGGGGGCCAGAGCGCTTCGTTCGCCGTTCGGTGCGGAGGCGCGAGGAATCACTCGCGCCGGACAGCGCTGAAGCGACGGGCGGTGGGCTCCGGTTTCTCCCTGACGGGAGCCTCCGGTGACGGGCGCTAGGGGAGGAGCGCAGCGCCGAGGCGGAGCGCCTCGCACTCGAGGTCAGTGACGAGGCCCGCGAGCGCCTCCTCCAGCGTCAGGGCGTCGACCGACTCGATCGGGCCGGCGCCGCTCGGCTCGCCCGCCACCTCCACGGCCACCGGACGCACCCAGCCCATCGCCTCGCCGCCGCCCGCCGGGTGCGGCATGCGCACGGGCAGGCGGCGCTTGCCACGGATCGGCGGGTGCGCGATGTGCACGCCGAAGCGGCCGAGGAGCAGCGTCTCCAGGCCGGCCTCGAACCCTTCAGCCTCGCCGGGCGGGAGCGTCGAGATCACCGTCGGGTGCGGCCAGTCCGCCCAGCGCGCGAAGAGGTAGCGCCCATTCTCGACACGGCGGGCGATGACGAGCAGGCGCTCCGCCTCCGCGCGGCCATCGAGGCGGGTCCCCGGGCGCTGGGCTGTCATCGCCCTAGTTGCCCAGCGTCAGCGCCGCGTCGAGCGCGCCGTCCGCCTTCGGGCCGACGACGCTGAGCAGCAGCGCGTCCTCGCTGATGATGCGTTCGGCCACGCGCTGCACGTCGTCGAGCGTCACGGCGGCCGTGATCGCCATCGCCTCCTCGGGCAGGCGACGCGGGAGTTCGAGGATCGTCTGGGATCCGTACATCGCGGAGACGGAGCGCGTGTCCTCTAGCCGCAGCATCGAGCGCGAGCGGGCGACCGCCTTCGCGCGGTCCAGCTCGGCGGCCTCGATCGGGCGCAGCACCTTCGCGAGCTCCCGGCCGATCTCGCGCACCGCCTCGACCGTGTGCTCCGGGTCGACGCCGGCGTAGACGCCGAACATCCCCGTGTCGAGCATCGTCGACATGAAGGAGTGGATGTCGTAGCAAAGGCCAAGCTCCTCGCGCAGCCGCGCGAAGAGCCGTGAGGACATCCCCTCGCCGAGGACGATCGAGAGCAGGTCGAGGGCGTACCGGTCGTCGTCCGAGGAGGAGACGCCGCGCATGCCGATCGCGATGTGCGCCTGCTCGGAGTCTTTCTCGAGGAGCGCGACGCGCGGGCCGCGGGCACGGCTCAGGTCGCGCACCCACGGTCGAGGCGTGCCCCGGCCCCAGTCGCCGAAGTGCCGGCGCACGAAGTCGAGCGCGGTCTCCGGGGCG
>CAIXBH010000002.1 GCA_903917615.1 uncultured Chloroflexota bacterium | reverse complement strand
GCGAGGCGCCGCCGCCGCCGATGAACACCGCGTCCGGGTCCGGCAGTGGCGCGAGCGCGTCCGGCGCGGCGCCGAGGATCGCCTCCACCTGCGGCGTGCGAAAGCGCACGCGATTCGCCTCGACGAATGCGACCGCTTCGGAATCGCGGTCGACCGCGTACACGGCACCACGGGGCAGCGCCAGCGCGGCCTCGATGCCCACGGAGCCGGAGCCGGCGCCGACGTCCCAGAGCGTGTCGGACGGTCGCAGCGCGAGGGCAGCGATCGCCAGCGCCCGCACGTCGGCCTTCGTAATCTGCCCTGCCCGATGCGCGAACTCCGCCTCGGGGATGGCGGAACGGCGGTATCGGGCGACCTCGCCCGCCTCGCGGAGCACCACGAGCACCGAGAGCGCATCGAAGGTGCTTTCCGCGATCGAGGAAAGCGAGCCGCGGACGACGCGCTGCGAGGCGCCACCCAGGTGCTCGCACACCGCCGCGACGGCGTCCTCCATGCCCGCATCGAGAAGCGCGCGCGCGACGACCGAGGCGTTGTGCGCGGGGTCGAGCAGCACCGCGAAGCGCGGCGCAGCCATCGCCTCCGCGAGGACGGGACGCAGGGGCCGCGCAAGCGCGCTCAGCACCAGCGCGTCGTGCGAGGGTTCGCCGAGCGTGGCGAACGCGAGGTCGGCGCTGCTGGAGTGCGGGATCACGTCGAGGCGGGTTGCCGCTTCGGCGCCCAGGCGACGCGCAAGCGTGGCCCCGATGCCGAAAAGCATGGGATCGCCCGACGCGAGCACGACACTGCCTTCGCCGCATGCGCCGGTCACGAGCTCTTCGAGCGCATCCGCGAAGTGCGAGCCGACGTCAACGAACCGCGACGCGTGGACGCCCGCCGCCCGCACCAGTTCGAGGTGACGCGCCCCGCCGTACAGCGTGCGCGCCGCCGCGATCAGCGCGCGGGCGCGGTCGCCGAGCCCGGCCAGCCCATCGTCGCCGATGCCAACGACCGTGATCCTCGACGTGCTCGCCGCCGTCGGTACGGCCGGCGCCTCGATGCCCGTGCCCTGTGTCGCAATCCGGAGCAGCGTGTTCGCGGCGGCGACCGCCATCGGCGTGCCGCCGCGACGGCCGCGCATCGCAATGTACGGCACGCCACGTTGCAGCAGTTCCTCCTTCGACTCCGCTGCGGCGACGTAGCCGACCGGGAAGCCGAGGACGAGCGCCGGCCGCACGAGCCCCGCATCGACGAGGTCGAGGAGCGCGAGGAGCGCGGTGGGCGCGTTGCCAATCGCGACGACGGCCCCGTTCAGGCGGTCGCCCAGGGCGAGGATCGCCTGCGCGGACTGGGTGATACCTCGGGCGCGCGCCGGGGCGGCGATGCCGGGCTCAGCGATCGCCGGGATCACGCGCACGCCCAGACTGCCCGCGCGAGCCGCGTCGATGCCCGTCGCGACCATCCGCACGTCTGTCACGATCGGCGCGCCCGCGCGCAGCGCCGCCACGCCCGCCTCGATCGCGCCCGGCGTGCAGACGAAATCGGCCAGGACGGACGCGTCGCCCACCGCGTAGGCGATGCGCAGCGCCATCTCGCGCACCTCGCCAGTCCACGGCAACTCGCCGGCTTCGGCGGCGATGCGCTCAAGGCTCAGCGGCTCGATCGCAGCGGGTGCGGGCGCGAGCGAGCGCAGCAGCGGGCCGGGCTCGGGCGTGTCAGGCACGGATAGACCTCTTCCGCGCGTCTCGATCGCCGGATCGAGCACGCTGCGCCCCATGATAGCCAGCCACCCTTGCCGGGCGATCCGCACGCCGGGAAGCCGAAGCGCCTAGGATTGTCGTTATGACTACTCACAGCGACTGGACCAGCCCCGCTCCCCGCCTCGACATCCCCCGGCTCATCGGCGCAATCGTGCTCTGTCAGGTCGCGGGAGCAATCGGGGGCGTCGCGACGGCGTCCTCGGTGAAGAGCTGGTACGCCCCGCTCCGGAAGGCATCACTGAACCCGCCGCCGTGGGTCTTCGGCCCTGTCTGGACGATCCTGTACGCGCTGATGGGCATCTCCCTCTACCGCGCGTCGAGGGCACGCGCAGCCGGCCCCGCGGGGGCTGCGCCGGGCGCGCTGCAGCCGTTCTTCCTGCAACTCTCCCTGAATGCCGCGTGGTCATTCGTGTTCTTCGGTGCGCGACGCCCGTTCGAGGCGCTCATCACGCTGGTCGCGCTTTTAGCCGCGATCCTCGCGACCATCCGCTCGTTCGCCCGACTCGACCGCGCTGCCGCGTGGCTGCTGGTGCCCTATGCCGCCTGGGTCACGTTCGCCGGGTACCTGAACGCGAGCGTGTGGTGGCTCAACCGCGACTGAGCGCTCCAGCCTGACAGGGGTTTGGCCGCTGCGAGCGGGGTGCGTATCATCCCGAGCGACACCCTCGCCTGAGGACCGGATGGGCGCGAAGCCGGTGCGATTCCGGCGCTGTCCCGCAACTGTGGTCGGCTCCACGAGACACCTCGAGGGCCGCAAGCCAGGTCGCCGCCTCCTGTGTCACCCGATCAGCCGCCCGCGTGGACACGGGCGTGGAGCATCATGACGCAGCAGTCCGACGCGCTCGACTTCCGCGAGGAGATCCTCGCGTTCATCAGCCGGCCCGTGTACCCGTACCTCGTCACCTCGACGGCCGCGGGCGCGCCGTACCTGCGCCCGGTGATCTGTGTGAACGACGGGTTCCGCGTGCGCATGATCACGCGCCTCGCCTCGAAGAAGGTCCAGCACATCCGCCGGAACCCGCTGGTAAGCCTCTTCTGGCCGAGTAGCGAGGGCGCGCCCCCCCGATCCGTGATGCTCCAGGCACGCATCGAGCTCCATCCGGAGGCCGAGGCGATCGCCGCCTTCGCCGAGGAGTACGCGCGGAAGAACCCCGCGCGGACGCGTGCCATGCCCGGCGCAGACGGCGAGGTCGCGCGTGTCGTGCTCGAGGCAACGCCGCTGCTGGTGCGCGCCGACGGATTCCGCGGCTTCCGCCCGGTGATCCTGCGCGGCGAGGCGTTGCTCCCGTGAGCGACGCCGGAGTCCTGTACGGCATCGGTGTCGGCCCGGGCGACCCGGAACTCCTGACCCTGAAGGCGGTGCGCCTCGTCCAGGCGGCCGATGTCGTCGCCTTCCCGGCCGCCGAGGACCGCCGCAGCATCGCGCGTGGCATCGTGGCGGCCTACCTGCATGAAGGCCAGGTGGAGGTGCCACTGCGGTTCCCGCTTGCGGAGTCCTCCAACCCCGCGCAGCGGTTCTACGACGCGGCTGCCGAGGAGCTCGCGGTGCACCTGGAGGCGGGCCGGAACGTCGCCGTCCTGTGCGAGGGCGATCCGCTCCTCTACGGGACGTTCATGTACTTCTACACCCGCCTCGCGCCACGATTCCGCTGCGAGATCGTGCCGGGCATCTCCTCGATCACAGCGGGCGCGGCTGCGCTCGGCGTGCCGATCTCCTACCGGAACGATGTGTTCGCGGTGATCCCGGCGACGATGCCCATCGAGGCGCTGCGCACGCGCCTGCGCGATGCCGACGCCGCCGTGATCCTCAAGGTCGGGCGCCGCTTCGGTGCGATCCGCGATGTGCTGCGCGAACTCGGCCTCGTTGAGCGCGCCCGGTACATCGAGCGCGCGACCACATCGGACGAGCGCACGCTGCCACTGCACGAGGTCGACGCGAGCACGGTGCCCTACTTCTCGATGATCGTCGTGCCCAGCGCCTGGACACCCGAGTGACGGCCGTTCCGCGGGGCCGGCTGATCGTCGTCGGCACCGGGCCGGGCGCGCCCGAGTGGATGTCGCCCGAGGTGACCGCGCTGGTCGCGGAAGCCACGGACCTCGTCGGGTACATGACGTACGTCGATCTCCTGTGCGACATCCTCGGTCCTGCCGCCGCCGGCAAAACGCGCCACACCTCCGACAACCGCGAGGAACTCGACCGCGTCCGCTTTGCACTCGACCTGGCGGCGCAGGGACGAACGGTCGCGCTCGTCTCTTCCGGTGACCCAGGGGTCTTCGGCATGGCTGCGGCGGTGTTCGAGATCCTCGACCGCGATCCGCAGCCCGCGTGGCGCGACGTCGACGTCACCATCGCCCCCGGCATCTCGGCGATGTTCGCGGCCGCAGCGAGGGCGGGCGCCCCGCTCGGGCACGACTTCTGCGTGATCTCGCTGTCCGACAACCTCAAGCCGTGGGAGGTCGTCGAGGCGCGCATCGCGGCCGCGGCGCGCGCGGACTTCGTCATCGTGTTCTACAACCCTGCCTCGACGCAGCGACAGTGGCAGGTCGACCGCGCGAAGGCGCTGCTGCTCGAGCATCGCGCGCCGTCGACACCCGTCGTCCTCGCGCGCAACGTCGGGCGTGACGGCGAGGGGGTGCGCGTGACGACACTCGAGGCGCTCAACGCCGCGGACGCGGACATGCGTACGTTGGTGATCGTCGGCTCATCGCAGACACGGACCGTCCTGCGTGCGCATTCGCGCGCGGGCGAAGGGCCCTGGGTCTACACGCCGCGCCACTACCCCGAGGACCGCGCCACCGGCGAGGCGCGAAGCTAGCGCCCGACCTCGGCGAGTAGCTCCGCGACAGCGTCGACGACGGCAGCTGCCGGGACCGCCGTCCGCACGAGGCGGCCGAGGCGCGCATCGCCCTCACCCGCAACGAAGATGTCGTACGTCTCGATATCGCCCGCGCGCCCAAGGAGCGTCACGTCCGCAGGCCGGCGCTGGGCGCAGCATTTCGCGCAGCCCGTGAAGTGGATCGTTGGCGCCCCCGCGAGCGGCATACCCTCGAGCCGCGCCGACAGCGCCTGGGCATCGCGCACGGTATCGACGAGGCCCGCGCCACAGCCGGCGCGGCCGGCGCAGGCGACGATGCCAGCCGCGAGCGCCTCGGCGTGGCTTGCGAGCCCGAGCGCATCGAGCCCCGCCTGCAACGCCTCGACGTCCGCGACGCTCACATCCGGCACGAGAACGTTCCGCCACGGCGAGAGTCGCAGGCTGCCGCCGCCAAGCCGCTCCGCGAAGTCGGCGAGACCACGCAACTGCGTCGAGGTCAGCGCGCCGAGAAACGGCGCAAGACCCACGTAGACAACGCCGTCGTCCACCTGCGCATGCACGCCCACCGGGGAGTGCGGCGGACGCGGATTGAATTCGCGCGGCGATGCCTGGGCGAGGCCCGGAACACGACCCGCGATGTCAGCCCGCAGTGCGTCGACGGAACGATCGGCGAGGACCTGGCGGAGCCGCGGTCGAGTGCCGTCTGCGGGCGTCCTCGTGAGGTAGACGTCAGCAAGCGCCGCGGTCAGTGGCACGACCTGATCCGAAGTGAGCGCGAGCCCGAGGTCCACGACGCTGGTGGGATCGTTGCCGATGCGCACATACACACGGAAGCGCACGTCATGCGCCGTGTCCCGGAACGCGGAGAAGAGCACGTCGTTCGGCTGCGCGGCGATCGAGGCGTGCTCGCCCCCGTCGATGCCGATGCTGAACTTCGCCGAGAGCACGCCAAGCTCTGGATGCGCCTCGAGGTACGCGTCGAGCACGCGGACCAGCGGGCGGGTGTCCAGCAGTGCGTCGGGATCGAGGCCCGCGGTGGGCGATGTCATGATGTTGCGCAGGTGATCGACCGCAGGCTGGTGGCTCGCCAGCCCGGCACGCTGAAGCCGTCGCAGCACCTCGACCGGCAGTCGCTCATCGAGCGCGCGCAGCTGCACGTTCGCGCGGTTCGTCACGGTGAGCGTGCCGCCCGCGTATGCCTCGGCAACGTCGGCGAGCACCCGCGCCTGCGTCGCGGTCAGCAGGCCGCCGGGAGTGCGAATGCGGGAAAGCACGCCGTCCAGCGCCTGCGTCGGGTAGAACACCCCGGGGCAGGCAAGCGGATCGAGCTCGAACGCATCGACTGCGCCGTCACTCTCCACGTCGGCCAGCGTTACGTCCTCAGTCACGCGAGGATCGTACGCCCGCGCGATCGAGCAGCCACGCGAGCGCTCCCTCGGGCGTGCGGACGACCTCTCCCGGCACCTGCGCGGGGCGCTCGATCATCACGACGGCGATGCCCAGCGCGCGGGCGGCGGCGATCTTCGCGTAGGTCTCGTCACCGCCGCTGTTCCGCGTGACGAGCACGTCGATCGCGCGATCGAGCAGGAGCGCGCATTCGTCCGCCTCGGTGAAGGGGCCACGGTCATAGACGATCTCGAGGTTGTGCGGCCTCGCCGCATCCGCGTCCGGCGGCTCGATCATCCGCGCCAGGCACCACATCGCGTCGAGCCCGGCAAAGGCGCCCAGTTCTTGACGACCCATCGCGAGGAACGCGCGCCGACCCAGGCGCGGCAAGACCGCGGCGGCCTCGTGGGCGCCCGCGACACGCGTCCAGCGGTCACCCTCGACCGCTTCCCACGCCTGCCGGTCGAGGCGCAGGCGTGGCACGCCGACACGATCCGCGGCATCGGCTGCGTGGGCGGAGATCTCGTCGGCGTAGGGGTGGGTCGCGTCCACGAGGAGATCGACGCGCTCGTCCGCGAGGTAGGCGGCGAGCCCCTCGACACCGCCGAACCCGCCGATCCGCACGTCACCCTCGGGAAGGAGCGGATCTCGCGTGCGCCCCGCGAGCGACGACACGACGTCGAGGCCCGCGTGCGTCGCCAGTGCGGCGAGGCGGCGAGCGTCGCCGGTGCCACCGAGGACGAGAACGCGCGTCATGGGGCCCGACGATAGCATGGGGTCCGCGCAGCGCTCGGGCGGACTTGGAGGCCTTGATGCGGACGGTGCTCATCATCGGGATCGGCGCGGGGGATCCCGAATACCTCACGGTGCAGGCGATCAAGGCGCTCAACCGCGCGGACGTGTTCTTCGTCATGGACAAGCGCGAGGAGACCGGCGACCTCATGCGGATGCGCCGCGAGATCTGCGAACGCTACATCGAGGGGCACCCCTACCGCGTCATCGAGATCGATGACCCCGCGAGGGACCGCGTGCCACAGGATGCGCCGGGCTACCGCGCCAGCGTCGAGGCGTGGCACGCGGCGCGCGCCGCCGCGTGGGAGGCGGCGATCCGCGACGAGGTCGGCGAGGACGGCGTCGGCGCGTTCCTCGTGTGGGGCGACCCGTCGCTCTACGACAGCACGATCGGCGTCGTCGACCGGGTCCGCACGCGCGGTACGGTGCCCATCGCCGTCGAGGTCATTCCCGGCATCACGAGCCTGCAGGCACTCGCCGCGCGCCACGCCATCACGCTGAACCAGGTCGGCGGCGCCGTGCAGATCACCACGGGCCGGCGGCTGACTGCAGGGATGCCGCGGGAGGCGGATGACGTCGCAGTGCTGCTCGATGGGGACACGGCCTTCCGGCACGTCCTCGACGAAGGGCTGGACATCTACTGGGGCGCGTACGTGGGCACCCCGGACGAGTTACTCGTCTCCGGGCCGCTCGCCGAGGTCGCCGAAGAAATCGCGCGTGCACGCACGGAGGCGCGCAGCCGCAAGGGCTGGATCATGGACGCCTACCTGCTGCGACGATCCTCGGGGACGGCCGACAGAGCATGACCGGGGACTGACCGAGACCACTCCTCGCACCCCGCCCACCCGGACGGCAACGGGATACCCCGGTGGGGTGCCGGGCCGGGCGCATCCTGTTATAACTGCGAGCGCCAGCTGGCGGTCCGGCTATCACGTCCACCTTCCTGAGGACGCGAGCCCGCCGAGGCGCGCTACGCGTTGCTGTACAGGAGGCGCTCGTGCTGTCGCTCGACACGAAGTGGGATACCGAAGCCGACATCGTCATCATCGGATATGGCGCCGGTGGCGCGATGGCCGCCCTGACAGCGGCAGACGAGGGCGCGAACGTCCTCATCCTCGAGAAGCAGCGCTTCGGCCACGGGCCCGAGGTGGGCAACCACTACTCCACCAGCCATATGTCCGGGGGCGTGTACCTCCAGCCGACGGACCGCGCGGGCACCATCGCCTACTTCCAGGCCATGTCGCGCGTCGGCAAGGGCTACACCACGCCCGACGGCTACTCCGGTGACGACCTGATCGAGGCGTACACGGACGAGGCACTCCAGAACCTCAAGTGGCTGCAGGACCGCAACTTCAACGTCTCCAAGGTGGGCGACGGCGCTGAGCACCCCTTCGAGGGCGTCGACACCTTCGAGAGCTACCGCTTCGAGGCCTCCGGCGTCGGCATGATGCGCACCTTCGAAGCGCTCATCGAGAAGAACCCGCGCATCAAGGTGATGTACGAGACCGCCGCCTCACGCCTGCTGCAGGACATGACGGGCGAGATCGTTGGCGTGCGCGCGACCACAGGCGAGGCGAACCCACGCGAGATCAACATCCGCGCCGGCCGCAACGTCGTCATGGCGATGGGCGGCTTCGAGTTCGACGACAAGATGAAGCTCAACTTCCTCCGCGTCTTCCCGAGCTACTTCACTGGCAGCGAGGCGTGCACGGGTGACGGCGTGCGCATGGCGATCGACGTCGGCGCGGAGCTCTGGCACATGAACTGCGTGTCGGCCCGCCTCGTGATGAAGTTCCCCGAGTTCCCCAGCGCGATCAGCGCGTGGATGACCGGCGTCCGCCCGACGCCGTACATCCTCGTCGACCGCTACGGACGCCGGTACACGAACGAGAAGATCAAGGGACACACGGTCTACTACGAGACCACGCTCTTCGACAGCCAGAAGTTGGACTACCCACGCATTCCGAGCTTCTGGATCTTCGACGAGGAGCGAATGAACTCCGCGAAGCTCGCTGCCGCCGGCGGCGGGATCACCGGCTCCATGGGCCGCTACGCATGGAGCTCCGGTAACAAGGAGGAGCTCGCGCGCGGCTGGGTGAAGACCGGCGACACGCTGAAGGAGCTCAGCGCGAACCTCGGCATCGAGGGTGACCTGCTCGAGAAGACGGTCGAGACCTACAACGGCTACACGACCGTCGGCCACGATCCGGAGTTCAATCGCCTGCCGGAGGAGCTGCTGCCGCTGGGCAAGGGCCCCTACTTCGGCGTGCCAGTGTTCCCGGGCGGCCCGAACACGCAGGGCGGTGCGAAGCACAACCCGAAGGGCCAGGTCCTGAACGTCGACGGCGAGCCCATTCCCGGCCTCTACGCCGTCGGCGAGTTCGGCTCGATGTTCGGCATGCTGTACCCGTCCGCGGGCGGCAACCTCAGCGAGTGCTTCGCGATGGGCCGGATCGTCGGACGCAACGCGGCGAAGTTCCGCGAGTAGCCCCCCGCGCGGCCCATCCTCGAACGCCCCACCTCAGTCGAGGTGGGGCGTTCTGCTCTTCGCCGGAGGCCATCGCCAACGCGCGTCGCGACGTACGATCGCGCCGACCCGCGCATGCACGAGGATGCTCGATGACCAACCGTGCTGCAGAGCTGCTCCACGCGCAGTGCTGGCTCTGGGGGCAGGACCTCCGCAGCCCCGTGGGCGACCTCCTCGCCGCGTGCGGCCTCGAATCGCGGGCGATCGCGGGCGCGCGATCGCATCGCCGGTATTATGTCGAATCACTGACCGCTGGTCGTTTCGCGGCGGCGTGGAGTGGCGGCCTGTTCTTCGGTGACGGCGGCGGCGCGCTGTTCTTCCCTCGCCTCCGATTCACACCCGCCGCGATCACGCACATCCAGTCCGCCGACGACCTCGGCAACCTCAACGCATGCCTCGGCGCACCGCCGGCGGACGCGGACGCGCGGGTCGAGACCCTCACGCGGGCCGCGATCGATTGGCTCGCCGGATACGAGACGCGCGTGGTGCATCTCGCGGGCGCCGAGTGGCGCGCACGGTGCGCCGAGGTCTGGGCCGAGACGGAAGCGCAGGCGGTCCAGCTCGCCGCCTCCGTGGGCGTCGAGTACGCCCCGCTCCCTCCGCTCCCCGCGGCGGGCCTGGGCGAGCCGTGGCGCGACCTCGTGCGCACCACCGAGGAACGGACGTCCGGCCGGTAACGCCAGATGCGCGGTGCTACCGTTCGGTGCCGAAGCAGCGCATACGTGAAGGGCGCAGAGCGATGACCGAGGACCGGACAGCGGAAACCATCGGGATGACCGAAGGACACGAACTCGACGGGAAGGTCGCGCTGGTCACCGGTGGGGCGCGCAACATCGGGCGGGCGATCGCACGCTCGCTCGCAGCGGGTGGCGCGAAGGTGATGGTGCACGCGAACACCTCGGGCGCCATGGCCGAGGAGACCGTCGCGATGATCGAGGCCGCCGGCGGCACCGCCGCACTCTGCCTCGCGGACCTCACCAACGAGGCGGCCGTCGCGAACCTCGTCGACACGACCGTCGGGCACTTTGGACGCCTCGATATCCTCGTGAACAACGCGGGCGTGCGCGCCGAGACCGCCTTCGAGGAAATGACCTTCGATGAGTGGCGCTGGGTGCTGAGCGTGATCCTCGACGGCGCCTTCCTCACGACGCGCGCCGCGGTGCCGCACATGCTGGAGGCGGGCGCCGGGACCATCGTGAACCTCGGTGGGATGACCGGGCACACCGGGACGCGGGAGCGGGCGCACGTGGTCACAGCGAAGGCAGGCATCGCCGCGCTGACCAAGGCGCTCGCACTCGAGTTCGCGGGCCGGGGCATCACCGCGAACTGCCTCGTCCCGAACCTGATCGACACCGTGCGCGGACTCCCGGGCGCACCGCCGCGGCCGGCGGGCCGCAACCAGCCGCCGCCCGTGGGTCGCCTCGGGCGCCCCGAGGAGGTTGCCGCGATGGTGCGCATGCTGTGCGGCCCCGAGGGCCGCTACATCACCGGCCAGTCGATCCACCTGAACGGCGGGGGCTATATGCCGTAGGGCCTGTTCGAGGCTGCCCGCCTCGCATGGGATACTCCGCCGACCACCAGCCCCAAAGCGATCGAGGACCCGCATGCCCCCCACTCAGACCCTCGCCGAGTTCGTCGTGAACACGCAGCAAATTCCCGACGCCATCATGAACGAGGCGAAGCGGACGCTCGTAAATCTGCTCGCGATCTCTATCTCGGCGTCCCCGCAGTCGCCCTCGAAGCTGCTCATCGATTGGGCGCGCGGCGAAGGCGCGGCCCCGCGCGCGACCGTGATCGGCAGCGACGTGCGCACGAGCACTTCGCGGGCAGCGCACCTGAACGGCTACCTCGCGCACCTGCAGGATTACGACGACACGCACTTCCCGACCATCCTGCACCCGAGCGCGCCGGTATGGCCGGCGGTCCTCGCCGCCGCGGAGTCCGAGGGCACGTCCGGACGCGACACCCTGACCGCGTTCGCCCTCGGCGCGGAGGCCGCGTGCCGTGTCGCGATGTCCGTGCACCCGTGGCACTACGACGCCGGCTGGCACATCACCGGCACTGCCGGGGTCTTCGGCGCCGCGGCCGGCGCGGGACGTGTGTTCGGCCTGGACGTGGAACGCATGTGCCACGCACTCGGCCTCGGCGGGACGCAGGCAGCGGGCGTGCGCGAGATGTTCGGTACCGATGGCAAGGCGCTGCACCCGGCCCAGGCGGCACGCGACGGCCTGGAGGGCGCGGAGCTGGCCCGCAACGGGCTCACAGCGACGCCGGACATCCTCGGCGGACGACGCGGATTCTGGGCCGTGCTGTCGCCCAACGGCCACAGCGAGGAGGCGCTCCTCGGCGACCTCGGCACGCGGTGGGAGCTGCTGCAGAACGGCCTCAAGCCGTACGCCAACGGCGTCGTGTCGCACCCCATCCAGGACGGCGTGATCGCGCTCCGCAACGAGCATCACCTGACGCCCGATCAGGTCGAGGCGATCGAGCTGCGGGTGTGCCCCCTCGTCCCGGAGTTGATGGGACGGCCGAACCCGCGCTGGGGGCTCGAGGGCAAGTTCTCGTTCCAGCACTGCGCCGCGGCCGCGCTCGTCGACGGGGCGGGGCATGACGCGCAGTTCTCCGACGCGCGCGTCCTCGACCCCGTCATCGCCGCCGTCCGCGCGAAGGTCACCGCGACCGTCGACGCCGCGATCCCGGAGCACGAGGCCTACGTCAGCATCAGGCTCACGGACGGCCGCACGGTCTCGACGCACACCGAGCACGCCTCCGGCTCGCCGCAGAACCCGCTCACGGACGCCGTACTCGACACGAAATTCCGCGCCCTCGTCGAGCCGGAGTTCGGTGCCGCCCGCACCGAGTCGCTGCTCGATGCGGCGCGCAACCTCGACGCGGCCGCGGACGTCCGCGGCCTGATGGCGATGGCCGCGCGCTAGGGCTCGTGGCCGGTCAAGCCGGCGCGTATCCCTGCATCCCCTCGAGGAGCGGCCCCGCCTCGCCCAGTGCGACGCGGATCGCGGTGGCGGCGTGGCGATACTCGCGGGGCCCCCAGCCGTCCGCACGCAGACGGTCGAGCACCGCTCGCGAGGTGCCGCCCGCAGAGCGCGGGGCAGGCGGTTTCAGGTACTGCGTGACGTACTCGTCCGCGCGCAGCGCCGCGAGCCGCGCGCCGAACCCGCGCGGATCTTCGATCGGCAGCATCGGGCTGACGGACACGCCGATGCGGACACCCGCCCGGGCCAGCGCCTCGAGGGCGCCAAACCGCGCGGTGATCGGCGGACAGCGAGGCTCATACTCCCGGCGGATGGCGTCTGAATCCGTGCTGACGGTGACGTTCACGCGGAGGTGCTCGAAACGACGGAGCAGGTCGACATCCCGCACGACGAGGGGGCTGCGCGTCTGCACGGTCAGCCGCGGCTGGACGCCGGCGGTGAGGATCGCCTCGAGGATGCCGCGCGTGAGGCGGAGCCGGCGCTCAATCGGCTGGTACGGGTCGGTGACGCTCGAGAGGTAGACCGCGTCGCCATCGGCAAGGTCACCGCTGCGGCAGGCAGCAGCGACCAGTTCGATGGCGTTCCGCTTCGCGGTGACCCAGCGTCCCCACGACTCCTCCTCGGCCGCCCGGAAGACGAACGCCCGCGCATAGCAGTACGGGCACCCAAACGCGCACCCGGCGTAGGGATTCAGCGTGTAGCGATACCGCTGCATGAAGCCAGACGCGGGCGTCAGAATCGAGCGCGCCTCCGATGTCGACACAACGACGCCAGGCTGCGAGGACGACGGAGCGACCGCATTAGAACACGTCACGGGACGCTCGCCTCGGCCTGCGCGGTGATCGCGACGGCGTTGAAGCCGTCGCGCGACCAGCCGACACGGTCGGCGCCCATCTGCGCACGAAGACGCGCGTGGAGCGCTGCCGCGCTCGAGGCGTCCCGCCAGTTGCCGTAGCCGAGCTCCGCGAAGCGTCGAGGAAGCGAGCGGCGAGCGGTGCGACGACCGCCCGCACCATCGCCGCAGAACGTGTCGACGACGACCCGGTCCGCTGCGGCCTCGATCAGCCCGGCGAAACGCGCAGGATCGTGCGGCATCGTGGGGCTGACGGCCGCCTGGACGCGCACACCGGACGCGCGTGCGCGGCGCATCGTGGCAAGGCGTCGTTCGATGCTCGGGCAGGTTGGCGTCAGCGCTCGGCGCACATGGTCGTCATCGGTCTCGACGGTCATCGAGAGCCAGACAAAGGGCATCTCCGACAGGAGGTCGAGGTCGCGCCCGACGATCGGTGACCGCGTCTGCACGACGAGCAGCCCGATCGGCAATTCCCGGAACACCTCGAGCACCGCGCGGGTGATGCCCTCGCGGCGCTCGGCAGGCTGGTACGGATCGGTCGCCGAGCTCATGAACACGCGCACACGTGCCCGGTCGGGGAGCTCCTGCAACTCCCGCCGCAGTACTTCGGCGGCATTGCGCTTGGCTCGAAGCCACGTGCCCCACGGCCGTGGTTCCCAGCGTGCGATGGGCAGCTCTGCCACGTAGCAATAGGCCCCGCAGCCCCCCGCACCGAAGGCGCAGCCCATGTACGGGTTCAGCGAGTGCGTGAAGGCCTCGATGAAGCCACCGGTGGGCGTCAGGATCGTGCGTGCCCGAACCGGCTGCAGCTCTGCGGGCTTGACTGTCGGGAGCGCGATCATGCGGGCGATATAGCACATCCGTTCTGACGTGTCCACGGGACGCGCGCCCTGTAGCATCCGATCCCCCGGCACCGGCCGCGGGGGGCGACGAGGGGCGTATGACGGCAGACCGGACATGTGACGTCTGTGGCGCACCCACGACCCTGTTCCTCGGTTGGGTCTCGTCCTGCGGCCGCTGCGGCTTCCTGGCCTCCGCCCTGACCCCGGGTGCCGGGACCGGCGTGGACGGCATCGAGGAGCTGCGCCGCCTCAACTTCGAACGGCTCCTGGACCGGCTGGATGCCGTCCACCCGCTCGCCGGAACCCACCTGCTCGAGGTGGGATCGGCGCGGGGCTGGTTCCTCGAGGCGGCCCGGCGGCGCGGTGCGACCGTGACGGGCATCGAGCCCGAGCTCGCAAACGCCGAGTTCGCCCGGTCGCTCGGCTTCGACGTGGTGAGCGGGTTCTTTCCCGACGACCTCCCCGACCGCGGCCCGTTCGACGTGATCGTGTTCAACGACGTGTTCGAGCACCTCCCTCGCCCGGGCACGATGCTCGCGACCGTGGCGGCGCTGCTCGCACCGGGCGGCACCGTTGCGATCAAAATCCCCTCCAGCGATGGCGTGCCCTTCCGGATCGCCTCGCTCATGGCGCGCGCGGGCGCGGACCGGCTGTACGCCCGGCTGTGGCAAAAGGGATTCGCCTCGCCCCACGTGAGTTACTTCTCGCCGAGGAACCTCGAGTTGCTCGCGCGTCGCCACACGCCGCTGCGCCTCATCGAATCCTTCCCGTTGCCGGCGGTAGCCCGGCACGGGCTGCGTGCGCGCATCGCGGCGTCGCATCGCGGTGCACGGGGCCTCGTACTCTTCGCGGGGCTGTGGCTGTTCTCCTTCGTCTCGCGAGCCCTGCCCTCCGACATCGAGGTGCTCATCTTCGAGCGGCCACCGCTGGCCAATGAAGCCGCGACGCATCTGCCGTCAGCGGCCGGAGCACACGCGTGAACGCCGCCCCGGTTCCTTGGCGGTGCTTCACCGGAGGCGTCCCCGCCCCGGCGTTTCGATGAGCGACCTCGACCTCCTGAGCACGCTCCGTGCGCTGCCGGGCGCGTACATCGATGCCTGCTGGCGAGACGTTGCGCCACAACACCGCTCTCGGGTGGGCGTCGCGGCATCGGTGGTGCTGCTCGGGATGTTCGTAGTCTTCCTGGGCATCGTGCTGTCTCACCCGTTCTACCTGGGCAACGACAGCGCACAGTCGTACGCACACGTCTGGTTCATCGCGCAGGCCCTCTTCACGGGACATGGCATCCCCCTCCGCATGACGGACCTCGAGGCCGGGCGTGCCTTCACCTTCCCCTACGCGGTGATCCCGTGGCTGCCCTCTGCACTGCTGCGTCCGCTGCTAGGCGACTGGGTGGTGACGGCGAGCATGGTCGGCGGCGTCGCGTTCCTCGCAGCGGGAATCTGGCGCTGGCTGCCACGGACCACGTCCCCGTTGCTCACGGCGATGATGTTGCTCAGCCCCCTGCTCTGGAGCGGCATCGCTCAGTTCCAGTTGCCGACGTACTGGGCTTTCGCGTTCGCGTGCTGGTCCGCCGCAGCCCTCGACCGCGGCCAGTCGCGTCGAGGTGTGGCGTTCGCTGTGGGGGCGATCGTCGCGCACCCGCTCATGGGAATCGCGGCGCTGGGCTGCACGGGGCTTGTGGCGATCGAAGCCGAGCGCCGACTGCCGGTACGGCGGGTCGTCCTGCTTGCCGCGGCGACCGTCCTGGCGTCACCGGCGATCTGGGCATTCGTCCGCACCCCCCTGCTGGAGCACGTGGGCGCGACTTCGCTGCTCCAACCGATCGACCTGACCATGCGACGCCTGGTGATCCTCGCGTGGCCGTGGTTCCTCCAGCGCACGCTGCCGCTGGCGCTTCGACTGCATGTGCCGCTGCTGCTGATCGGCGTCGTGCTCGTGGACAACAACGCGATCACGCGGGTACCCTCGAACCTCTGGGAACGCTCGGCGCCGCGCTTCGCGGACTACATCGCGGACGGGCGCGTCCTGCCGGAGGCGACCTATCGCATCCTGGTGACGAATAGCCACGAGGACGGCATGGTGCAGATCATGGAGGCGGACGGACACCTCGCGCAGGAGTTCTTCGACGAGAGCATCCGGCGCGACTCCTTTGCGTCCACCGACGCCTACCGTTGCTTCCTGGCGCAGAAGCGAGCCGATCGTGTGCTGGTGAGCGCCGACTGGATCGCGCGCAGTTACACCAACGAGTTACATCTCCTCGAAACGCTCGTCCAGGAGCACCGTGCGACGCTCGCCTATCGCGGCGCAGCGGGCACGCTCGACTACGCGATCAGCCCCGCGCCCGATCTCGCCTGTGACACACGAGGGGCCTCGTGAACCCGGGACGCACGCGGTGGACGTGGCTGAAGCGCGCAACGGCAGGCCTCGCGGGCCTGGTCGCCGTCGTCGCCATCGTCGTGTGCCTCGTGACTGGGCCGGATGCTGGCTGGTTCGGCTTCGGCTTCGGGCACGCGCCGCGCTCCAGCAACGAGGTGGCGCTGACTTTCGATGACGGCCTGAACGGTGACACCACCCGTGAGATCGCAGCGATCCTTGAGGCGCACGGCGTGCGTGGAACGTTCTTCGTCGTGGCTGATTCGCTCGCCGCGCAGGCGCCGCTGGCACGCGAACTGCGCGAGCGCGGGCATCTGCTCGCCAATCACTCGTTGACGCACCCGTACCCCTCGATGACTGACGTCCGCTATGACGAGGTGCAGCGCGCGCAGGCCACGTTCCAGCAGACGATCGGCGCATGCCCGCGGCTCTTCCGGCCGCCGTACGGCATCCGCACCCCGTTCATGAGCGCTGCCGTGCATCGCGCGGGGATGACGATGATCGGATGGGATGTCTCGGGCCACGACTGGACTGCACAGGATCCCGCCGCGCTGGTGGCGCGGGTCATGGACGAGGTACGCCCCGGCTCGATCATCCTGCTGCACGACGGCGCAGAGGGACGCACCGAGATTGACCGGTCGTCCACGGTCCGCGCGCTCCCCGCGATCATTGACGGCCTCAACACGCGGGGCTTCAAGTTGGTGCGGGTGGACGAGATGCTCGGCAAGTCGGGCTACCTCGACCGCTGCCCCTGATCCCACACATGCGAAGGGGCGGACCGTTTCCGGCCCGCCCCTTCGTGCTCTGTGCGCGCAGTGCGCGAACGCGAGCGTGCGACCTACATCGCGTTGAACGTCTCGCAGACCTCGACGCTTCCGCCGACGGAGAGAATCGGGCAGCCCTGCGCCATCTTCACGGCGGCGTCGAGGCTGTCCGCCGCGAGCACGCTGTAGCCGCTGATCGGCGAGGGATCGGTGACGTCGGACACCGCGCCGTTGCTGCCAACGAGCTTCGCGGTGCTCACCGGGTTGCCGCCGTCGACCACCGCGGCGCCGAGGGTGCCGAACCAGGCCATCCAGGCCTCCATCGACTTCGCCTGGGCCTCCGGGGTCTCCGGCATCCCGCCACCACGGTACGCAAGCAGGTAGTTCGCCATATGAGATCAGTTCCTTTCGAGAACAACTAGACACGTGTGGTGTGCGCCGCCGGCGCACGTTCAGCGCGAATCCGCGTCCGAGCCGCTGTCCATGTGCCCTTCGCTCCATGGGTCGAAGGGCAGCACGCCACCGGCTGCGAGCAACGCGAGACGCTCGAGGTAGTGATCCCAGCCGGCGCCGTGCGAACCGGTCACCTCTGGCTGGTTGGGGAGCCCGGAATGCCGCAGGTGCAGCATCGTGCCCCCGCCGTTCTCCTGCAGCGTGATCTCCACGGTCGTGGAGCCCGGGGGAATCGGGAACACCTGAGGATCCCAGCCCCACGTGAAGACGATGCGCGAATACGGCACGACCTCCACAAAGCGCCCGACGGCCGATTGGCCGAGGGTGTTCAACTTGACGCGGTAGATCCCGCCCGGCCGCGGCTCCAGTTCGGCCTCGATGCCTTGCCACCGCAGCATCTGCTCGGCGTCCGTCAGCAACTCGAAGACGATCTCCGGACGAGCGGCGATGTGGACCTCGCGATCGAGCGTCGCGGTGCTGGCGGTCGTCATGCGTCCGTGCCTTCCTGCGCGCGTCGCGCGAGTTCCTGCCGTTCGGCCTCCGCCTTGAGCCGCGCGAGACTCGCGTCCCAGAACTCCCCGACGAAGGTCGCGATGTCCTCGAACCCCTCAGGGCGCACCCGATAGAGCCGCTTCGTCCCCTCACGCCGCTCGGTCAGCAGGCCCGCCTCGCGCAGCACCCGCAGGTGCTGCGAAATGGCCGGCCGGCTGACGGCGAAATGGGCGGCGATCCGCCCCGCCGGCAACTCCTCACGCTGCACCAGCCGGAGAATCTCCCGGCGGTGCGGCTCAACGATTGCTGCCAGCGTGGTGTCCACGGGTTAAATGTAAGTATTCGCTTACACTCTGTCAACCCACCCTCCACCTGCAACTGCCCCGTTGCGCGTCGGCGTGACATCGGCCTGGGGCGGTGCCATGGTGGAGGAGCGATTCCGTCGAGCAGGTCGCGGCCGTGACCGCCAGGGAGCACCCGCGTGAGCGCAGCGACAGACGACGGGCCACCCCGCGGGAGCGTGCCGGACTACCTCGCGCTGACGTTCCCCGCCCCGCCGACGGACCGCCCGTACGTCCTCGTGAACATGGTGGCGAGCCTCGACGGGCGCACGGTCATCGAGGGGAACGAGCGTGGGCTGGGCTCTGCTGCCGACCAGCGGCTGATGCGTGAGCTCCGCTTCCACGCGGACATGGTGCTTGGCGGCGCCAGCACGCTGCGCGCGAGCGGACTGTCGTCTCGCCTCAGTGACCCGGCACTCGAGGCGGCACGCGCGGCCGCGGGGCGTCCCGCGCTGCCGATCTCGGCGACCATCAGCCATTCCGGTGACCTCCCACTCGACCGCGCGTTCTTCACCGCCCGCGACTTCGAGGCGGTCGTGTTCCTCTCGGACGCAGCGCCGGCGGAGCGCGCGGAAGCGATCGCAGCGACGGGCCGCCCAGTGGTGCGGCTGCCGGCTGGTCACGAGATCCCTGAGCTCCTCCAGCGCGCTCACGCTGACGGCGTGCGCATGCTGCTGGTCGAGGGTGGAGCAACGATCAACGGCGCCTTCTTCGAGCACGACGCGATCGACGAACTGTTCCTGACCCTCGGCGGAATGCTCGTCGGAGGCGATAGTCCTCGCACCATCCTGCAGGGGACGCATCCAGCGCGCGCGGCGGATGTCGCCCCCTTCGACCTGGTGTCGGCGATCCCAAACCTCGAGCTGAACGAGGTGTACCTCCGCTATCGGCGGCGCCGGGTCCCCGCCGACACGCGCGACTGAGCCCATCAGCCACGTTCGCCCCCTCGCGCGCGGTTCCGCCTCCCCAGAACCCCGGTTAACATTTCTCGGCACAGGGGGTGCGGTGACCCAATCAGACCCGGTCGTTTCGGTGGTGATGCCGGTCTACAACGATCAGGATCACCTCGAACGTGCCGTGAATTCGGTGCTCGCGCAGACATTCGATCGCTGGGAGCTCCTGATCGTCGACGACGGGTCGACAGACCAGAGCGTCGCGATCGCCCACGCATTCGCCGCCCGTGACCCCCGCATCCGCGTGATCGAGGCCGACCACGGCGGGGCCGCCCATGCGCGGAACATCGGCACAAAGCATGCACGAGGCGAATGGATCGCGGTCCTCGACTCCGACGACTACGCGCACGAGTGCCGGCTTGAGCGGCAACTGGCCTTCGCGGGGGCGCACCCGACGGCAGGACTCGTGGGCTCCTACGCATCGCGGGTGTCAGCCGCCGGACGTCCGCTCGGTATCCGCCGCGGCGGCCCGGAGACGATCGAGGAGTACCGACGCGCGCGCGACGCGGGCGAGGTCATCTACATCATCCACTCCTCGTGGCTCGTCCGGCGCGACCTCATGGAGCAGGTCGGCGGGTACCCGGAAGACCACCTGCTCGGCGAGGACCTCGCGCTGATGACGGTGCGCCTCGCGCCGGTGACCGACATGATCGTCGACCCGCAGCCGCTCGTGTACCGCGAGATCAACCCAAACTCGCTCACACATCGCGCACCTCGACCGGTGGTCGGTGCGACCGAGGTCGTGATGTTGAACCTGCGCCGCCGGAGCCAGGGCCTCCCTGAGCTCAGTTATGCGGACGCGAGCGCGGAGTTGCTCGCGCAGGTGAGCTGGTGGGGACGGTGGCGCTACTACCGGCACGAGCACGGTCTGCGTCTGCTTCGCCTCGGCAACGCGAATCTCGCGGACGGTCACCTGCGCGGCGTCGTGCCCCTCATCGGTGCGGCAGCGTTCTGCCCGGAATGGTTGCCGCTCATCGCCACGTGGCTGGTCCGCCACATACGCGGCACAGAGATCGGCTCCGCGGGCTAGGATCAGCACGCGACGGCGCAGTGACTCCCCCCGCCCGCCATCATCGAGGTAGCCGCGTGCGCTCAACCCCCGATCGCCCGCTGCCCGATGTACTGAAGCGCGAACTCGGTCTGTGGCAGCTCACGATCTCCGGTGTGGGTATCGTCGTAGGTGCCGGCATCTACGTACTCATCGGCCAGGCCGCCGCGACCGCGGGGAGCCTCATCTGGCTCTCGTTCCTCGTGGCGGCGTGCATCGCGGCGCTGACAGGCCTCAGCTACGCAGAACTCGCCGGGCTCTTCCCCTCGGCAGGCGCGGAATACGCATTCGCGCGCGAGGCGTTCAACGAGTTCACCGGGTTCATCACGGGATGCCTCATGGTCGCAGGCAACGTCGTCGCGGCCGCCGCGGTATCGCTTGGCTTCGCGCACTACCTGCAGCATTTCGTGGCTGTCGATCTTCGAGTGGGCGCAGTCGGCCTGCTGGCGGTGCTAACCCTGGTGATCACCAGCGGCATGCGGCGATCGATCTGGCTCACGACCGGGCTCGTCGTCGCGCAGGTGGCCGGACTGCTGCTCGTCATCGCCGTCGGCGTCCCGCACATCGGGCAACGGTCACTCACCGATGGCACGCCGGCGGGTGTGCTCTCCGCTGCCGCGCTCGTGTTCTTCGCATTCATCGGGTTCGACGAGGTCGTGACGCTCTCCGACGAGACGACCGAGCCGGAACGCGTGGTTCCTCGGGCATTGCTGCTCGCGCTGGGTATCTCGACCCTGCTTTACCTTGGCGTCGGCGTGGCGGTCGTCAGTCTCGTCGACTGGCATGAGCTCGCGGCGTCGAACCTGCCGCTGGCGTTGGCGATGGAGCACGCGGCCGGCGGGCGAGCGGCGGACGTGGTCGCGTGGATCGCGCTGGCGTCCACCATGAACACGACGCTGCTCGTGGCTACCGCCGCCTCGCGTCTCCTATACGACATGGGGCGACGCGGAAGCCTCCCGGCAATCCTCGGTCACGTCTACACGCCGACCGGCGCTCCGGTGTACGCCGCCCTGGCAGTCCTGGCGGGAACCGTCGGATTCGCCGTTACGGGGCAGTTCGGACTGATCGCGGCCGTCACTGATGTCGCGGTGTACGCCGTGTTCATCGTCGTGAACCTCGCCGTTCTGCGCCTCCGCGCGACGCAGCCAAACACGCCGCGCCCCATGCGTGCCGGGCCCAGCATCGGCCGCTGGCCGATCACGCCAGTGCTCGGCCTGGTGACGACGGGCGCAATGCTGGTATTCCTCGACCGCACGGCATGGCTGATTGGCGGCGGGGTCATCGCTGCCGCGGTCGTCGCCTGGCTCGCCATGCGCGCCTCGCGCTCATGGGCCGCCACCGAGTGAGTGAAGGCCGCTACGCGGATGCGCGATGCTTTGCGGCGGTCGTCGATTGGAACCGCGAGCGCACTTCGATCTGACGCAGCAGGTCCGCGGCGGTGAGCACGCCCATGAGCGTGCCGCTATCGACAACCGGCAGTTCGTGGAAGCTTCCGGCGGTGAGCAGTCGCAGCGCATCGAGGACGGGTGCCGCGCTTGCGACCGTGATCACGCGATCTGACGGCGTCATGACCGCTTCAACGCCGGTCGATGCCCACTCCTCCCGAGGGATGCGGGCGATGTCGGTTGCGCTGATCAGGCCGACAACTGCATCGCCCGCTCGCGCGCTTACGAGGAACGCACGCTCGCCTGTCATGAGCATCCTCGAGTCCACCAGTTGCTGAATCGTCGTGCCCGGGGCGACCGGTTCCGGCGGCGGCTGCATCACGTCGCGCACGAGCACACCCTGTAGCGCATGCTCCACCCGCGAGTCTGCCTCGGCCGTACTCGCTGCCGACTGCAAGAACAGACCGATGAGCACGTACCAGAGACCGCTGCCGAGCCCGAACGCGAGCGTGTCGATCACGCCGAGCGCGATCAGGACGAACGCGATCGTCTTGCCAGCCCGGGTCGCGACGTGCGTGGCGGAGGTGATGTCGCCCGTCCGGCTCCACACGACGGCGCGAAGGACGCGACCGCCGTCGAGCGGGAAACCGGGGAGGAGGTTGAAGAGCCCCATGACGAAGTTGCTGAGCGCGAGATAGCCAATCCCCGCCCCGAACCCGTTGCCACCGAGGACGTAGGCGGCAACGCCGAACACGCCGGCGAGCAGCCACGATGTGGCGGGGCCTGCGATCGCGATCTGGAACTCGTCGCGGGCGTTGTGCATCTCCTCGGCCATGCCGGAGACGCCGCCGAAGACGAACAGCGTGATCGACGGGACGACCATGCCCTTGCGCTGCGCCACGAGCGAGTGTGCCAGCTCATGCAGCAGGATCGACGCGAAGAACAGCAGGCTCACGGCGAACGCGGCCAGCCACGACTGCACGGGTGACCAGGCGGGATTCGCGGGCTGGAAGAGTTCCTTCGCGAGCGACCAGGTCAGGAACCCGAGGATGAGCATCCACGACCAGTGCACGCGGACCGCGATCCCGCGGATGCGTCCAAGCGAGATGCTGCTGCCGAGATCCATGTGCACTCCATCCATTGGCGCGTGGCGGAGGCGCGCGGCGGTCGCGTGCGATGGCGCTGCGACCAGCCGCTCTCATTGTGCGCCTCTCAGCGCCGAGGGATCGTGATCCGCCCCTTGAGCCGCATGCCGACGCGCAGCCGAGGGTCCGGGTTGGGAAGCGTGCAGCGCGCCTCGTACTTCGCGGTCTGCGACGCCCGCGTCGGTGCTGGCTCGCGCGGCACGCCGGAGATCGAGGCGATCCGGGTGCTGAGTCCAGCCCCCAGCGCCGTGACGGTGACGTCGACGGGCTGTCCGACGCTGATGTCCCGCAGATCCGCCTCATCGATGTCGAGTGATACGCGCAACGACCCGAGGTCACTGATCAGCAACAGCGGCGTGCCCGCGAGCGCGAGCTGCCCCACCCGTACCTCGACCCTGGTCACGCGGCCGCTGATCGGCGCAACGATCGGGTAGGTGGCGTCATCCGTGCTGCTCTCCACCCAGCCGACCGGGGCGCCCTGCTGAACATCGTCTCCCTCACTCGCGGTGAGGATGCTGATGACGCCGTTCGCGGGGGCGTACGCGACGGCGCTCGGGGCATCGACACGACCGTCGACCACCAGCACGCGCGGTGCGGTCGCGAGGTACCGGTAGCCGTACACGGCGCCCCCACCCCCGGCGAGGAGGAGTAGCCCGAGCCCGAGCATGGCGAGCATGCGCCCACCGTCGCCGCCCCGAGCCTCGACGGAGAGGACGCGCGCCGCCTCGGGCACGGGCAACGCGACCTGCCGTACGTCTCGCCGACCCAGCAGCGCGCCGAACTGCCAGCGCTCCGCGCCAAACTCGCGTCCGCTGAACGCCACGCCCCCGACCAGCACCACGCCGACGGTGATCGAGTCCAGCAGCACCTGATGCCACGGCTTGATGCCGTCGATGAGGATGCCGGTCAGGTCCGCGTAGTAGTACGGGCTCGCGTACTTCAGCGCCGAGACGCTGTCGGAGATCGCACCGATCGCCGCGAGCAGGTAGGCGACCACGAGGAAACCCGCGGTCCACGCGCCCGCCGTCGCCCGCGTCGGCGCGAGCGCACCAAGGAGCACGCCGACCGCCAGGATCAGCGCGAGGAACGGCAACTGCGCCATCGTCGCCCCGATCAGCATCCACACCGTCACATCGCGCCCCACCTCGACGAACGGAAGCGCCAGCGCCCAGCCGGCCGAGGACAGCGCGAGGACGAGGATGGTCGCCACGAGGACCGAGAGCGGCTTCCAGACGAACAGGTGCAGCCTGCTCAACGGCAACGACGCGAGCATCTCCATGGTCCCCCTGCTTTCCTCCCCGGCGAGGCATCCCGTGGACGCGATCACAACGAACGCGCCCACGACCAGCGGCGCGAGCGAGAAGAATTCCGTGCTGAAGTATCCTCGCGGGTCGCCGAGGCCGGTCGATCCCGCGCCGAAGGCGTCGAGGATCGCCTGCGGATAGTCGATGCTGCTCAGGGTGTCCTGCAGCGTCGTGAAGATGAAGCAGACGGCGGCCGCCCACGCGCCCAGACCGATCCCGTACGCGAGGATCTGCGTGCGGAACGAGCGCAGGGAAAGCCAGAACACCGTCATCGCGGGGCCCCTGTCGGCGCGGCCGCCCTGGCTTGATCGGGCGCCTCCCGCGTTGCGCCGTACAGCGCGAAGAAGAAATCCTCCAGCGACGGCTCGTGCGCCTCGACATCGACGACCGAGAATGCACCGAGGCGCTTCACCAGCGCGTCGAGGTTCCCAGTCACCTCGAAGACGACGCGTGCGCCCGCCTGCTCCACGACACGTACGCCCTCGAGCGCGCCGAACGCATCGGGCTCCGCTGGCGCCGCAAAGGTGACCGTCACAAGCCGCGGCGCAAGGCGGCGCTGCTCCGCGAGATCGAATACACCGACAAGCGCTCCCGCGCGCAGCACAGCGACCTCGTGGCAGAGCGCCTCCACCTCCGGCAGGATGTGCGAGGAGAAGAACACCGTTCGACCATCCGCGGCGACCTCGCGCACGATCTCGTCCACAACCTCCTGCATCAGCGGATCGAGGCCGCTCGTCGGCTCATCGAGGATGAGCAGATCGGGCTTCGTCATCAGCGCGGCGATCAGCGCCACTTTCTGCTGATTCCCGCGTGAGAGCGTGTCGATCCGGCGGCCCGGATTCAGGTCGAGGCGGCGCACGAGCGAATCGAGATACGCCGCATCCGGGTGCACGGAGCGGACGCCCGCGACGAATGCGAACAGATCGGTCGAGGTCATGCCCGGCGGGAACCGCAACGAACTGGGCAGGTAGCCAATGTGGCGGCGCGCCTCAACCCCTCGTCGCTGCGTGTCGAGGCCCATGACCGCCGCCTGACCGGCCGTAGGACGGATCATGTCCAGCAGGATGCGGATCAAGGTCGTCTTGCCGGCGCCGTTCTGCCCGAGCAGCCCGAACACCTCGCCGCGGGGCACCTCGAGATTGAAGTCGAGGAGCGCACGGACGCCGCCCGCGTATTCCTTCGCGAGACCCACCGAACGGATCGCGGGGAGCGCGTCTGTGGTCGGCATACCTAGGCACACTCAACAGCAGGCCGCGCAGACGACGCGGAGGACTCAATCCGCATGCGACGGAGGTACCTCGACCGTCCGCTAGCGGTGCGGCGCGCCGCCGCCCGGCATCTGCTCAGGCGGAATCTCGGTCTGGTGATCGAAATGCAACCTGGGCTCCGGGGGCAACTCACTCTGTCGGACCTCCGGCTGCACGGGTTGCGCCGGCTCGCGCCGGTCGAACCCGACGGAGGTCAGCACGCGCGTCATCTGCATGATCCGCGCTGTCATAGCCTGCATGAAGGACGCCATGGCCGTCCCCTTCCCGGCGCTCAGCGCCACCGTGCCTAGGCGTCGCGGATGACCAACACGGGCGCAGTCGAACTGCGCACCACTCGATCTGCCACGCTGCCGAGGAGCGCTCGTTCCACACCGGACCGCCCGTGACTGGTCATCACCACGAGCGGCGCTGGACAGTCCACGGCGATCTCGTCGATCTGCAGGTCTGGCGCGTGGAAGAGCGCGAATGATGTCTGAACCTCCACAGTGCCGCCGCGTAGCCGCGCGGCCGTCGCCTCGAGGTAGGCACGGGCATCGTCTTCGATGACCGTGATCACGTCGGGTGACATGGTGGTGCCGCCGTACATGTCGGTGCCCGCGTTGAGCCAGCCACTCGCGACAGTGCGCACCAGCGTGACGCGCGCCGAGAGCGCCTGCGCGAGCTGCATCGCGACCGGGAGTGCGCGTTCCGCGACGGGTGAGCCGTCGAGCGGGACGATGATGTCAGACACCTGCTCGGGATGCGGACGCTCGCCTGGACGCACGAGCAGCACCGGCATCGGCGCGCTGTGCACGACACGATCGGCGACGCTCCCGACGAACCAGCGCTCCGGCCCACTGCGTCCGTGCGTGGCCATCGCAATCAGGCCTGCGCCATCGGCCGCGGCCGCCGCAAGGATCTCGGCGGCCGGGTCGCCGGCACGGACCGCGGCCGCGACGTGTACGCCCTTCGCCTCGAGGCGGCCCCGCACTCCCTCGAGATACGTGGAGGCATAGGCGCGCCGGCCCACATCGAGGTCGTGAAGCACGGCGTCGTACTTGCTGACGAGCGGGTTCAGGTCACCGGGATCGGGGATGACGGATACGACCGCGACCGGATCCCCAAGGGCGCCGGCGAGCGCAGCCACCACTGGGAGCGCCTCCTCCGACACCTGCCCGGCGTCGAGCGGGACGAGGATCTTGCCAAACATAGACGACTCCTCACGGTCGAACAGCGGACTCGCAACTATCTGATTCACGACTTCGACCTGAGTGTGCGCGTCCGCCGTTACCGCCGCATCACCAGAAGTCCCGCCTTGCGGGGGCCCTTTGGCGAAGCGGGACGCGTGTCGGAAAGGCCCCCCGGGATACTGACTTCAGTCCCTTCAGGGGGAGGCTTCCCACGAGAACAATCAGGCCACGGCGTCGGGGCGTGCCGTCCCGGCGCCGCGAACCTGAGGTGTGCCATGAATCCCTCGCTGCCCGATCCGATCCGCGTCTTGCTCGTCGACGATCACGAGTTGGTGCGACGCGGGGTGCAGACCATCCTCGAGCGACGCGAGGAGCTCTGCGTCGTCGGAGAAGCCGGATCGGTCGAAGCGGCCGTACGCGAGGCGGATCGGCTCAAACCAGACGTGGTGGTCATGGACCTGCGACTACCGGATGGATCGGGCGTCGACGCGTGTCGGCGGATCCGGGAGCACGAGCCCGCCACCAAGGTGCTCATCCTCACCTCCCAGGCGGACGAGGACGCCCTCTTCTCGGCGGTGCTTGCGGGCGCCTCGGGCTATGTACTCAAGGACCTCGACCCACGGGGCATCCAGAAGGCGGTGCTCGACGTGGGCCACGGGGGTTCGCTACTGGATCCGCAACTGACAACGCGCGTCCTCGACCGAGTGCGGCGTGGGAACGGCGCGCTGCACCCCGCCGACGATCCGTTTCAGGCGCTCTCGCCGCAGGAGGATCGCATCCTCGAGATGATCGGAGACGGCCTGACAAACCGTGAGATCGCCGAGCGTCTCTCGCTGAGCGAGAAAACCATCAAGAACTACGTCTCGGAGATCTACGCCAAGCTCCACATCCAGCACCGGTCTCAGGCTTCGAGCCTGGTGACTGCTCGTCGGCTGCGGAAGGCGCAGCTGTAGCCGCTCAGGAGGCAGCCGCGAATAGCGTCGCGAGGTGGACGCACGCCCAACATTGACTTCGGCGATACTGAACGCGGTCGCGCACGCGCTGGCCACAGTTGCTGATTCTGGAGCCGCGTCGATGAAGATCCTGGTTGCCTACGACGAGTCGCCCGGAGCGGAAGAGGCACTCCGTGCCGCACAGCGCGCCGCTACCCCGAGCGGCGCGCTGATCCTGCTG
>CAIXBH010000001.1 GCA_903917615.1 uncultured Chloroflexota bacterium | reverse complement strand
TCGGGCTGGCCGAAGCGCGCGCTCTCGCCCGCGATGCGCAGGTCGCACGCCAGCGCGATCTCCATGCCCCCGCCGAGGCAGAAGCCGTTGACCGCCGCGATCACGGGCTTTCCAGGATCGAAGGTGTAGGGGCTCGCCCCCGGCGCGGCCGGAAAGAACTCATGCGCGCCGCCGCCGCCGAGGCCGCCGGCGCCCGCGCCCGTCTCGGCGCGTTCCTTGATGTCGATGCCGGCGCTGAACGCGCGGCCGGTCCCGGTGAGCACGGCGACGCGAATCGCGTCGTCGTCTCGGACCTGCGTGAGGGCCTCGGTGAGTGCTCCGAAGAGCTCGCGGTTGAGGGCGTTCATCACCTCGGGGCGGTTGAACGTCAGCAGCGCGACGCCCTCGCTGACGTCGATGCGGAGGGTGTCGCTCGGCATGGTCGCGCTCCTCGGAGTCCGCTGACGGATCGTCGCTACTGGAAGTGGGGCAACACGGTACGCGCGAAGAGCGCGGCCGGCACGCGGGGGTCGCGACCGAAGAACTGGATGTGGAACATCGCGCACCCCGCGTTGAGGTGCTCCTCGATGCGCGCGATGACCTGCGTGGGCGTGCCCGACAGGGCCAGCGGGCCACGCGCGTCGCCCATCGTCGCGCTGAAGAGCTCCGCCGACCGCTCGATCA
This sequence comes from uncultured Chloroflexota bacterium, assembly GCA_903917615.1. Lineage (GTDB taxonomy): Bacteria > Chloroflexota > Dehalococcoidia > UBA2979 > UBA2979 > SHYQ01. The sequence continues at coordinate 4,028 of CAIXBH010000001.1, read as the reverse complement.
TCGGCCGCGCGGAGGCCTCGTCCTCGGCGATGGTCACGAGGCAGGTCTGGGAGACGGCCACCTCGGCCGGGTCGCGTCCGACCTCGGCGCAGTGCTGGCGGAGCACGGCGACCTTCTCGGCCAGCCGAGGCTGATCGTCCGGCAGGTTGTTCCACACATCGGCGTAGCGTGCGGCCAGCCGCATGGTCACCTGCTCGCCGCCGCCGCCGACGAGGATCGGCACACGGCGCACGGGCTTCGGTTCCACCATCGCACCGCGCAGGTGCGCATGCTTACCCTCGAATGTCACGCCGTACTCGTCGCCCCAGAGGCGAGGGAGCACCTGAAGCGCTTCGCGGAGCTGTCCGAGGCGTCCGCTGGCGTCCAGGAAGGGCACACCGAAGTCCTCGAACTCGCGCTCGGCCCAGCCGGCGCCGAGGCCTGCGATCACCCGGCCGCCGGCGATCCGGTCGACGGTGGCGATCGTCTTGGCCAGTTGCCCCACGTTCCGGAGCCCTGCAGGGGTCACGAGCGTGCCCAGCTCGATGCGGTCGGTGATCGCGGCGATGGCGGCGAGCGTGCTCCACGCCTCGAGGATCGGCCGGTCTGGCGACTGCGGGGCGTACATGTGGTCGTTCACCCAGAGGGAGTCGTAGCCCATCGCCTCGTACGCCACAACCGCGTCGCGCGTCTCCGCCCAGGCGGCTCGTACCTGCGGCACGAGGATTCCGAAGTGTGCTCGCGGCATCGCATCTCCTGCAGGGGATGGTAGGCGACGTGCGGCCTCCGGTTGCGGGATGATGGTCACATGACTTCACCCGACCCGAATCTGCCTCCCTTCGACTTCACCCGAGCGACGCCGGAGTCCGTGCGTGCGGGCGCCGATGCCGCGATCGTGGCTGTGCGGGAGATCCTGACGGCGCTCGTAGCGGTTCCGGCAGGCGAACGGACCTTCGCCAACAGCGTTCTGCCGCTGGACGAAGTACGTGACCGGATGCAGGTTGCCGGCGGCCAGTTCGGGTTCCTCTCGAACGTGGCCGCCGATGCCGCGCTTCGCGACGCGGCGCGCGAGGTGGAGCAGGCGCTCCACCTCGAGTCGACCGCCATCGGCTTCCGCGAGGACGTGTACCTCGGGATCCGTGCCTTCGCCGAGACCCCGGAGGCGCGCGCGCTCGAGGGCGTCGAGGCGCGCCTGCTGGAGCGAACCCTGCGCGACTTCCGCCGCAACGGTCTCGACCTCGATGGGGCCGCGCGGGGGCGCGTACAGGAGCTGCGCGAGCGCCTCGTCGCGCTCGGAGTGGAGTTCGGCCGCCACCTCGACGAGTACGACGACGCGCTGCTGCTCAGGCGCGAGGACCTCGCGGGCCTCCCGGAGTCGTACATCGGCCGACTCGCGCAGGTCGAGACCGACGAGGGCACGCGGTACCGCGTCTCGCTCGACTATCCGGAGTTCTTTCCGTTCATCGAGGCTGCCGACGACGGCGTGCTTCGGCGGACGCTCTTCATCAAGGCAGAGAACCGCGCGGTCGATACGAACGTGCCGATCCTCGAGGAGGCCATCGCAGCGCGCGACGAGATCGCGAAGCTGCTCGGCTACCCGTCGTGGGCGCACTACAGCATCGAGACGAAGATGGCGCAGACGCCCGAGGCGGTGCGTGCGTTCCTTGAGGACCTCGAGGCGCGTGTCCGCGTGAAGGCGGACGCGGACATCGCGGAGTTGACCGCGTCAAAGCGTGCGCATCTGGGAGATCCGGAGGCGCGCCTCGAGATCTGGGACTGGCGCTACTACCAGCAGCGGGTGATGCGCGAACGGTACGAAGTGGATGGCTTCGCCGTCGCCGAGTACTTCCCCCTCGACGCGACGCTCGCCGGCATGTTCGACATCTATCAGCGACTGGTCGGCGTGCGCTTCGTGCGCATCGAGGAGACGCGGGCCTGGCACGAGGACGTGCACCTCTACCGGGTCGAGGACGTCGCAGACGGTCACCACGTCGGGCACTTCTACCTCGACCTGCACCCACGACCGGACAAGTACGGTCACGCGGCCGCCTTCACGCTGCGCGGCGGGCGGCGGCTGCCGGACGGCACCTACGACTGCGCCGTCGCCGCGATGGTCGCGAACTTCACCAAGCCCGGTCCGGACAGCCCCAGCCTTCTGCGCCACTCCGAGGTCGAGACGCTCTTCCACGAGTTTGGCCACATCCTGCACGAGGTGCTCACGCGCGCGCCGTACTCTCGCTTCGCGGGCGTCGCCGTCGAGCGCGACTTCGTAGAGGCGCCGTCGCAGATGCTCGAGCACTGGTGCTGGGAGCCGCAGGTCCTCGCGACGTTCGCCCGGCATGTCACCACGGGTGCGCCGCTGCCCGCCGACCTGCTTGCGCGGATGGTTGCGGCGAAGCACGTCGGCAGCGGACTGCACTACCTGCGCCAGATCTACTACGCGCGCCTCGACCTGGCGTATCACGCCGAGGGGCGGACGAAGGACACGGACGCCATCGCGGAGGCGCTCCACGGCATCGCCGGCTTCCCCTTCCCCGCGGGGACGCACTTCCAGGCGGGCTTCGGCCACCTGTTCGGCTACGACGCTGGCTACTACGGCTATCTGTGGTCGCAGGTGTTTGGCGACGACATGTTCACGCGTTTCGAGTCGGCTGATGCCGCAGCGGTCGGCGCGGACTACCGGCGAATCATCCTCGAAGCGGGTGGCACGAGGGATGGCGCCGACCTCGTCCGCGACTTCCTTGGCCGCGACCCGACGCCGGCCGCGTTCCTGCGCGAGATTGGCCTCGAGGCCTGATCCGCCTCTGATCCCCTCCCTCTCTATGGGGGGTGAGGGAGGGGGGCTTCAACAGACGAAGCGCCACTCAGCCCCCCGCCACCAGTATCAGCGCGTGTGTGCAGGGATGGGAGCGCGTCCGCCGGCGTTGAGTGACGGGAGCAGTGCTCCGCTTCCTCCCCCTCCCCCTCGACGGGGGAGGGTTGGGGTGGGGGTGGTGGCTTCGACCGACGAAGCGCTCGCGGGCCTCGCGGCTAGTGCGTGTGCGCGGGCATCGAAGAGCGCCCGCCGACGTTGAGCGACGCGAGCAGGTGCTCCGAGATGTGCGCGATCTCCTCGACGGCCTCGTTGAAGGCCTCGGCGTTCGCGCCGGAGGGGCGCTGGAAGCCGCTGATCTTGCGCACGAACTGGAGCGCGGCCGCCTCGATGTCCGCGGACGTGGCGGGAGCCTCGTCGCTGCCCATCGCGGGGCGCAGGCGCTTGATGGATCGGCACATGGGCGGCCTCCACAGGCTGGTCGAGGATCGCGTGGAGTCTAGCATCGGCGCGCCGGTAGACTGGCCGATGTCAGGCTGAAAGGACCCTCATGCGCGTCAGCGTTTCCCTCGGCAGCGCCTACCCCGTAGAGAACCCGCGCGACGGTGCGCGCTTCATGATCGAGCAGGCGGCGGCCGCGCGTGGTTCGAGCCTCGACGGCCTGTTCGTTGGGGACCATCACTCGAACGCGCCGGTGAGCTACTACCAGAACACGCCGATCATGGGCCGGCTGCTCGCGGAGTGGGGCGACGCGCCCGCGGGCATCCTCGCGCTGATCCCGCTGTGGAACCCGGTGCTGCTCGCGGAGCATGTCGCCACGCTCGCCTCGATCGCGCGCGGGCCGTTTGTCCTCCAGGCTGCCGTCGGCCGTGCCGACTTCCAGTACACGGCGATGGGCCGCGACGCCCGGTTCCGCCCCTCGCTGTTCGAGGAGGGCCTCGACATTATCCGTCGCCTCTGGGCGGGCGAGACCGTGAGCGCGACCCACCGCTTCCAGTTCCAGGACGCGCACATCGCGCCGTTGCCGCCGGAGCCGATCGAGGTGTGGATCGGCGGCAGCGTGAGCGCCACCATCGCGCGCGCGGCGCGCCTCGGCGACGGCTGGCTCGCCGACCCGGGGCTGACGCCGGACCAGGCCTCGATGCAGATCGCGGAGTTCCTCGAGCGAAGGCAGGTGTCCGGCCGCGCCCCGAGCGTCGTCGCGACGCGCAAGGACGTGTACGTCGGCACGTCCGAC